>CAYONY010000046.1:0-2264 GCA_964405415.1 uncultured Fimbriimonadaceae bacterium | reverse complement strand
TCGTCAACCAAAAAGGCGGGGTCGGCAAGACCACCACCGCGGTCAACCTCGCCGCTGGACTCGCCATGCGCGGCAAGCGCGTCCTGGTTGTGGATTGCGATCCCCAAGGCAATGCCACCACCGGCCTCGGGGCCGACAAAACTCGGCTCGAAGACACGCTTTTCGAAGTGCTTTGCGAAGTCGTCGACGACCCCGAGAAGGCCAAGACCATCGAGAATGCGATCTTGCGGGTTCGGCCCAACCTTGACCTAATACCCAGCACGCTCGATCTGGCGGGCGCCGAGCCGGTGCTGATGAGCGCGGTCGGCAAGGAGCTGATTCTTCGCGACGCTTTGGCTCCCATCCGGGATCGCTACGATTGGATCATCTTGGATGCGCCGCCCAGCCTTGGGCTGCTCACGATCAACATATTGGCCGCGAGCGAAGAAGTGCTGGTGCCCATGCAATGCGAGTTCTATGCGCTCGAAGGGCTCAGCCAACTCGTCAAGACCATCGACGTGGTTCGCAAACGGATCAACCCGAACCTGCGCGTGGCGCGCGTGCTGTTGACGATGTACGACCCGCGCAACCGGCTGACGCTTCAGGTGCAGCAAGAGATCGGCGATTACTTCGGCGAAAAGGTCGCGCATGCGGTGATCCCGCGAAACGTCCGGCTCAGCGAATCGCCCGGGTTCGGCGAGGCGGCCGTCGTACGCTTCCCCTCCTCCAAAGGGGCCGGCGCCTATATGGAATTTGTCGATGAGGTGATCGAAACATGCGCCGCGCACTAGGCAAAGGTCTGGCCCAGTTGATTGGCGAACAAGCCGACGCGACGCCAAGTGAAGTCGCGGTCAGCGCGATTCGGCCGAATGCGAACCAGCCGCGCGTCCATTTCGATGACGAAGCCCTGCAGGACTTGGCCGCCTCGATCCGCGAAGTGGGCGTTTTACAGCCGATCATCGTCCGCCCGCTCACCGAGGGCACCTACGAGTTGATCGCCGGCGAACGCCGCTGGCGCGCGGCCCAATTGGCGGGGCTGGCCACGATCCCGGTGATCGTACGGTCGGCGGGGCGCCAAGACTCCCTGGAGTGGGCGCTCATCGAAAACATCCAGCGGGAAGACATCGCGCCGCTCGAGTGTGCGCGGGCCTACCGGCGGCTCGTCGATGAGTTTGGGCTCACCCAGGAAGAGGTCGCGGACAAGGTTGGGAAATCCCGCGTGACGGTCACGAACACCTTGCGTTTGCTTCGCCTTCCCGCCCGGATCCAGGAGGGGCTAGCGGCGGGCCGAATCACTGAGGGCCATGCCCGGGCCATCCTCGGAGCGGGAAGCGAAGTGGCGCAGCTCGCCCTCTACGACAAAATCGTCCGCCAAGGCCTGAGCGCCAAAGAAGCGGAATCGGGCGCGCGCGCCACCATGGCCAAGCCGCGCCAAGGCAAAAAGGCGGCGCTGCGCGACCCGGACATGATGCGCATCGAAGAGGCGCTCTCCGAAAAGCTCGGCACGACCGTCCGGATCAAACCATCCGGCAGGGGCGGCGAAATCACGGTGCCCTACTATTCGGAAGAGGACCTCGAGCGGCTCATCGAAGAACTCGGCGTTCAGCTTTGAGCATCTCGCAGGAACCTTCAAAATCATCGGAATCATCGGTCATTGTGACGATTAAACTTCTCGGCCCCGGCGATGCGAGCGTGCTGCAGCGGATCGCCGACGACGTCTTCGATTTCCCGATCCGGATCGAATGGGCCAGGGAATTCCTGAACGACCCTCGCCATCACTTGGCGGCCGCGATTGATGAAGGCGTCGTGGTTGGGTTCGCCTCGGGCGTTCACTACCTCCACCCCGACAAGCCGCCCGAACTTTTCGTGAACGAAGTTGGCGTCGCGCCGAGCCACCAGAACCGAGCCATCGGCACCGCGTTGCTGCGCGCCCTTTTGGACCACGCCCAAACGCTTGGGTGCACATGTGCCTGGGTGCTTACCGACGACGAGAACGCGGCTGCGCGGCGGATGTACGCCAAGGCCGGTGGCGTGGAATGCTCCTGCCCTCAACGGATGATCGAGTTCACCCTTTGATCGCCAGGACGGCCGATTCCGCCGGGGGCATCGGCTTGGTTGGATCCCTTTCTCGATCCTTCATATAGCTTTGTAGCTGGGCCGCCGACATCGTGTAGTAGGCAATCGGCCCCTGGCTCACGATCCGGGTCACGTTCTCGACCTTGCCTTCGATCACGAGCGCCAACTTCCCTTCCCGATTCGAATACAGGCGCGCCGGCACCGTCGTC
>CAYONY010000045.1:0-18010 GCA_964405415.1 uncultured Fimbriimonadaceae bacterium | reverse complement strand
GCCAACCACCTTCGCCTGAAAATGAAGGAAACGCCGATCCTTGCCGGCGTCCTGCTGTTCTTCCAAGTGCTCATTTTCGGCACGATTACGTTTATGCTCGCCAACGTGGCGCTCGACCTTCGCAAGACGGTCTTGAAAAGCAAAACGCCACCTGCATGCGGCCGCCCAGCGGCATGGTTCATCTTCTTCAGCTTCGTGGCCCTGGTCGCGGCGATCGGGATGGCCGCGCTTAAACTGCCCGGCGTCCGTTATCTGGGGTTTGCCGCCATCGGCTTCCTCGTGCTTGCTTATGCGGCCTACCTCGTGCGGCCCAAGGCGCCACGCCAGAACGCCGCGCCAATGATCGCCCGAATGAGCGCGGGGCTCCGGCTCCAACATGGCCTGCTTATGGCAAGCATCACGCTGCTGATGGCGACCGGGCTGCCGCTCCGATTTGCCGATTCCGACTTCGCCCGAGGCATCATGGCGCTCTTTGGTGGACTGGAAGGCGCCCGTTTGGTCCACCGCGGCTCGGCGATCGTCCTCATGGCGACGTGGGCCATCCACCTTGTTTGGCTCCTTGTTCGCTGGGGAAGGAACGGCTGGTCTCTACGGTCTTGGACCATGCTCCCCACGCGAAAAGATCTGTCCGATTTTCGGATGACCGTTCAAAACTACCTTGGGCTCTCACATCAGGAGCCCAGATTTGACCGCGATACGTTTCGTTCGAAAATGGACTATTTGGCCGAATACTGGGGCCTTCCCGTTATGGTGCTTTCGGGGTTCGTGCTCTGGTTTCCCATGGAATTCAGCGACCGCCTATCCGAGACGGCCTGGGGCATCGCCTTCATCGCCCACGGATACGAAGCGACGCTGGCCCTTCTGGCCATCATTTGCTGGCATTTGTACAACGTCCACTACAGCCCCAACGTCTTTCCCATGAGCAAGATCTGGCTGCATGGGGGCATCTCTCGCGAGGAGATGGAAAAAGAGCATCCGATCGAGCTGGAACGGCTGGAAGCCCAAGGCGGCCTCGGCGCGCTCGCGCCAACCGAGGCGGTCGACGAGTTGCCCGACGATTCCGGCGAACGACCCAAGGAAAACCCCGACCATGAGTGAACCGACCCCTGCTCCGGCCCCTCGAAAGCGCCGCTTGCCCGCCGCTTTCTACAACGCGACGTCCCTCTTCGGCTTCGTGCTGTCGCTGATGGTGATCGCCCTGATCTTTCTGCTGTTCCTGCTTGACACGTTTTCCGGGATCGACAACCCCTACGTCGGGCTGATCACTTTCGTCGCGTTGCCGCCGATCTTCATCCTTGGCGTGCTGCTGGTCCTTATCGGGATGGTGCGGGCCAATCGAAGAGCTAAAAAGGGCCTGCCCGAAAAAGCGCTGCCCCAGATCGACTTCAACAACGCCAAGCACCGCCGCGGTTTCACCTTGCTCGCCTTTGGGGGGCTGGTCTTTATGGCGCTCTCCGCATTTGGGAGCTACCAGGCCTACGAATACACCGAGTCGGTCGAGTTCTGCGGCAAGGTTTGCCACAACGTGATGAAGCCCGAATACGTGGCCTATCAAAACTCGCCCCACGCCCGGGTCACCTGCGTCCAATGCCACATCGGCTCGGGCGCAACGTGGTACGTCAAGTCGAAGTTCTCCGGGGCCTACCAGGTCTATTCGACGATGTTCGATAAGTACAGCCGGCCGATCGCCACGCCCATCGCCAACCTACGCCCGGCACGCGAGACCTGCGAACAGTGCCACTGGCCGAGCCACTTCTATGCTCAAAAGCTCAGCGACAAGACCTACTTCGCCTCCGACGAAACCAACACCAAGTTTCAGACCAGCATGCTGCTCAAGATCGGCGGGGTTGAACATGGCGCCACCGAAGGCATCCACGCCCACATGTATCTCGACAACGAGATCAGCTATATCGCCACGGACCGTCAGCGCCAGGTGATCCCCTACGTCGAGTCCAAGGATAAGAACGGGAAGGTCACCGTCTACACGAGCACCGAAGACAAAATCACCGACGACCAGATCCGTAAAGGCGAACGCCGCATTGTGGACTGCATCGACTGCCACAATCGGCCTTCCCACCGCTTCCCCCACCCGGCGACGACCGTCAATACCGCTCTCGCCAAGGGCTGGATCGATCCGGGGATTCCCGAAGTCAAACGCCTGGCCGTCGAGTTGCTCGAAAAGCCCTACAAATCCGAACCGGCGGCGCTTGCCGCGATCCAGAAGGAGTTTTTGGCGTTCTACAGCGAGAACTACGCAAAAGAGACCGCCGCCAAAAAGAAGGAGCTCGATGCCGCGATTGCCCAAATCCGGAAGATCTATCAAACGAGCTATTTCCCCGAAATGAAGGCGGACTGGCGGTCCTTCCCCGACAACCTCGACCATATGTATTCGAAGGGCTGCTTCCGATGCCACGACAACAAGCACGTTTCCAAAGAGGGCAAAGTCATTCGTAATGACTGCAACACGTGCCACACCATCCTCACGCAAAAAGGAACCGACGGCAAGCAATCGGTGGGCATCGACGGTTTGGCCTTCCAGCACCCCGTGGACATCGGCGACGCGTGGAAGACCACCCTTTGCAAAGACTGCCACGTTCCCGAGCGAGAACCGGAGGAGAAGTCAAAGGGATGAGCCGCCGCCCGGAAACCGGATGACGATGTCGACGGGGCGGCCGTTGTCACGGAAGTCGACCCCGCCGTTGTCCTTGCGGTTGAAGCCGAGGCTGTAAAGCAGAAATCCGCCTGGCCGTGGCCGATAAACGAAAGGCTCGCCGGTGTAAGGGTCGATCGCGTTCTTGCCCAGGTCAGGCAGTTGACTCGGAAACTCGCCACCGGCCGTCCGCGCCTGAAGCAATTCCAGCATGCAGGCAACGAGCCGACGGCGGGTGAGATACATCTCGTACGCCGAAAGAGTGCGCCCCATCGGCCCATCGAGGTTGCCATCGTCCCCGCGAAGGAAACGGAACTGGCGGCTGTAGTCGTTCAAGGCATCGACGATTTCCGCATCGTGTTTGCCCAGGACCCGGCGCATCGCCACGAGATCTTCCGAATCGGCCGGCCACCGTTCAAGCATCGCAATCGCCCCCTCGAGAACCCGCCGCTCCGCCTCAAAGCGCGCCTCGGGCTTGGGGATCGCGCGCATGGCAAAACGGCTCTCAAGCTCAGCCCTCTGGATCTTTTCGCGGGAACCCAACAGGTCGATCGACTCGACAAACACCAAGACGTCCCCCTTGAAGGGCCTTCGGGGGTCGATGCCGGGATCCAAGGATTTCAAAAGCGCGCGGCAGCGCGGCCCCACCGAGGCCGGCAGTTTGCCCAGCGCGAGAAGCTGCTGGAGCGCGTCGAGCGCCCCCGCTCCCATCGACCACGCGCCGTTGGCGTAGGTCAAATTGGGCACTTGACCCAGGTGCCGAACGAGGCCCCCAACCGACTCCATCCGCGCGAAAAACCGCTCGGTGTCCCCCGCATGGGCCGCCACTAGGGCGTCGAGTACCGCAAGCCGGGTGAGCCGAATGAGTTCGGTAAATTCGGGCAGGTTCGCCCATAGGCCCTTGTCCCGGTTGCGCGGCACGTTCATTCCAGGCTTCGCGGCCGCCTCGGCCAATAGCGCAAAGATCGGTTGGATGGCACGGAGCGTTTCGTGGTGCTCGGGCGCAAGTGGATTTTGGAAGGCGCCCCGCCGCCATTCGCGAGCCGCCATGGCCAAATCGTCGAGGGCGCCTTGCTCAAGTTCGAGCGTGCTCTCGGTTTCGGGTCCTCCCAGCGAACCCGGACGCACCAAGAGAATGGCCCGACGATAGATGGGCCAAGCGTCCTCGGATTCCGGCGGCTTGGGAAACTCGCGGTCCAATTCGGTTGCCGTCAAAACAAGATGCAGGGCCGAGGCGCGCTTCCGGACGGCTTTGAGCTGGGTCTCCGCGGCGGATTGTTCGTTCAGCCCCAGCCCGATCAGAAAGACGACCAAAATGCCCGCGCCTGCCGATATCAGAAGCCACTTGCGCTTCATAAAGCTTCCAACCAGTATAGATTCTCGGGCCCGGGCCGAGGGCAGGTAAATTCGATTCGGCATGCCCGAGCTCAATGGCGAGACAATCGATCTGGAAACCCTTTGGGCGGCGGCCCAAAAACGTCTCGAATTTTCGCTTGGCATGGCCGCTCGCGAACGCATGGCCAGATCGCGCGAAGTCGTGGTGCAGATCGTCGAAGCCGGCGCTACTGTCTATGGGGTCAATACCGGGTTTGGCAAGCTCAGCGACGTCCACATCCCTTCTGACGAGCTTGAAACTCTCCAACTGAATCTGGTCCGGAGCCATGCTTGCGGAATTGGCAAGCCACTCTCGGTGGCGGAAACCCGGGCCATGATGCTCCTCCGGGCCAACGTCCTCGCGCTGGGCTATAGCGGGGCGCGGCCGGAACTGGCCGAAACCCTTCTGAAAATGCTCCAGCAAGACGTGACGCCGATGGTGCCGGAGGCGGGGTCGGTTGGGGCCAGTGGCGATCTCGCCCCGCTGGCCCATTTGGCGTTGGCGATGATTGGCGAAGGTCCGGCCTGGCTTGGAAACGAACCGAAACCGGCCGCCCAAGCGCTCGCCGACGCGAGAATCCCTCCGGTTTCGCTTCAAGCCAAAGAAGGACTTGCCCTCTTGAACGGAACCCAAGCGATGGGCGCTGTGGGCGGCCTCGCCATCTGGCGCGGCATCCGGCTGCTCCACTTGGCCACGGGCTCCGGCGCGATGGCCCTGGAGGCGCTCAAAGGCACGCCTGCCGCATTTGATGCTCGCATCCACGCCGCGCGACCCCATGCCGGCCAGGCCCGCGTAGCTCGTCATCTTCGGGAGCTGCTCGACCAAAGTGAGATTCGAGAATCGCACCGCGAAGGCGATCCTCGCGTCCAAGATGCCTATTCGCTGCGCTGCATCCCCCAAGTCCACGGCGCCGTCCTCGACGTGCTTGAGCATGCCCGAAACGTTCTGGAAACCGAATCGGCAAGTGCGACCGATAACCCGCTCGTCTTTTCCGAAGCGGGGGACGTGATTTCGGGCGGCAACTTCCACGGCGCGCCGCTCGCCTACGGGCTCGATTACGCGGCGATCGCCCTTTGCGATCTGGGCAACATCGTCGAACGGCGCATCGATCGGCTCGTCAATCCGGATCTGAACGAGGGGCTCCCCGCCTTCCTGGCCCCCCATCCGGGCAGCAGTTCCGGCTTCATGATCGCCCACGTCGCCGCCGTTGCGCTCCTTGCCGAGGCCAAGGTGCTCGCCCATCCGGCCAGCATCGACAACGCACCCACATCCGGCGGCAAAGAGGACCACGTTTCGATGGGGATGACGTCGGCGCTCAAGCTGCGCCGCATCGTCGAAATCCTCGAGTCGATGATCGCGATCGAACTCATGGCCGCCGCGCAAGGGCTCGAATACCGCGCGCCGCTTCGTCCTGGCGTGGGCGTCCAGGGGCTCTATGCCCAAGTTCGTCGATTCGTCTCGCCCTTGGACCAAGATCGCCCGCTCAGCGAGGACATCGCCCGACTGGCCAAAGCCATTTCGGCCGGCGATCTGGCGCCCTAGGCCAGAAGCTTGTCAGCCACGACGCCTTCGACATCCGTCAGGCGAAAATCGCGCCCCTGGAACCGGTAGGTCAGCCGCGTATGGTCGATCCCGAGGCAGTGGAGAATCGTCGCCTGGAGGTCATGAATATGGATGGGATCTTCAGCGACGGTGATGCCAAAGTCGTCGGTGGCCCCGATGATCGCGCCGCGCTTGATGCCGCCCCCCGCCATCCAGATCGTAAAGGCGCTGCGCAAGTGGTCGCGCCCCGCATCCTCCCTGGACGGCTTGTTTTGGGCCATCGGCTGTCGGCCGAACTCGCCACCCCAGATGACTAGGGTGTCTTCGAGCAGGCCGCGCGCCTTGAGATCTTTGATCAATGCCGCCGAGCCTTGATCGACCTCGCGGCATCGCTGCGGCAGGTTCGTGATGAGGTTCTGGTCGCCACCTCCGTGGTGGTCCCACCCGCCATGGTCGATTTGAACGAAACGCACGCCGCGCTCGATGAGACGGCGCGCCAAAAGGCAATTGGTGGAAAAGGACGCCTCCCCCGGCTTGGCCCCATAGAGTTCGAGCGTGGCCGGCGTCTCCTTGGCAAGATCGACCAGCGAAGGCACGCTCGCCTGCATCTTGTAGGCCATCTCGAACGCCTCGATCCGCGTCGCGATTTCCGGGTCTCCCAAATCCACCAGCGAACCGTGGTTGATCTGCTTGATCGCGTCGATCGTCGCCTTGCGAAGCTCGTCGTCCAACCCTGGCGGATTGTTCAGATACAGCACGGGCTCGCTCGACGAGCGAAACGGCACGCCCTGGTAAACCGAGGGCAAAAACCCGCTTCCCCAGCAGGTGGTGCCGCACCGCCCCGATTTTCCCGATGTCAACACGACAAAACCCGGCAGGTCCTCACATTCGCTGCCCAACCCATAGGTCACCCACGAGCCCATCGTGGGGCGGCCCATTCTCGGCGAGCCCGTGCTGAAGAGCAATTGGGCGGGCACGTGGTTGATCTCGTTCGTGTGGAGCGAACGGACAAACGTGACCTCGTCCACGATTTGGGCGGTATGGGGCAGCAGTTCGCTGAGCCACATACCGCTCGAGCCGTATTGTTTGAAGCTCCACGGCGACTTGAAACACGTCATCGTGTCTTTGTTGGTGAAGGGACCCAGACGCAAGTCCTTGACCGCGCTATCCGGAATCCGTTCCCCGTCGTGCTTGACCAACGCCGGCTTGTAGTCGAAGAGGTCCGGCTGGCTGGGGGCGCCGGTCATGTTCAAGAAGATCACGCGCTTCGCGCGCGGCTTAAAGTGGGAGGGCTTGGGGGCGAAAGGATCTTTACGGGACTGCCGATTGACGATGGACGATTGACGATTCGCGGGAAGAGCGTTCTCGTTGAGGAGCATCGCCAGACCCACCGTGCCGATAACGCCGGCTCCGGAGCGAGCCAGGAAATAGCGGCGGGTAATTTCGCGTCGAAGGTCGTCGTGGGGATCCACCGTCCTATTCTAACGTGAATTCAGCCGGGTCCGAACCGCGCAATAGTCCCAAACGAAGGCGCCAATGCCGACAAGTGAGGCGTAAACCGTGAGCGTGAGCGCCCCTTGGCGCAGCGTTCCCCCACAATCGCCGGAGGCGCCCCGATCCCACCAATAGGGGTGAAAGAGCAAGGGAAGGGCCAGAATGCCAAGCAGCTTGAGCCTTGCCGGCGACTGGACGTGGGTGAAAAGGACGAACAGCGCGATCCCGACATAGACCAAGAGATGCAGGCGCGCATGGGCCTGAGCCTCTCGGATGAGTCTTCCGACGACCTCTGGCGGACCGGAACACGCCCAAATGCCATGCATCATTCGCCCTTGCGGCTAACCACCCAACGAAACCAATTCGTGAACCGATAGGAACCATCCGACTGGCGGAACGGCTCGGCGGCTTCCAACAGCACCGATTCCAGCTTTTCTTCGCCAATCGCTCGGGCCGCCTGGACCAAGATGCCCGGGCTCATCATCCCGCGACGAAGGTCCTCCCGATTCGCAAAAGTAAATACGCATGCGACCTCGCCTTCGGAATGGACCGGGGCGCCGGCGCCCTCCAAGAGACCGATCAAATTCTCGCGCAGGGCGATGCTGGCTTGCGTGGGATTTTCCGGGGAAGGAGGCAACAGGGGGCCAATGGCCCGCATGAACACCCCGACCTCGTTGCGCTGCGGCTCGCACCACATGCCCACGACGAGCCGGCCGCCAGGCGCCAGAACACGCTGAGCTTCCCGGACGGCCTTGGATTGATCGTCGGCGAATTGAAAGATATTCGCCGCAAACACAATATCGAACGCGCCGTCCGCAAACGGCAGATCTTCAATCTCGCCCAGCTCAAATCGCGCGTCCGGCAACCGTTCGCGGGCAATCGCGATCAGATTTTCCGAAGCATCGAACCCCGTGACGGATGCGCCTCGTTGGGCCGCCAGAACAGAAGCGCCGGCCGCGCCGCATCCCAGATCGAGGAACCGCGTGCCCGGTGCGAAGGCAACGGCATCGAGCATCGCCTCCCAAAGCGAGCAGGTCGTTTGTTCAGCGACGTCCGCCCAGTCTCTCGCGCGAGCTCCCCAGAGCTCGCCTTGAACCGTTCCAGATGCCATGAAGGGTCTCCTTAGCCGCGGGTCAGCGACTCATCCAAATTCAAAATCGCGTTGGCGACCACCGTCCACGCCGCACGTTCCGGCACTTTGTCGGCGCGCGGCCGCGAGCGCGCCACGTCGAGCAGTTTGCCGCCCGCGGTTCCATCTTTTCGAAACGTCTCACGACTGAGCCGCAACAGCTTTCGGAGGGGCGCCAAGTCGGTCTCTTTCGGCCTCCTCGAGGTTGCCGCGCGAAAGCCGTAAGTCAGCCCGGCATCATCGGAGATCGCCGAAAACCCTCCGACTTTCTGGTTCGCCGACGCCAACTGGGCCGCATCCAGCATGCCCCGTGCGAGTTCGCCGGCGCACTCCAAAAAGAAGGGATCATTCAGGGTGTTTAAGGCTTGAAGCGGCGTGTTCGTGCGGCTTCTTCGCGCCACACAGACGTCTCGAGTTTTCAAATCGAACGTCAGCGCCATCGGGAACGGCGCGGTCCGCCTCCAGAACGTATAGAGTCCCCGCCGGTAGCGATTGGGACCCTCCTCGTCCACCCACCGATCCTTCGTATCATAAAACGTGAAGCTGTTCTCCCAAACTCCGGGCGGCTGGGGCGGCATCACACTTGGGCCGCCGATCGTCGCGGTAAGCCTTCCACTCGCGGCAAGCGCCAGGTCCCGCACTCCTTCCGCATCGACCCGGTAACGCGGCGCCCGACCCAACAGGATGTTGTAGGGGTCGTTGGCCAGTCCGGCGCCACCGGCCCGCGCGCTTTGTCGATAGGTCCGCGACGTCACCATCTGGCGCATCATCCGCTTGATGTTCCAACCGCTCTCGATGAAATCGACGGCGAGCCAATCGAGCAACTCGGGATGGCTGGGCGGGTCGCCTTGATTGCCGAAATTCTCCGAAGTCGCAACCAAACCTCGGCCAAACACCTGCTCCCACATCCGATTGACCTGCACGCGCGCGGTCAATGGATTCTTCGGATGCACCAGCCATCGCGCCAGGCCCAGTCGATTGGAGCGCGGCGCAAAACCGCCAAAGGCCGCCGGAACGCCCGGCGTGACCGGGTCTCCGGGCGTTCGAAAATCACCCCGCACGAGAACCCGATCCAAACGAGGCTTCTCAAGGTCGCGCAAAATCAAAGTGGTCGGTACGGAAGCGTCGATCTCCTTGATCTGGCGTTCGGTTTGCGCGATCCGGTCGCGGAACTCGGCCAGCTCCGGCGCCACCGAAACGTAGAAAGTCTTTGCGGTTTCCACGACTTCGCCGGCATCGATTGCCCGGCGAACCGGCGCGGGTGGCGGGATCGCGGCCGCCAGGTCGCCATCATCGGTGACCCACAGGCGAAAACGTCCCAAATTGTGGTTGGCATGCCGGGATTGGTGGATGTAACGGACGATCAGGCGATCGCCATCACGAGCGGCCGCCGGCGCAACCATTTTCAAATGCAGCGTATGAAGCACTCGGTTTTTGGGCTCGAAGCCGGCGATCGCCCATCCTGCCAAATCGCCGTCCCGAATCACGGTCATCGCATCGTGCCCGCCTTGCGTGAAGTCGGCCCGGGCCTCCGAAAAGGCCAGCGGATGCCGCGAGCCGTCGCTCCGCAGGAGCTCGGCCGCGACCTTTCGCAAGACGAAATTTCCGTTGAAATTCCGTCCGGAACTGCCCTCGGGAAGGCTCGGATCCGGAATCGCATCGATCCGCATCCCCGCGAACCCTCCTTTGGGAAGGGGATACGTCACCGTGTACTCGTCTTGAACGGGGTCGGCCCCCGAGGCCAAAAGCGAATCGTCGGGCAATCGTGTCAAGGTGGCCTTCGCGGACCACTCGACGGGACGAAGGCTTCGCCAACCGGTGCGCTGGCGCTCGAGCCAATCGCCGAACCCCGCTTCGGCATTCGGTGTCCGGTCGATCAGCTGCTGTTTCGTCCGGGCAAGGGTGTTCTCCAGCGCGTCGAGCATCGCCCGTTGATCCGGCGAGGGAACTTTGAGGACCGGGTCGCGATCGCGCCCATTGTCCTGAGACTGGTTGAAGAAAGCGTAGAAGCGATAGTAGTCCCGCTGGGAAATCGGCTCATATTTGTGGTCGTGGCATTGGGCGCACGCCATCGTTGTGCCGAGCCACGTGGTCGCCGTTGCGTCGACCCGATCCATGACCGCCACCACCCGAAACTCTTCCGGATCGATGCCCCCCTCGTCGTTCAGCATCGAATTGCGTTGGAATCCGGTCGCGATGAGTTGGTCGGCGGTGGGGTTGGGCAGCAGGTCGCCCGCGAGCTGTTCGATCGTGAACTGGTCGAACGGAAGGTTGCGATTGAACGCATCGATCACCCAATCGCGCCACTTCCAAATCTGGCGCGGGAGGTCTTTTTCATAGCCGTTCGTATCGGCATAGCGCGCAAGGTCCATCCAGACCCGGGCCATCTTCTCGCCGTAATGGGGCGAGGCCAGGAGTTTGTCGACCAGCCTTTCGTAAGCGTCCGGGCGGGCGTCCTTCAAGAACTGGTCCTGCGCTTTGACGGTCGGCGGGAGACCCGTCAGATCGAGGTAAAGCCGCCGGCATAGGGTTTCCTTTGAGGCCTCGGCCGAAGGCGTAAGGCCTTCTTTCTCCAAGCGCGACAAGATGAAGCGATCGATGGGATTCCGGAGCCAGTCCGGACGCTTCACCACCGGCAATGCGGACTTCTTTGGGGGAACATAGGCCCAATGTTTCCGCCGTGCGGAGCCGAGCGACGCGCCCTCGGCGATCCATCGTTCGATTCTCTGGATGACTTCCTCCGAAAGGGGCGCAAAGTTCAGGGGCATTTGGGGCTTGCCACCATGCCCGCGCAGCCGCTCCACCAGTAGGGCCGGCTTTCCCGGTGCCGCTTTAAGGATCGACCCGGACACGCCGCCTTTCGCGACCCCTTCTGGCGTATCGAGCCTTAAGCCGGCCGCCGGCGCCTCGGCGCCATGGCAGCTTCCGCATTTGGCCTTCAGAAGCGGCGCAATGTCATGGGCAAAGTCGATTTTTGTGGAGGATTGGCCCAAGCGGACGCCGCCTGCCGCTATTGCGAACGTGCCGGCCAGTGCCAAAACCGTCCACCTGCCAAGGCCCTTGGGAAGGATCATCGCCGACGACGATTATACGGCGCGCCGGATCACGCCAACGGAGGTGGCACCGTCTTGACCGACGGCACCAGAGCCTGAGCTACGATGGACTTTCCTAATTCGCGGTCCATGATCGGAGACGCCCGGTGAATGATGAGGGCCGCCGTCCGCATCGCCACGCCCGGCCGATCGGCCGCCGCGACGCCATGCTTTTCGACGAGGTGAATGAAGACCGGCTCGTACTTTTCGGTCAGCGCATACAGCGACTCCGTGGGCCCGGTGCCTTCCAATTCCGGCAGATTCCAATCGCCGACCGGCTCCGTGGCGAGCTCGGCAAGGCGGGCATCCAAGGCGTCGAGCAGGGCAATTCCTTGGTCGTTGAGCGCGTCGTAAAGAACATATCCGCCCGGTTCCATCCCGTCGAAGGAAAGTCCGGTCCCCCGCATCAATTGAGCTCCCGCTACGCAAGCCGCCGAAACGAGAGCGGTCCCCGTTCCTTCGACGGCCGTCAAGTGATGAAAGAACTCCTCGGCGACGATGTCGATGGACATATCACTCAGTCTGACGCGGTTCGTGGCGATGCTCATAGCCCCAGAGCTCCTTGGCCCGAAGATAGTGCGCGGCCACCAGTGTGCACAGCGCTCCTCCCAAGACAATCGAAAACCGTTCGCCGGCCACTTCCGCCACCGCGCCCGCTTCGACGTTTCCCAGCTCCGGTCCGGAAATATGGAACAAGGCCGACGTTGCGCTCATGCGTCCGCGCATCGCGTCCGGCGTGGCGAGCTGACGTAGGGTCTGCCGCATCACCGTACTGGTCATATCCGAGGCGCCGACCATCGCCAAGCAAAGCACCGCCACCCAAAGTCGGTCGGAAAGCCCGAACAGAATCGTGAATAGGCCGTAGCTTCCGATCATCAGCACCACCAGTCGACCTTGACGGACGACGGTGGGAAACCACGAAAGCGCGCACGCCGCCAAGAGTGCCCCGAGCCCCCCGGCGGCGCCCAGGAGCCCAAAGCCCCGCGCGTCCAAGCCCAGGATATCCGTGGCAAACGCGGGAATCAACGCATCGGCGCCCGAAAAGAGGGTCGCCCAAAAGTCGATCCACATGGCGCCGCTCACCACCCGGTTCGACCAAACAAACACGAAGCCCTCGCCAATGCGTTGGAAAACCTGTCCGAGGGTGCGTACCGCCTCGGCCATCTCAAGAGGTGGGCTGGGCGGCATCCGCCATACCGCGGTGAGCACGGCCAAAAAGGAGATCGTGTTTGCCCCGTAACAAAGGGCAATGCCCGGAATCCCGAAAACCCCGCCCGAGGCGATCATCAGTCCGGCGAATACCGGGCCCAAAACATCGCTTAGCCGCCATGAGATGCCGTTCAGGCTGGCCGCATTCGGAAAGTCGGCGGCGGGAACCAGATTGGCAAACAGAGAGTGCCGAACCGGCTGATCAAAAGCCCGGGCCGCCGAATGGAGGGCGATCAAAAAATAGAGGACCCCAACGCTTGCCGCATCCGAATACGCGGTAAAGAACAGAGCCCCGGAAACGAGGGCCATGCTCGATTGGGTAAGGAGCATCACCTTGCGGCGGTCGGCCTGATCGGCCAAGACGCCGCCAAAGAGCGTGAACGTCAGGAGCGGACCCACTCGGGCCAAAGCAAGAAGGCCCACCATCAGGGAACTGTGGGTGAGCTGATAGACGTGCCATGCCACCGTCCAGGCTTGAATGCTGCCGCCGATGTTCGAAACGAAGGTCCCGGCGAGGTATTCCCGGAACCGGGCGTGGCGAAGGGCGGGAAGGCGCATGGGGCGCCCTTATTATGCGTGCGTCGTTTTCCGGTAACAATAGCGGCAGTCGCGCGTTTGGTGAAACGAGGGTTTTCATGAAAAGGGCTTTTGGGGTTGCGTTGCTCGTGGTCATGGGAGGGTCGCTCGCGCCCGGATTCGGTGGCGAAAACCTCCTCTCGACGAAATGGCGAGACTGGCATCACAACACGCTCAGCCGGTTTGCCGCCCAACAAGCCGGGTTTGTTCGAAAGCTTGCCAACGAAACCGAGTCGGAAGACCCCGATTCGCCCGCCGGCGAGGTCGCTTGGCATGCCGATTTCATCGACAGCTATGCCTACAACCCGCTTTACTGGGTTTTGGGCGGCACGTCGCGGATCGCCTGCTCAGCCGGCATCCACGATGAGTTGGTCAAGCTCCACTTCGACGACTTAAGCAGCGTTCCCCAGGTTCGCTACCAGTACTTCCAATACACCACCGGTGCGCTTCAAGGGCTCCTCTACGCCAAGTCGCTCTATGAGTCCGGCCGCACTCCCGAAGCCATCGCGCTCGGCCGCCAAGTGCTCGGCGTTACCCTCCACGCCATCCAGGATTTCTATTCCCACTCCAACTGGATCGATCATCCCGACCGACGCCAAACGACCTGGTTCTCCAAGTTCACCGCCAATACCGCCGAGCTTGCTCAAACCCCCATCTTTACTGGAACCTACGAGACCCCCGCCCACCTCGGCGCGAAGCCCCACGGCGTGATGTCGCCGGTCATGTCGGCGCTGATGCAGATCGCGCCCATCATGGATGCCCTCTCTTCCGAAATCTCCCCCGTTCGTGAAATGCCCATCATGGATATGTGGCGGCGCAACCGCGGCAACACCCAGGCCATCCAGCCTGGCGTCTTTCCCGATGGCAACGTCAGCACGATGACCGACGGCCTGCTCGCCCCGCCTTCCCAAACCTTTGTCGGGATTCCGCCGAACATGCTCTACGTGGCGCCGCCCGGCATCGCCCTGGACGCCACGTACCTGCGCAACATCGCCGTCCAGCAGCGGGGCCTCATCGACATCAACGGCGATACCGCCTTCAAGCTCGCTTATCAGCGGGCCTATGATGCAAGTCTTCAGTTTCTCCAGCGCATCGGCTCGACGATGAGCCAAATTTCAAATGGAACGGCCTTTTGGGAAGCGCTGAAAACCTATCCGGTCACCAACAAACACACCCAGACTTTCGAGGACTTCACCCAACAGGCCTATCAGTTCGTCTCCGCCGGCAAATATCCGATTCCCTCTTCCCAAGCTCAGGGCCTGTTGCCGTTGCCCACCTCGATTCCTCCCAAACAGTACTTCCTCCGCGTGCGCCTCAAGACCTCGCCGGACGCCTTTTCCGGGTCCGATGCCGACATACGCCTCACCGCGAACGGCCAGGAATACCTCCTCGATGTGAGTCCGACTCACGGCCAGGACAACCTGCACGCGATCATCATGTACAACGATTTCGAGGCCGGGCTCAACACCAACTATCTGGTGGGGCCGTTTGCCTCCATGCCCAGCCAAATCGAGCTGAAGAACGATTCCGCCGACGCCGGCTACGTGCTCAAAACCTTCTTTGAAGATTTCGGAACTGCCGTGCTCAGCTTCTTCCAGAGCATCGGCAATTTCCTCTCCAACCTCTTTGGCGCCCAGGCCGATTTCGTGGGTCAAAACCGGGTTGTCTACCAGCCCATCGACCTCAAAAACCTCACCTCGAACTGGCACTACTTCAACATTGGCGTCGATGGGGGCGCCGAAGGCCGCTATACCGTGAATTGCCAGATCCGTAAGTTCGGCACCACCGATCTCGAGGACGTGTACCACGTCCGGATTCCGACGATGGTCTGCAACAAAGAAAGCACCATCGACCAGCTCAAGATCGGCCTTGGCGGCGATGAGCCGTTCCTGATGGCGGCCCTCGCCCCGCTCCCGGGCGACGTGCTGAAGAACCGCACGATGGTCTTCAAGTGGGCCCATGACAACCACGTCGCCAAGCTGCAGACACCGGTGGGCGCCCAAACCAACGAATTTCAAGCCAACCGAACGGGCGCCTACTACTTCGACTGGCAAATGGTCCGCGTGCCTAAAAACCACGGCATGCTGGCCCTCGCCGTCTGCGTGATGGAGAGCGACGACGAAACGAACCTCGATCGGGACAATATGCTTAACCAATTCGCCGGCCAATTGGACTCCAAAACCAAGCCGGTCCGCGAGAACTTCCGCTCGGCGCTCGGCCGGGCGGTCGCGGCGGATTGGAAACTCGAAGGAATCGAGGTCTACGGGTTTTCCAAAGGCGGGGGCATCGAGGCCGGAACCGTCCTGAAGAGCCAGCCGAACCTATGGATCGAGGGCGGCAAACGCGTGCCCTTCGCGCTGAATCTGTCCGCCATGAAGAGCTACCCGATCGATGTGTCCAGCCTTCAAAAGACGATCCTCCAAAAGACCATCACCGGGGTCGGGTCGAAGATCCCCAACGTCACCCCCGGCACGCTTCGGCCGGGCACCGGCGCCGCCCGCATCAATCCCGGCGGCAATGCCACTCCCGTGACACCTCCCGGTACGGCGAACCCCGGAACCACGGTGCCCGGGGGCGTCGGAACGCGCACTCCTCCGGCGACGACCGGCGGGGGCCCGGTCAAAGTCATACCCGGCGGTCCCGGACGGCCCGGCGTGGCCATCCCGAACCGGACACCCGGAACCACCACTCCCGGAATCACCGTGCCCGGCGGTCCCGCCGGCGGCTCGAAAGTATTGCTCGTGGATGACGACCGCAGTCCCAACAACGAGGCGCCCCCGGCGAACCCGACGCCCTCGAAAGGCGACGCGTTTTACGGTTCGCTCTTGGCCGCCGCGCGCCTACCGGCCGATGTCTTCGTTGCCCCATCCAACGGCGTCGGACCGGATGTCGCCAAGCTCGGAGGCTACAGCTTTGTGCTTTGGTACACCTCCGATCAGCAAGGCAATGGCCGGGATGCGGGGGACTTGAGCGCGGCCGATAAGGCAAACCTCCAGGCTTGGCTTTCGGCGGGGACCGGCAAGACGCTGGTCTTAGTTTCGCCCGGACTTGCCCAGTCGCTGATCGGGGCGCCCACCCTCAGAAGAGGGGCCACGCTCACGCCGACGTCGCCGACGGACGCCTTTTTAAATGCGGTGCTCGGCTCCACCGTCGCTGGCGGCATCGTCGCCCGCGGCATCGATGGATCGGTGCGCAACACCGCCGGAACCGTCCTGCCCGTTTCGAAGGACAGTTTGGTCCCGCTGATCGTCGGCGCCCTCACCCCCGGAACCGGCACGCCACTCTTCACGTGGATTCCGGCGACGGGCGGCGGCGCGACGCCGATTGTGGGCACGATGAATCGCGTGGGCGGCAACAAAGTGATCTACCTCGGCTTCCCGCTGGAAAACTGCGGGCCGGGGGCGACCGCGATCTTCCAACAGTGCCTGGCGATCAGCCGGGCGCCCTAGACGATCGTAAGCTCGCTCGGTGGCTCCTCATTGAAGCTCTCGTGGCCATCCGGCGTGACCGTCACGATGTTCTCGATCCGAATGCCAAAATCGCCCGGAAAGTACACGCCCGGCTCGATGCTGAAGCAGTTGCCGACCTCGAGGGCATAAGTGTTTCCCTCGACTTGGTTGGGCTCTTCGTGCCCTCGACAGCCGATCCCATGGCCCAGGCGGTGCATGAAGTTGTCGCCAAAGCCGGCCTCCGCAATAACCCGGCGGGCGGCGCGGTCGGTCTCTTGGGCCGCGATCCCCGGCCGAATCGCCTTCCGCCCCGCCATGAAGGCACGATGAACCAAGCGATACGCCGCCTTGGCTTCGTCAGATGCGTGGCCAACCGCCGCCATGCGCGTGATGTCGCTGTAGTAGCCCTCGATCGTGCAGCCGAAGTCCATCACCACGACATCCCCAGTCTTGATGGCCGTATCGTCGCTCAAATGATGCGGCTCGGCTCCGTTGGCGCCGGCGGCGATGATGCAAAAGGCGGGCTTGCCGCCGAGGCGTCGCATTTCGGCGGTCAGAACGGCTTCCACATCCGCCTCGGTCGCTCCCGGCTTCAGCGCCGCCAAGCCGGCGGGCAGCGCGGCATCGGCGATCCGTGCCGCGTGGCGCATCAGATCGAGCTCGCGGGCATCCTTGACCCGCATCAACCGGGAGAGGATCGCGCTTCCCGGATGAAAGTGCGCGCTTGGCAGGGTGGCCTGCATGGAGAGGAGCATGTGAGCCGGAAGTTCGTCCTCCACCGCGATCCTCGCCCCGCTCAGGTTCCAATCCCCGGCGAGCGCAAGGAAATGGTCCAAGGGCGCCTCGCCATCCCGCCAGGGCCGGACATCTTCGATTCCCGATCGGCGCGCTTGGGTGGCGGAGAGCGCCGGGCAGATGAGCCGGACGTCGCCGTTCGCCCGAATGCTAAGGGCCATGAAGCGTTCGCCGCCGCCTTCGTGGAAGCCGTGGAGGTAGCCCATCGCGACCGGCGACCAGGCGATGAAGGCGTCGACGCCATCGTTCCTGAGTTCTTCGGCGAGGCGTTCGACGCGGGGCGAAGTGGCGGTGGTCATGGGTGGAGTATGGCAAACGACGTCGTCGCCCGGATTTCAGCGATTCGCCTCAAGCCTCGCTTTCAACTGCGAGAGGCCTCCCATGTTTCACGTTGCGTTCCTTTGCGAACGTTACGTGCCATTCCGATTTGCGCGTCACGTCTCAAATGACCAATCCTGAGTGGGCCTCGGTTTCCTGTGTGAGACACTGGAGCCATTCGCATGGCTGATCCAAACTCGCATCATTCACCCGAACTGACCCGAGCCTCGGCGGAAGCGCGAGAACTCCTGCGCCAGACTCTCGACCTTTGGTTTCCCCGGTGCGTTTCGCCGGAAGGCGGGTTCCACCAGGCTTTCGCACGAGATTGGTCTCCCTTGCCGGAAACCACGCGCTTCCAGGTCTTCCAGTCGCGGATGACCT
>CAYONY010000044.1:0-18386 GCA_964405415.1 uncultured Fimbriimonadaceae bacterium | reverse complement strand
GGGCCCGCCTCCTCCCTTTTCCGGGGGGCGGGGGGGGGTATTCGCGGACGCCGCAAACTATCCCCAACACCTCCGCTAAATCCCATCCCAACACGACTCCGGGACGCCGATCGTGACGATGGCGACCGTAACGAAGCCGGGGTTCCGGCCTTCATCGCCGCTGACCAACAATGAGGAGCCGCCCGAAGTGATCTCCGTTCGGCCGGGCGAGATCTCAAGCGATTCATGGCCGAAGTTGAAGGTCGTCGTTTTCTGAAAGACCGTTTTCGTGGCGCGGTAACCGCTCGAAGTGGCGGCCGCTTCGGCGGCTCTTACCGTGGCGTTCAGGTCGCCGCGGAACTGGTAGACCGCCACGGTGCCGCCCGAAAACGTCAAGGCTTTCGTCGGCGCCATATCCGGGATGAACCCATAGGGCGGCCGGGAAGCGGATGGACTGGAAAGCAGCCAAGCGACGCCGGCGAAAAGGCCGGTGCCTCCCAACATCAAGACCCATCGTTTCCGGGTCATTGGGCGATGATAGCCGAACGCCAAACGAGGTTAAAGGCCAAACTGGCCGCGAATTCGATCCCAAAAGGTCTCGGTCGGGCCGATGCCGATCAGAGTGACCGTCACCATGTCTTTGGGTAGCCCCGGGCTTCCCGTTCCGTGAAGTGATGACGAACCCCCCTCGAAGCGATACCCGTAATATCCATGGAAGATATCGATGGTCATCTCATTTGAAAGGAGGCTGTACTGGAAACCCGAGGACGGTCCAGATTCCTGTCCCCCTTTGGCCAATACTTCCGCCTTGGCTTTTCGACAAACGTCACCGAAATCCGCTTTGAAGTGATAGACCTGAAGCGGCATGGTGCCTTCGCTCCTCGACCAGGTCGGCTTGATGTTCGGAATGAACCGGAACGGGGGCGCGGGAAGCATGGCGGCGCGGATGACCCACCCGACCCCGGCAAGGAGGCTCAATGCGAGAAGCACTCCGACCCATCGTTTCCGGGTCATGTCCAATAGGATAACCCAAGCCCGAAGGACGTTTTAGTACCCGAACATTCGCCGAATCCGATCCCAAGTGGAAGGCGGTCGACGCCCGCGCCCTTCGATCAAAACCGTGACCCATCGTCCGCGGGTCCCTTCTTTGGTTTCGGCGAGATGGACCCCGCCGCCGATCGTCGACATCGCGACCACCCCATCGGCAATCCAGATTTCGTAGGGGTGAAGCTGCAGAAAGAAACGCTCGCCTCCCGGCTTGGCTCCCGACAAGCCCCCGGCGGCTCGAATGTCGCGCTCGGCCTGCCCGACCACTTCCGAATAGTTCCGTTTGAAACGGTAAAGCTTGTACCAATGGAGGGGATCTCCGACGGCGATGACCGGTTTCTCGCCCTCGAGGAATTCGAGGGCTGACGGGCTCGAGGCGTCCACCAGCACGTAAACCCCCAGCACCGTGAGGACAAACGCAATGCTCCAAACGACCGCCTTAGCGGTCCGGCTCATGCCTGCATTGTATCGGAAGCCGCCGTTTCCGACAAGGCCCGCATCTCGTGCCGCACCTTCGCCACCAGATCGAACACGTTCAATCTCAAATTTGTCGGACCCGATTCGAGCTGGGCCGTCCATTCCACGTCTTGTACATCGTAAGTCACGGTGTCCCCGTCGGCGAGCTTGAAATCGGCCCGAACCCCATCCGACGTGACCTCCACAATCTCGCTGAACGGCACGACCGCCTTCTTGAACATCCCGCCGAAGCGAATGCCGCCGCGATCGACCACGAACTGGCCCTCGCCGACGCGTTTCCATCCTCCTTCGGCCGCTTCCATTCGGCTCGCGCTGCCCTTCCAGATCAGCTCAGGATCGCGGGCGGAAAACGGCACCGCGCCCTCGACATAAGCTTCGCGGAGGGCCGAACCGAAGGCATCTTCGAACGCCGTCTCCTGGCCGATCAGCGGAAGATCCGCCGCCGCGCGATGCCAATTCTCCAAAGTCATCGGCGTGCTTGAAAACTCGAGCATCCCGGCGTTGGGCGTTCGCACCAATCGGAACTTGCCGTCGGCATGGTCAAATTCGGTATGGCACTCCGAGCAGGCCAAACCCGGATGTGGGCTCTCCTTGCCGACGCCGATCCAGCGCAGTTCTTCAAAGCTCAAAAGACGGCCGGTGTTCGCCGCCGCAAATCCGTGAGGATCGAACCGCGTCTCCAGCAGCGCGGCCAGCTCGCCTTCGACGTGGAAATCGGCCCCGCATGCGTCGCACTCCGCGTTTCCGGCTTCGGGAGGCAGCCCCGCCGCAACCCGGTCCCATTCGTCCGGTTCCAAGGTGTCGAATCGGCCGGTTTTCGCCGGCACGGCTTGACGCCAGCGCCCATCCGGAATGAGATCGAACTGGGCCTCGCATCCGGGGCACGCCGAGATCTCCGCCGAGCGATGACAGCGTTGCCGCCACGCTTCGCAGGTGAGCGCGTCGCCAATGTGGTCCTCTCCCGAAACGCACACGAGAAGCGGCGGCTGCCAATCGAAAGCGTAGCTGCATTCGGCACAGACGTGGAGGTATTCCTTGGCAAACATCGCGCGGCGTCGCCGCTCCAGGCGGCCCAATGCACAGGCGGGGCAAATCGCCAGCGGTTCGAGGTTGGGAAGGTGCTTGAGGATGCCCGCGCGACAATGCGGGCAAAGACGAGCGATGACTTTTCTCGGGCGTACGGTTCCTTCATGGCAAACCGGGCAGACCTTGAGCTTGAGCGGACGCGGCTCTTCGAGCACGCCGTGGCAAGCCGGGCACTGCCGCCGGTCGAACTTCAGCGATTGAAGCGTCGACTTTTTCGAGACATAGCCGTCGAGGACGGCTTTGGCATCAGGGATGGGCATCGACTCTCGGAATCGAACGAGGTCATGGACGGTTCGGGGTCGCTCGCCCGGGTCGGCGCGCAGGGCGCGGGAGAGCGCTTCTTCCATCCATGGGGGCGCTTCCGGTCGAAGCTGGGTCAGCGGGACGTGCGCGGGGCCGGCCGGAATGGATCCGGTCAACGCCTGATAGAGCGAACTCGCCAAGAGATACACATCGGTCTCGGGCCCGGTTCGCGAGCCTCGGAGCGCCATCTCAGGGGGGTGCCCTTCGAGAGCATCCTCGCTGCGAAAAAGCTCGCGCCGCCATCGTCGAGCCTCGCCGAAATCGATCAAGTGGGGAAGTCCCGATTCGGCGATGAGGATATTCGAGGGCCGAAGATCGAGATGAAGGAGGCCATTGGCATGAATCCGCGCCAGAGTCTCCGCGAGCTGCACGAGAAGATACTCGACGACCTCTGGGCTTTGGCGGCCCTCGCGCACCAAACGTTCCGCCAACGTCATCGCATTGGGAAGGTGTTCGCGAACCAAAAATGCCGTCCCCCGCTCGACGAAACTCGCCCGGATCAGGGGCAATCCGGATCCGGTTAGCCGGGAAATGCGCCGGGCTTCCTGGCTAAACGCTTGCCGAAGCCTTTGCGCGGCCGCTTCGCCGGCCCGAGAAAGCCTCAGGTTGCCTTCTTCGATCCTTTCCGAATCGGCGGGCGCCAACTCGCGCACGACGCAGCGATCCTTGCGTAGCCGATCGCCGGCTTGGTAGGTGATGCCAAACGCGCCTTGGCCCAACACCGCTTCGATCTCGAAGCGATCCATGAGCAAAGTTCCGGCAAGGAGCGGGGCGGGACGCGCCACGGGATCAAGGTACCTCGGAGCCATGTAGCCGTCGGGCCTATTGGACGACGTCGATCTCCGCCTTATAGAAGTCGAACTTTTTCGGGAAAACGAACGCAACCATGTCCCAACCGGCTTTGGGAGGCACGAAGGCAAAGGTGGCAGCTTGCGTCCCGACGCGAGCAGGCAACGTTCCCAGCTTTGATAAGGCCTGGCCTAGGACATTGATGGTTTGGACCTGAGGGCTATTGAAATACATCGTGAGAACGTGCGGTTTGCCCGCGCGAACCACATTGAGGTTGATCCCGACGCCACAAATCGAGGTGGCCGGCACCAGGCCGCCCCCCGCAATCACCACCGGCTCGGCCGATGCGACCCCGGTAAGGCCCTCGTTCGGACGGTACGAGTGGATGCCCAAAAACTCGAGATACGCCTTGTTCGCCGCATGGGACGCTCGAACGGTCAAAGCCATCGATTCGGTAATGCCCCCGACGGTGAAACCGGACCCTTGTATGGCGGCTCGAGCGGCCGCAATTTTTTGGCCGGCAGAAGCCGGCCGAAGCGGGCCAGCGGAACGCGGCGTTCGGGTGCCCAAGGGATTCTGAATTGCAACCCAAGCGATTGCGACCGAAGATACTAGTGCCGTCACCATGCCTCACCTTCGCCCTTTTGGACGGCCTGGTACGGTAAAAGTTACCGGCCAATCTTCGCCCGAATCTGGGGAATCGCCTCAAAAAGGTCGGCCACCAGCCCGAAATCGGCGAATTCGAAGATGGGGGCATCCGGATCTTTGTTGATCGCCACGATGACCTTGCTGTCTTTGATCCCCGCCATGTGCTGGGTTGAACCGGAAATGCCCGCCGCAATGTAGAGGTCGGGGGCGACGATCTTACCGGTTTGGCCCACTTGCAGCTCATTGGGGGCAATTCCCGAATCGACGGCGGCCCGTGTGGCCCCGGCCGCGCCGCCCAGCGCATCGGCCAGCCCGCCGATCACCGACTCGTAGGTGGCCGCGTCGCGCAGGGGCCGGCCGCCGGAGACGACGACTTTGGCCTGGACAAGGTCCGGCCGTCCGCCGCGAGCCGCACTTTTGGCGATTCGATTGGCCTGGGACGAGCGGAAAAAATCGAAGACCGACTCCGTCGCGGCGGCTCCGTCAGCCACCTTCGGGAATCCGGCGCTACGGATCGTCACGACCACCGGCTCAGAAAGGACCTCGACGGTCGCGAGAATCGACCCGGCAACGACCGGGCGGACGAATCGCGTCGGCGATTCGGCGGCGGCGGCATCGGTGACCATCGCCGCATCGAGCAGCCCCGCCACTCGCGGCATCACGTCGCGCGCTTGCATCGAAGAGACGGCGGCGATATGGGAATAGCCGGCAGCGGCTCCGGCGATGGCGGCGGCCGTTGCATCCGCCGGCGGAAGGTCGTCGCCCGAAGCCCGTTGAAAGGAATCGGCCCCAACAATGTTGGGGGCATGGCCGGAGAGGTCCAAAACGTCAAAGTTTAGGCCAAGGGTGTTGGCAAAACCGGCCAAAGAGGCCGCTTCGTGGGCTTCAAATGCCACCGCCAGAACCTTGCTCAAGCGAGCACCCCTTTCGCACGAAGCGCCTCGACCAGCTCCTCGACCGAGGCGACGCGCCGTCCGGCCGCTCGAACGGGAGGCGCGCTGAAGGCCACGGTGCGAGTTTTGGGGTTTGGCGAATGCGACGGCGAGCGGCGGTCGAGGGGCTTGCTGCGCGCTTTGATGATGCCGGGAAGGGCGACGTAGCGGGGCTCATTGAGGCGAAGATCGGTGGTGATGAGGCAGGGAAGCGGCAGTTCGAGCGTTTCTTCGCCGGCGTCGGTCTCCCGGGTGACCTGAACGGAACCGCTGCCCACCGCGACTTTGGACGCAAAGGTAGCCTGCGGCCAGCCAAGGCGCGCGGCCAACATGCCGCCCACTTGGCCCGAATCGTCATCGGTGGCCTGCTTGCCCATCAGGATCAGATCGGGCTGAAGCTCCCGAGCCACGGCCTCAAGTTCCTTGGCGACTCCCGGCGAATCATACGGCGTCGACGATTCGATCAAGATCGCTGAATCGGCGCCGATCGCCAGTGCTTTGCGCAATTGGTCCTCGCACTCGGCGCCGCCAATTGAAACCGCCACGATTTCGGTGTTGGGTTCACGCTCTTTGAGGCGCACCGCTTCTTCGAGCGCGATCTCGTCGAACGGATTGATCTCGAACTTAACCGCGGACGCATCGATGCCTGAGCCATCGGCCAGGGGCCGCACCTTGGCATATGGGTCGATCACACGTTTCACCGGAACCAGAATCTTCATCCTTTCTCTTTCCTTGCTAATTCTTCAGGGGTTTGCCGGTCTCCAGCATATGGCGAATCCGCGTTACCGAAAGCGCCTTACGGCAGAGCTCGAGGAACTCGCTCCGTTCTTTGGCCAGCGCATCGTCGAGCGAAACCGATTTGGCGAAGACGGTCTTCACGGATTGGCCGATCGAGGCGTCATGATCGGTCATCTCGCCTCGGCTTTTTGATTCGGCGAGCAAGCGGTCGATCATGCCGGCCAGCGGCCCTTCTGGTCTCAGCCAACTCGAAACGGGCGTCGGTTCGGCCTGCAGGGCCATTTGCTTCGCCTCATAAAGCAAGCGGTCCGGATGGAAGATGACCCGATCGGTCTCTCGCAAAAACCCGCGCTTGAGGGCGTCCGGACCATTCGATGACACCGTGCCCAGCGCCGTCTGATGGGCGAGTTCGGCCATGCGCTTGGGACCGCCGAATTGGGACCGAAGACGCATCAGTGCGGCGCCGCCTCCGCCGGGGATGAGCCCGACTTTAGCTTCCGGAAGGCCGATCTGGGCTTCGGCGGCCGCGGCCACCGATGAGCAGCCCATCATCAGCTCGGTGCCCGCCCCCAAGCAGTGCCCGAAGACGGCGGCGACGCTCGGGAATTCGCCAAGTGTGAGCGTTAATTGTTGTAAGCGGCTCAACGAAGTCTCGACGCCTTCAAAATCTCCCGCCTCGATGCGATCTAAAAAGTGCCGCAGATCGTAGCCCGCCGAGAACGACCGTCCTTCCGAAGTGAGCACAAACCGCGCCACCCTCTTTGCCTCGAGGAGCTCGGAAAGGTCTTCGACCAAGTCGGGATTGATGGTGCCCATCTTGGTCGTGAGTCCAATGGCGGTGACGCCGCCGCCCAGATCGCGCAGGCGGAAACCGGGGCGTTCTTCAACGATAGGGAAGTCAGCGAGCGTTTGGTACCAGGGCTCTTTGCGGCGCGCCACATATTTGCCGTTAAACCCGAGCATCGAGCCGTCGACGTAGAATTCACGCTTCACTTCGGGGACGCGGGCGGCGCCGACCGCGTCGATGGTTTCGAAGGGCCCCATTTCCCACGCGAAACCCCATTTCATGACCCGGTCGAAATCTTCCACGTTGTGGCTGATCTCTTCCTTGAGCGAATTCGCATAGGAAAGCACGGGAAGGAGATGCTCACGAAGGAAATGGCCAACCTCGTCGGAAAGCTCGAGGGCTTGGCGGATTCGTTCGGACAACGGAAGCTTGCCCAGCGTTTGGAGAGACTCGAGTTCCGGTTCGCGCCGTTCGCGATAGGCTTGCGTTTGAAGGTCGAAAACCATCAGTTCGCGGCCTTCTTTGCGATAGTAGCCTTGCCCGGCTTTTTCACCGATCCAATTGCGCTCCAAGAGTGTCGCCATTGAAGCCGGCGTGCGCAGCGTGGCCATGTGGGGGTCGTGCCCACAACGATCAACGAGGTTGGTCGCGATATCCCGCATGATGTCCAGGCCGACCAGGTCGTTCAGCCGGAAGCTTGCGCTGCGTGGACGGCCCAGGAACGGCCCGGTGATCGCATCGACCTGCTCGACCGTCAGTTGGAGCTTCTCCGCGGTGTGGACGGCGTGGAACATCGCCCACATGCCAAACCGATTGGCGATAAAGCCGGGCGTATCTTTGGCCAAAACGACCCGACGCGCCACTCGATCTTCGAGAAACTTCGTCATCGCCTCGATCACCGCCGGTTTCGTCTCCGAGGTGGGAATGAGCTCGAGCAGCTTCAAATAGCGGGGCGGATTAAAAAAGTGGGTGCCCAAGAACCGCTGTTTGAAGCTTTCCGACCGGCCCTCCGCCAACCAGGCGATTTCGAGGCCGCTCGTATTGGTGGAGATCATCGCATCGGCTGGCAAGACTGGTTCAAGAAGCTCGAACAGATCCCGCTTGGCGTTGATCTTCTCGATGATTGCTTCGCAAACCCAGTCCGCCTCCGAGATCCAGTCGAGGTTCTCCTTGATGTTTCCCAGGCGAATCCGTTCCGCGGTTTCCGGAAGATAGAAATGAGGGGGTCGTGCCGACTTCGCGCGGTCAAAGGCTTCGCGAACAAAATCGGGCGAAAGGTCAAGCAGACTGACATCGAAGCCCAGATTGGCCAGATGCGCGGCGATGCCGCTCCCCATGGTGCCCGCGCCAATGACGCAGACTTTCTGGGCCGACTGCCACCGATCGTAAACGCTCAAACCCGCATCGCCTCCGTGCAAAAGGAGCGAGCCGAATGGACCCGCTCCCGCTTGGCTATCTTACCTGGGAGCCCGGTTTTCCAGTACCCGAATAGGTTCGGGGCCGGTTGACGCGCTACGATTGAGAGAACGTGCTCGCCGTTGCCAACGTGCTGTTTCTGGTCTTTCACACCGGCCTCATTGTTTTCAATGTCTTCGGCTGGATTCCCGAACGGCTGCGTCCTTGGAACCTCGCGACGCAGCTCGTCACCTTGGCGAGCTGGTTGGGAATGGGCGCGTTCAAAGGGATCGGCTACTGCTTCTGCACCGACGTCCACTGGTCGATCCGTCGCCAGATGGGCATCACGGACGATCCTCCCACCTACATTGGTTTCTTGATTCAAAGGGCCACCGGCGTGCTTCCGAGCGATGAGTTCACGTTTTGGCTGACCGTCGTCGTCTTCGTCGCGAGCTTTGCGGCAAGCGCGGCTTTGAACATCCGGGACCTTCGCCGTCGAAAAGCCGCCTTCGCCCGTCCTTAAGCCAACCCGATGGAATCCGCAGCTCCGCGCCCGAAGCCCTACTTGGGCCTCTCGTCCTACTGGTTCGCCACCAGCATGAAGTGGTTCATCCTCTTTTTTCTCACGCCGAGCCTGGTCAACGAGATTGTTCCGGGCGGCGAAAAGAACCGCTGGTGGGGGCTGATCGTGGCGGTCGGCGCGGCGGAAGCGATGATTGGCCCGGCGATCATGGGCTGGCTAAGCGACCGGACGCCGACGCGGTGGGGCCGCCGCCGGCCGTTCATTGCTCTTGGTGCGGCACTCACCGCGATTGCGCTGCTCTTTATGGGCCAGTCCCATTCGATTGGGATGCTTATGGCGGCGTATCTGTTGATCCAGATCTCCGACGATATCGGCACTGGGCCCTACGCGTCCGCCATTCCCGAGTTGGTGCCGGAATCGGAGCGCGGCCGGGCATCCGGTTCGATGGCGCTGATGCAGCTTCTGGGGCAGGTCACGGCCGTTGCGGTCGGCCTGATCCTCAAGTCCAGCCCGTGGATGATCTTTGTCGCGATGGCGGCGGTCAACGTCGTCTGCGCGCTGTTCTCGATGGCGGCGGTGGCCGGATTGGAAAAATCTACCGGGCTGGGCGAAGCGGCGCCTCCCGAGCGGATCAGATTCACCAGCCTTTGGACCCCGCTCAAGGACCCCGATTTTCGCTGGGCCTGGCTCACCCGGTTTCTCAATGCCCTCGGCTTCTATATCGTCCTGAACTACCTTTTGAACTTTCTCAAGGACGTCGTGAAGGTCTACGATCTCGGCTTCGTTAAATTCGGCAGCCCATTTGAAGCGGCGATCGCAATGGCGGCGCTGCTGTCGCTGGCCGGCGCGGTGTCTTCGGTTATCAACGGAAAGCGTTCGGATCGCATTGGCCGCAAGCGGGTGGTCGTCGAGGCGGGATGGATTATGTTCGTTCCGCTGGCGGCGTTTTGCCTCTTGTCGGAATACGCCCATATCGCCCCGCTGGCGATCCTTTTTGGCGTCGGTTACGGCGCCTACCTTTCCGCCGACTGGGCGCTTGTGTCGGACGTGCTCCCGGACAAGGACAATCCGGCCCGCGACATGGGGGTCTGGCAGATGTCCGTCGCGGCGCCCCAAGTGCTGAGCGGGCTCATCGGCGGCCTCATCGATTGGGGCAATACGCTGGGCAGCGGCAACGGCTACCGGATCGCGTTCTTCTGCGCGAGCATCGCCATGCTGATGGGAAGCATTCTTGTAAGAAAGATCAAGGGATCGACTTAATTTGTGGGTCGCGGTGCCCGCAAGCGGTCCCACGAAAGCAGCCGCAGGCCTTATGAGGCAATCGTGCGTTCGTCACAAAAAAGGCGATCAGAGATAGCGAACCTAAAACGGGGAGAAGGGTGGCGACGGGGCCTGCCGCATCATGCCCCAGGGCGAAGTGCTTGGCCACCACCATGGCCAGGCCCAGCAGAAAGAAGATCGAGGGGACCCAAGAGCCGTGTCGTCGGAGCCCGTGCCGCAACGCCCACCCCCCCAGAACGGCGGTCAATCCGAGAAACGCCAGCTCGACCCAAGGCTCGCGCAAGAAGGTGAGCCCCGCCACCGAAAGGAGGCCGAACGCGGCGCCGGTGAGCACGCAATGCACCGCGCAGACCGCGCTTGCGCACGCGCCCAGCTTGGCCATCCGGTCGGTGTTCGCGGTCATCATTGCTTCTATTATTGCACAATAGTTGCATTAAGCGACGCGCAAAAAGAAGCCGATATTTCTATCAGGATGCTGCTCGCCCTTGCTTCGCTCTGGTTGCCGCTTAAGCCGCTCGACTATCCCGAGCGCCCCATCGGGGTCGAGCTGGAGCGGGGCGTCCAGGCCTACGTTCGCGGAAAGGGGCTCGAGCGCCTTTACCTTGAGGACCGTCAAGTCGTGGGAACGTGGTTCGATGGATCCAAGAAGCGCGACGTGGACCAAGTTCTCTGGATCTCTCCCTCTCTGCTTTCGCGCTGGCTGGGCTATTTGGCGGCAAAAGAGAAATGGGCGGAGGGTGAGCTGCCGGCGCGTTGGGCCAAGTTGAGGGCAAGTCTCGGCGGCAAGCTGACGTTCCTTGTCCGATTGGGCGCGATGCCCAAGATCGACTTGATGGAGCAGGAGACGGTGGCGCCGGGCTCGAGCCGCGATGCGCTCGACGTACGCTTCCTCTGGACCAGCACGGCTGCACCGTGGCCCCATGTCGCGGCGAAGGAAGGCTTTCTCGGATGGAGTGGTCCGAAGCGGTTTCCGTCCACCGCCCTGCGCATCGAGGGCCTGAGGACAGAGCCACGAGCCTGTCGGATCGGTGAGCGCCGGGCGCGCTCGGCGGAAGGGGTCTTAGTTGAGGACTGGTGGCGCCGGGTTCCTTTTGGCGAACCCCTGACGCCCGAATTCGAACGGGGGAATCTTGAGGAAGGGCTGCCCTTGGGAGAGTTTTTCGCGACGACTTACTTGGTGCAGCTTCCCGTCCCTGGGGACACCTTGCCCGGGGGTCAGTTCGAACTCCGCATTTTCAGCCCGCGAAAGGAGAGGATCGCCGGATTCTCGGTCTTCGCCAACGGCGAAAAACCTCCAAGGCGCTAAGGTAGGGGCGAATTTGAGAAGACGTCCAGGCTCCAATCGGCGCGTTCGCCGCGGCCCAAGCGAAAGGCTCCGGCAAAGGCGATCATCGCGGCGTTATCGGTGCAGAGTTCGATTGGCGGCGCCGCGAAAAGCAGGTCGCGACGCTCGGCCTCCTGGGCCAATTGGCTGTGAAGCGCTTGGTTGGCGGCGACGCCGCCGGAGACGGTGAGGGAAGCGACGCCCAGGTCATCGGCCGCCCGAACCGCCTTGGCGACCAAGGGTTCGACGATCGCCGCTTGAATGGAAGCCGCGGCGTCGGAAATCGAGAGGCGGTCGCCTTCGGTTTCGGCCAGACGGTGGACCGCCGTTTTCAATCCACTGAAACTGAACGCATAGCCTTCGCCTTCGAGGGCTCGGGGCAGGCGGTAGCGGGTTGGATCACCGGTTTTCGCCGCCTCCTCAAGGGCCCGGCCCCCCGGGTAGCCCAATCCCAGCCGCCGAGCACATTTGTCGAAGGCTTCGCCGGCCGCATCGTCGCGCGTTTCGCCGATCAGCCGGTAATGGCCGGGAGCAGCGAGGTGGACCAGTTCCGTGTGGCCGCCCGAAACGAGAAGGGACAGCATCGGAAAGGGAAGTTCGGGCCGGTCCAGAAGTGGGCTGAGGAGGTGCCCCTCAAGGTGGTGGACCCCCACCAACGGCAACCCTTTTGCGTAGGCCAATGCTTTCGCAGCGGTGACGCCCACACTGAGCGCGCCCACCAATCCGGGCCGGTTCGTCACCGCGACGGCCTCGATTGCCGCTAGGGGCAGGGCCGCCGCTTTGAGCGCTTCGTCGAGTACGGGCAGGATTGCCTCGACGTGGGCCCGAGCCGCCGCTTCGGGAACGATGCCGCCCCATTTTCGATGGAGTTCGACCTGGCTTGAAACCACGTTGGCCCGCACCTCATGTCCTTGGAGAACCGCGATCGAGGTTTCATCGCAGCTCGTTTCGATGCCGAGAACCGTGCCGGCAAACCAACCCTTTCCGGCAATCGTGGCCATGCGATTCAATTCTGGCGGGTTCGGGACGGCGGGCGCCTAAGGAAGTGCCGGATTCTGCGCGAGGGAGCCTTGGTCGGGGACCCCTTTGGGGGCCAGGGAAGTGATGATCCCGGAGGGATCCGAGACCGATACCCGGCGGTCGAGGATTGGGCGCCTTCAGGTCTGCGCGCATCGGAGCACCGGACCCCGGACGGGGTCCCAGATCTCCAATCCCCTCGGAAAGGGGCGACAAGTTGCCCCTCTCCAAAACCGAAAATGCGCGACGGGCGTGGCGCACTCCATAGCTTCACGTGTTAATCCGGGACGTTGCGAATCGTGGGGATCGTGGCGTGCCAGAGAATGCGCGGGCTCCGTCTGCGACAAGTCGCCGCACTCCAAGAATCGAAAAAGCGCGACGGGCGTCGCGCACTCCAAAGCTTCGCGCCCCTTGCCTTCGTTGCGAAACGTGGCGAACTTTGCGTGCACTCTGAAAAGCGCGACGCGCGCCACCGATTCAAAATCCTGAATCCCAAACCCTTACTTGAGCGTAGTATACTCATGTAATTGAGCGTAAAAGACTGCGATGGCCAAGGACTACTACGACGTGCTGGGCGTCAGCCGGAAGGCGGACGAAAAAGAGATCAAGGCGGCTTATCGGAAGCTGGCCCGCAAGCTGCATCCCGACGTCAACCCGAACGATAAGACGGCCGAGGCCAAGTTCAAAGAGATCAGCGTCGCCTATGACGTCTTGAGCGACCCCGAAAAGCGTGCGAAGTACGACCAGTTCGGCGCGAACTGGGACCAAGTGCAAGTCGGCCCTGGCGGCGCGCCTCCCGATTTCGAAGGCTACTTCGGCGGTGGCGGAGGGGGTGGGTCGCCCTTCGAGAGCATCTTTGAACAGTTCTTCCAGTTTGGCGGCGGCCGCGGCGGCGCGCGAATCCAGATCGAGGACCTCCAAAACGCGCAGCCAAGGGACGTCGAAAAAGCGGTCGAAGTCAGCCTCGAAGAGGTCGATTCGGGCTCGAAGCGGAGTCTGACCTACCAAACGATGGACGCGGTGCAAACGCGCGACGGCGCGATTTCGAGCATCCCCAACACCCGAAAGGTGGAGATTTCGATTCCCGCTGGGATCAGCGACGGCAAAAAGCTGCGCGTCCCGGGCAAAGGAGCCGCCGGGCTCAACGGCAAAGCGGGCGACCTTTACGTGACCGTCCGCTGGCAGAGGCACGCCCAATTCGTGCCGGCGGGGGAGAATCTGGAAGTCGAGGTTGCCGTTCCCTTCACGGTCGCCGCGCTCGGCGGGGAAGTGTTGGTTCCGACGCTGCGCAAACCGGTGAAAATGTCGATCCCGCCCGGAACCCAAAGTGGGCAGACGTTCCGCTTGGCCGGCCAGGGGATCGCCAAACTGGGCGGAGGACGGGGCAACCTGATGGCCCGGGCCAAGATCACCGTGCCCAAGTCACTCGATGAAAAGCAGCGCGCGCTTCTGAAGCAGTTTCAGGAGCTCGAGGCGGTGCGAACGTGAGGAGCCAGCACCATCCGGTTTACATGATCGGGGTCGCCGCCCAGCTCTGCGGCATCCACCCCCAAACGCTTCGACAGTACGAGCGGCTCGGTCTGGTCGTGCCCAGCCGCGCCGGCGCCAAAAACCGCTTGTACAGCGAGACCGATATTCTTCGCGTGCGCCGCATCCAGCGCCTAACCCAGGAGATGGGCGTGAATTTGGCGGGCGTCGAGCTGATCTTGAGGCTTCTCGAAGACATGGAAGAGATCCGGGTCGACCTGGAGCGCCAGATGGCCGAGTACATGCGCGAAGCGGAGCGACGGCTCCATGAAGCGATGGCCAACCCCACCGTGCCGGCGCGAAAAGGCGAATCGCTCTTGCCGGTTCCGAATCTGAAGATCAAAAAGTCGGTTGAGCTTTAGGATCGTGAATGGGGCGGAGGGTCCGCACTTTCCGGTCCCGGAAATCGTCTATCCTTCAATCCGATGACGCTCGCTGGGGCCGCGATCAGTCTCCTCGCCTTCGCTTCGCCGCAAGGCGACGCGCTCGACGCCTACATGCGCCAGCTTGCCATCGCCGCCAACGTCCAGGTGATGAACGGGGTTGCGGTGGGGCCCAACCTCGACGCCAACGCCCAGTTCGATTTCAACGTTCAGACGCGATGGGATTATTCGATCGCGGTCATTCGCCGCAGCGGGCAGCTCGAGCTGGTGGTGGAACCCAAATTTACCTTCCTGGACGTCAAGCTGAAGCATATGCTCCGGCTCCCGCAGGAGAATCCGGGCACGGAGCGGTATCGGACGCTGCTGCTCCACGAATACGACCACGTCGCGATCTCGACCGATGAGCGCGCCCGGCTGCTTTTGGCCAAGCTGATTCAGAGCATCGGGGCGATCCGCAAGCCCTGGGGAAGCGGGGCGATTCCGCCTCCGGACAGTCAAGTCAACACGCTGATATCTTCGGAGATCGAATCCCGGAAAGCGGCGGTGGTGAAGCTGGTCTTGTTCGCTTACGAACGGCTCGACAAGTTGACGGACCACGGCCGAAAGCCGTTTGCCGACCGGGCTCAATTCGCGGGATGGCTCTATTCACCGAGTCACTTCAAAGAAGCGGGTTTCCCCTTTTTTAAGGAAGCGGACGTTTCCTTGAGTTCCGCCGAGGGCAAAGCCGCCCGCCGCTGGTTCCGGCTCTAGCGTTCCCTAAAGGCCGCGACGATCAAGTCATGCTTCTTCTTTCGTGCGAGTTCTTCGGCGGTCCTTCCGAGTTTGTCTTTGATTCGGCGATTAGCTCCTTTACTGAGCAAGTAACGAACGACTTGGGCGTGGTGCGGCGTATTCCTCAGGGCGGCGCAGTGGAGGGCCGTATAATTCAGACTTCGGTCCCGGTCGTTGATGATCGCCTTTGGTGCGCGGGCGTTGATTTTGGCTCCATGCTCGATAAGAAGCTTGCTTGACTCCAGGTAACCTTCGAATGCGGCGATATGGAGGGGATAGCCTCCATATCGAGTCGCGACGATATTGGGGTCGGCTTTATGCTCAAGCAATAGCTTCACAACGATAGGGCGTTCGGGCTGGATGTAGCCGATCTGCGAAGCCGTGACGGCAAGAGCGTAGTAAAGAGGTGGCCGTTGCAAGCGAGGATCGGGTTTGTTTGGGTCGTCGCCCGCTCTGAGCAGCGCCCTTGTTACGCCAACTGCGTTGTTCTCCGCTGAAAAGCACAATAAGGAGTATTCTGAACTTGGTTCAGGCTTAGCGCCATGACGTAGGAGAAGTGTCGCCATTTCTTCCACGCGGTCTTGTGGCTGTCCACGCCTGCCGCTAAAACAAAGCCAGTACAACGCTGTATAGGGGTCGCCGGTGCCGGTTGTGGCATCGGCGAGTACGCCCTCTTTAAGCAATGACGCCGTCAAACTGAAATCAAGCGAACTCGAAGCAACTCTCAAATCGAAGCCCTTGTTGTTGACGGGTCTTTGAAAGACGGACAAAAGTGCGACCGATATTGCAATGGCATAGTTCACGATTACACCGTTAATGGACAATGTTTGGCTAATGAAGGTAATCTTCCAAGTGGAATGCTGCCGGAAGGGCCGAGCCTCCCGCATTGGCAATGAGATAATCCGTATCAATGAATGAGTTGGCTTGCACTTGGATTGGCATTCCAAGCGTTAGGTCAACTGCATTGCCGATGGTCGGATCGCTTAAGTTTTGAGGGAGCTTTGGAATGCCCTTTCCTGAGGTAGGCCCTACGTAGTCGCCCGCCCCGAAGTAGTAAGAACCTGTTTGGCGTGCTTTTACACGAGTCAAGACCAGGCCAGGTAAGAGTAGGCTCGTATTCGTTAGTCGTATGCGATATTGAAGATTTGCCCCGTAACAGCCTTTGTTTGGAGTGTCGTATTCGTGTGACGAGCCCGAAAGGTTACCAAATAGCAATGGACCATGTTCGATCCCATCATCTTCACATATTGGGAATGCATCGGGTGTAATTGCTGTTGGATCAAAAGTAAACGTGCCCGACTGGATTGCGGCGGCACTATAAGGCCACCAGCCTCTTACATGGGAGTCAGCGGCCGCCGGCGGGTCCGCATAGCTCCCATTGCTCGCGGTGCTGCTTACGAAAGTTCGGACGTAGAGCGTCGGAACAAAGAGCGCATTCAGATCGAATTCAAATACGGAAGACACGAGGCGGTTGCCGGCGATCGTCCGCTCCCAAATTACAAGCGGATTTGTATCGACGGAATAGGTGCCGCTGATGAAGTCGAGCCCGTTGAGCAATTGAGCTTTGGCGAGGCAAAGTCCGGCATTGTAGATTCCGGTCGCGGTGAAAGGATCGTCACGCGTAAGCCCGACCATATTTCCGATCGTGCCCGATCCCGTGGAGAGAAAAACTTCTAGTCCATACCTTCGGTCACCGTGGCCTGTGGTCGCATGCCAGACGAAGAGCCGAAACCGAACGCTTCCGCTCGCGGGAATTGGGATCGGAGCCTTGTAGAGCGTCTTCGGCGCAATGACTTTACCGATGGTCTCTGGAGAATTGGAAACGATCAAAAAGGGGGGGGGCCGTCGAGAGCAACGTTCCCAGTTTTCCGGCTCCATTAGGCTGGAGGGCGATCGTTTGGACATCGTAATCCGATTGGTTACACGCCACATTTTGGGGAACGATTCCGTTCAGCGAAAAGTTCCTCATGCGAGGTGGACAACCCAATCACCCCGCCCGCTAGAACCGTCGCCCCGCGATAGGCAACCGCGATCTGGCCCGGCGTGGCCGCTCGGACCGGCTCGTCGAAGCAAAGCCTCGGTTCTGAGCCTCTAAAAAGCCGCGCGGGCCGCGCCGCCATGTTGTAACGAATCTTCGCCTGCACGCGAATCGGTCCCTCTTCCGGATGCCCCGAGGGCCAATAGACGTCTTCCAGCGGCACGTCGCGGGTCAAGAGCGCGTCGACCGGACCCACGACCACGCGGTTCGCCGCCGGCTCCAATCGAAGAACGTAGAGCGGATCGCGCCCGGAAACCCCGATCCCGCGGCGTTGGCCCACCGTGAAGTCGGAAAGCCCTTGATGCTCGCCCACCACGCGGCCCGCATCGTCGACCACCTCGCCGCGAACAAACGCATCGGGCCGCGACTTTCGCAAAAACTCGCGGTAGCCGCCGGCTTCGCTGACGAAGCAGATTTCTTGGGAGTCGGGCTTGTCCGCCAAATGCAAGCCGAGCGAGCGAGCCAACGCCCTTGCGTCGCCCTTCGAGCGGAATTCGCCCATCGGAAACTTCGAGACCGCAAGCTCCCTTTGCCCGAGCATGTAGAGCACGTAGCTCTGGTCCTTTTCGTCCCCGCGCGCCCGCAGCAAGCGATAACCCCCGTCGGCCGAGCGGCGGATCCGCGCGTAGTGTCCGGTCACCAGCGTTTCAGCGCCCAATTCGCGCATCTTGGCGAGCAGCAGGTCGAATTTCACATGCCGATTGCACTGGACGCAAGGGTTCGGCGTTCGCCCGGCGGCATATTCGTCGGCGAAGTTCTCGATGACGGACCGTCGAAACTCCTCTTTGAAGTTGATCACGTAATGGGGAATCCCCAGATTCCGGGCCACCCGACGGGCATCTTCGACCGCCCCCAAGGAGCAGCATCCGGCGTGACGGGGATCGGTCTGGCTCTCCTGCCAGATCTGAAGCGTAATCCCGATCACGTCGAAGCCGCGGCGAACCATGAGCGCGGCCGCGACACTCGAATCGACGCCGCCCGACATGGCCACCAGAACAGGGGGCTTCGCCAACCCTATTCCTTACCGAGCAGCTTTCGGTACTTCGGATCGTTGTCCAGCATGCGGAGGATGTCGCCGATCTGCATCGAGATCGGGCGCTCGCCCGGAACGACGACGAAGAAGGTCGGGGTGCTGACCAAGCCCAAATCGTTGCCCAAAGTAAAGTCGCGATAGACCCGGTTGAACGCCTTGCTGTTTTGGTCGTCGTAGGCCTTCGAAGCCTTGACCGCATCGAGCCCCATTCCGATCAACATGTTGTCCAGGTTTTGCGGGTTGTCCACTTCTTCCGGATCGGTCTGGTTCACCAGATCGATAAACTGCCAGAACTTGCCTTCGAGCGA
>CAYONY010000043.1:0-18499 GCA_964405415.1 uncultured Fimbriimonadaceae bacterium | reverse complement strand
AGAGGTGGGGCGTTGTGAAATGATCCTGCGGTATTTCGCGGGAGAGGCCGTCCGTCAATGTGGGGAAGTCGTTCCGGCGCAAACTTCCGGCTCGGTTCAGTTCTGGTTTCGGCAGCCGCTCGGGGTTGTAGCGCTCATTACACCCTGGAATTTCCCCTTGGCGATCCCCCTCTGGAAGGCAGCCCCCGCCCTCGCCTTCGGCAATACGGTCGTGCTCAAACCGGCCGAGGCCGCCTCTCATGTGGCTTGGCTGCTTGCGCAGACGGCAGAGGCCGCCGGAATGCCCAAGGGCGCGTTCAATGTGGTGTTGGGCAAAGGATCCGCCGTGGGACCGGCACTTCTCGCCCATGAGGCGGTTCGCGGCCTGAGCTTCACTGGCAGCGACACGGTAGGGAAAGCGGTCGCCCAGGCCGCCGCCGAAAGGAATCTCAAAGTTCAGACGGAAATGGGCGGCAAAAACGTGGCGATCGTGCTTAAGGATGCCGATATGGCTCAGGCCGCGAACCTGGTCGCAGGAGGCGCGATGCGCTTTGCCGGCCAAAAATGCACGGCGACGTCGCGCGTGGTGGTGGAACGCTCGGCATTGGACGCCTTCCGCGAGGCGCTGCGTTCGGCCGTGGCGGCGTTGCCGGTGGGGGACCCGGCCGATGGGCCGACGGCGGTCGGGCCGGTCATTTCCGAAGCCGCCCAACACGAGATTAAAGGCGCGATCGATTCGGCGCCTTTCGAGAAGACGCTCTCCATACCGGTTCCGGATGCCGGATTCTTCGTGTCCCCGACCGTTTTCGAAGGGGTCGATCGAAGCTCGCCGCTGGCTCAAGAAGAGCTCTTCGGGCCGGTCTTAGCCATGATCGAGGCGGACGATGCCGACCATGCGATCGCCCTGGCGAACGACACCCGGTTCGGGCTCAGCGCGTCGCTCTTCACCAAAAACATCCCCAATGCGCTCCACTACATCGAGCGTATCGAGGCGGGAATGGTGCGGGTGAACGGGGATACGACGGGGGTCGATCCTCATGCGCCTTTTGGCGGCATGAAGGGATCATCCTCCCATTCCCGGGAGCAGGGTCCGGTGGCCCAAGAGTTCTTCACCGAAATCAAAACCGTGCAGATCAACCCGTAGGGAAGTAGCGGGGGGCGAGTGATGATAACCCGCCACACCGAAGCGAACTTAGGCGGTTGCCGCCCGCACGGCAACCGCTTCACGGATCGTCTTCAGCGCTATTTCCCGCTCGGCGCCCGTAATCTCCAGCCGTGGCGGCCGCACCCATTCTCGTCCCATGCCGACTTCTTGCTGAGCCAGCTTGATGAGCTGAACGAATTTGGGAACGACGTCGAGGCGAAGGAGCGGCAAGAACCACTCGTAAAGCCTTCGCGCGTCGTGGCTTCGGCCCGCCATCGCCAAATCGAAGAGCTCCACCGACTCCTTGGGAAAGGCGTTGACCAGCCCGGCGATCCAACCGGTCGCCCCCGCCGCGATCCCTTCCACGATGAGATCGTCGACGCCCACGAAATAAGCCAGATGGTCGCCGATCTGACGACGGATCTCGGTGATGCGCCGAACATCGGCGCTCGATTCCTTGATCGCGTGCAGGTTGGCATTCCGCGTCGCCAACGCGGCAACCTGTTCCGGAACGAAGTCGACGCCGTAGGCGATGGGATTGTTGTAAAGCATGCATGAGAGCGGGGTCGCTTCAAAAACCGCTTCGACGTGGTTGCGCATCTCGTCCCAATCCCCTTTGTACACGTAGGGGGGAAGCACCATCAGCCCTTGGCAACCCACGGCCTCCGCATCCTTCGCGGCAAGAATCGCTTCGCGGGTGCTCAGCCCCGAGATACCGGTGCAAATCGGAATCCGGTCGCCGACGGCGGCCTGACAAGCCTCCAAGATTTCGCGCTTTTCGCCGCGGTCAAGGGTCGCGCCTTCGCCGAGCGAGCCGAGCGCCATGATCCCCGTGCATCCCGAATCGGCCATCCATCGGACGTGGGTCTGCAAGAAGTCGAAGTCGACGTCGAGGCCTTCGGTGAAGGGGGTGGTGATTGCGGGGATGACGCCATGCCAGTGCATGGATTTAGTTTGGCTCTTTTTCCTAACCCGGGCCTAAGCCGATTCACCCTCGTCGATCAGGGAGGACGCCGGAACCGGAACCAAGGGCGGCCGCACCGTCGGGGCTTCCCATCCTTTTAGGAACCGGCATGCGCTGCCGCAAACGCGTCCCTGACATGGTCCCATGCCGAGCCGGGCGTGCAGTTTGGCTTCGCGGAAGGAACCGTACGCCTCGATCTCCCCCCAACGCACATCTTCACATCGACAGACGACCGTTGAAGCTTGCGCAAGCCGCCGGACCTCCTCGCGAATGGGGAAAGCGCGCTCCAGGGCAAGGGCGAATTCCTGAGCCTTGGCGCGGGCCTTGAACGAGCGTTCGGCCAGCTCCGGCGCGTCGGCGGCGGCAAGCCCGGCAATCTGGCCCTGGATGACCGCTGCCTCGACCCCTCCGATGGCCACCGGTTCCCCCGCCGCAAAGATCCGCTCGTTCGAGGTTCGCTGATACGCATCGACCCCGACAAAACCGCGGACGACTTGGCATCCGGCGAGTTCGGCAAGTTCAACGTTCGGCACGAGGCCATATGCGCAAGCCAAAGCCTCGCAGGAGAGTCTCCGCGTTTGCGTTCCGTCGGTTGCCTCGATCGCCTCCAATTTCGTCTCGCCGAAGGCTTGGCGCACCCACCACCCTGGCTTGAGCTTGGTGACGGTCGGATAGAAGCCGATCGCCTGCCGCAGCTTTTCGGGGTGCCGCCAAAGGGAAAGCGCCAGCTCCCGCATCGTTCCCGGCAAGGCTTGTTCAAACAGCCCCACCACCTTCGCCCCGTGCTTGCGCAAGTGCTTGGCGACCGCCAAGAGAAGCGGCCCGGTGCCGGCCACGGCCACCCGTTGGCCTCGAATGGGCATGCCCTGCTTGACCATGGCTTGGAGCCCGCCCACTCCGAAGACTCCGGGCAGCGTCCAGCCGGGAAACGGCAAGAAGAACTCGCGCGCACCGGTGGCCAGAACCACCTTTTGAAAGCGAATCGTGCCATGCCCGCCGGGGAACGCGATGCGCGCCGTATCGTCCGATTCGAAATCGAAGACAGTGGCGGGGCTCAGGATTTGAACCCGGGCCTGAAACAACTGGGCAAGCTGGCGATGCACACGCCCATGGGTTTCTCCGGCCCTCGATCGCCAAATCTGGCCCCCGGCGTTGGGATTCTCGTCGACCATCGCGACGCGCCGCCCTCGCGAACTCGCCGCCACCGCCGCCGCCAGCCCGGCGGGGCCGGCTCCGACCACCAGCACGTCGGTTTCCATTCGCTCAGCCACGAGTGGCCACCTCCATCCCGTCTCGACAGAGGATCAAGCAGGTTCGTTGGTGCGCTTCGCCGTCCACGATGGCCCGGCACTCGAAGCAAATTCCCATCCCGCAGAGCGGGGCGCGAGGCTCTCCCTGAACCGAGGTCCGGACTCCCGATTCGCCGGAAGCGAGGATCGCGGCGGCGACGCTCGTCTCGGAGGTCGTATCGAACGGCTTTCCGTTGAGGCGGATCGTCACGCGTTCAGCCGCCATCGAACCTCCGAGGGTCGTAGGGCACGGGGTCGATGGCCGGGGTTCGACCGGCGACGAGGTCCGCCAAAAGCTGCCCGGTGGCCAGCGAGGTGGTGATGCCGAGGCCCTCGTGGCCGGCGGCGAGCCACTGGCCCTCGCGCCATGGGCCGATCAGCGGGAGCTTGTCGGGGGTGGCGGCGCGAAACCCGGTCCACGTTCGAACGACGGAGAGCCCGGCCAGGCCCGGAAGAAATTGGATGGCGCGCGCCAACATGCGAGAGAGGATGGCGGGATCGACGGCGGGATCCCAACCGACGAATTGACGTGAAGATCCCAGAAGCACCTGGCCGGTGGCGCGGGGTTGGGCGTTGAACGCCACCGAGTCCGCCTTTCCCCCGTGGGCGCTTTTGAGATAGCCAAGTTCCACCAATTGATGATGGATGAAGCCGGGGTATCGGTCGGTGATCGCAAGATGGCCCTTCCGGGGCTCGACGGGCAAACCCGGCATGAGGTCCCCCGCCAGGTCTCCGGCGGCGTTGACCACGATCGGCGACTCCAAGAACGTGGTGTCGGCGAGCCGAACGCCGCCCTCTCCCAATTCGATCGCGGCGCGCGCAAAGCGCTCAACGCCCCGGCCGGCGGCTCTTGCCCAAAGCCACGCGGCGGCGGGCATCGGAAAGACCACGGCATCGCCGGGGATGAGGAGCCCACCGGCCAGCCCCTCGCGCAAACTGGGCTCAAGGCGAGAGAGCGCGGACGCATCGACGACCTCAGCTTCCAGGCCGCGCGCAGCGTAGGCGGCGCGCTTGGGCTCGAGATGGGAAGCCTCCTCCGCGTCGGCGGCAACCCAAAGCGTGCCTCGTCGTTCATATTCACAGCTCGGCGGCAACTCGAGGGACCGCCCTTCCCAAAGACCCCGGGCATAGGCGGTCAGGGCAAACTGAGCCTCCGAATCGTCCATCGCCACCACGTGGCCCATCCCGGCGGCGGTGGCGCCTCCCCCCAAAGGACCTGGCTCGACCAGAGCGACTCGAGAAAGATCACGGGATAGGGCTTCCACACATGCGCAGCCGACGATGCCCCCTCCAACGACGATCGCGTCGAATGTGGGGATCAAACCCGGATGCCCCCGGCAAAGGGGTCGCTCGGGTCGAAAACGAGCTCGGTTTCTCCGGTGATCCAGGCGCGACCGGTGATCCGGGGCCAGATCCCTCCTTCTTCGGCCGGCTCATAGGCGCCTTCAAATGACGAGCCGATGAGGCTCTCTTGCCGCCAAACTTCGCTGGGCGCCAGTTTCCCGTCAGCGGCGAGGCATGCGAGCTTAGCGGACAGGCCGGTTCCACAAGGCGAGCGGTCGTAGGCCAGGCCCGGGCAGAGCACGTAGTTTTTGGCGCGGCAGTCGGGACGCGTTGCCTCACCGAACACTTCAATATGGTCGATCTCGGCGCCCTCCGATCCGGTGATTCCCTCCTCGGCCAACCGCCGCTTGACCTCGGTGGTGAAACGAGTAAGGGTGTTGAGCTGATCGAAGCGGACTGGACACGGAGCGTCCTGCGTCAGGAAAAACACGTTTCCCCCGTAAGCGATGTCGCCCCGAACCGCTCCATATCCGTCAACTGCCACTTCGACCCCAGTCTGAAACCGAAAGCTCCTAACATTCCAGACGGTGACGCGGCCATCTGGACGCAGCTCGGCCTTGACAAGGCCGGCCGGGGTTTCAAAACGGACCGGCCCGGGCTGCAGCCGGCCAAGATGAGCCAACGTGGCAACGAGTCCGATCGTGCCGTGGCCGCACATCCCCAAATAGGAGGCATTGTTGAAGAAGACGACGCCAAAATCGATGTCCGGCCGATCCGGTTCGAACACGTAAGTTCCGACAACCGCGTCGTGGCCACGCGGTTCACAGACGATGCCGGTTCGCAGGGCGTCGTACTCGGACCGAAGTTCATCAACGCGGCCGGATAGGGTCTGGGCGCGTAGCGGCGGCATCCCATCGAGTACGACCCGCGTCGGTTCGCCTTCGGTATGGCTGTCGATGACGCGGATTCGGCGCAAATCGTCCATTCGGCGATACCTTATCCGAAACGGCCGGGCGATAATCTCGAACCGTATGCCTGAATTGCCCGAAGTCGAGTCTGTTTGCCGCCTGATGGAGCGGGTCCTTGGGGGCCGTCGTATCGTGATCGCCGAGATTCCGCCGGATCCGATCGTGCTCAGCGGTTATCCAGCCGAAGCGGTCAAAACGGCTTTAGAAGGTCAGAAGGTCGTCAACGTCGGCCGAAAGGGCAAGTATTGGTGGCTCGAGCTGGATGCCAAGCCCTGGGTCTTCGGGCACCTGGGCATGGCGGGCTGGATCCGAGAAATGGGAGGAGAGGAGCGGCGCTTGAAAGAGCACGGCAACGCACCCATCCTCGACGCCGAAGGGCGGCCGCGCTTTTTGAAAATGCTCCTGACGGCAGAAGGTGGCGGCCGAATCGCCTTTACCGATGGGCGGCGTTTGGGCCGGATTTGGCTTTCCGAATCTCCGGATAAGGACAAGCGCGTGGCCCAATTGGGCCCCGATGCCTTCCGCGACCTTCCGAACCAAGCGGCGTTCGAGGCGCTGTTCAACCGTCGCAAAGCCCCCATCAAGGCGGTGCTTCTCGATCAAACCGTCCTCTCGGGCATCGGCAACTGGATTGCCGACGAGGTGCTTTACCATGCCCGAATCGCGCCGATGCGAACCGGATCGGACCTCAAACATGGGGAACTGAAACGGCTGCGGGAGACGATTCGATCGGTTCTTGACCACGCGGTTCGCGTTGACGCCGACTACGAACAGTTTCCCGACGATTGGCTCTTTCATCACCGATGGGGCGGGAAGCGCGGCGCCGATCGGATCGGCGGCAAGGCGATCGTCCGGGAGACGGTGGGCGGGCGGACGACGGCCTGGGTGCCCAAGGTTCAAAAATAGGTCTTTGAGTTTGAAGCATGCAAGTCGATTATAATTGTGGTAATAATCAAGAGATGACTTATCGAAGCAAGTTAAGGCCGATCGGCAAATCGACCGGATTGATCATTCCCAAGGAACTCCTGGACAGGATGAACTTGCGCCAAGGCGATGAGCTTTGCGTACGCGAAACGCCGAATGGCTATGTGGTGACCCCTTACGATGCGGAGTTGGAGAACGATATGGAGCTGGTCGACCGCTTCATGTCCGAATATCGTCACACCATGAAGAAGCTCGCGGAATGAACGAGCCTCGCTGGGTTTCCTTGGACACCGCGATTGCGGTCCATGACCGTTCGATTATGCTCTTTGGTGGATCCGACGGGGTCCGCGATCTGGGTCTCCTTGAGTCAGCGCTTGCAAGGCCACGCAATGTCTTAGCATACGCGCCAGATGCGCCGCTATTTCGTCTTGCTGCCGCTTATGGCCACGGGATCTCCAGCAACCATCCCTTCATCGACGGAAACAAGCGAACCGCATTTGCCGTGACAGGACTCTTTTTGGCCAAGAATGGGCTTTGGCTGTCAACTTCGGAAGTCGAGGCGGCGGGCATCATGGTGGGGCTCGCAGCGAGCGAATTGACCGAGCTTGAGCTTGCGGAATGGCTCTCCCGTTGCGTCGTCGCCCTAAAGGGGCCTTAACCGCACCGCCCTCAGATTCATCAGTGCCCCTTTGGCCAGCTTCAGCGGCCGAACCTCGATCCTTGACTTCCTTGCACTCGGAATCCCGAACTCCCCGACCTTGACCTTGACAAAGTCCTGCCAGCTCTTCGTCGCCGGCACCGTCGCGCTCACTTTGGCGTCGTCGCATGCCACTTCAAAGGTCGAGCCTTCGGCACCCGGTTCGCACGCGATTTCAACCTCAACGTCGTAACGGCCGGCCTTTGGGAAATCCACGTCCCATCCAACCTTGTCCTTGGCATCCGTCCAGAATCCGATGGCCTGCTTCATCCCACCCTCGAGCCGAGCCGTGTGGCCCACGATTTCGGCATCGTCGGCGCCCAGGGTCACCATGCCCTGACGGTCTGGGCGGATCGGCGTCGGCTCAAAGCTTGGCGAACCCGACACTTCCAGGACCACGACGGTGGCGGGGCCAACCACCTTCTCGGCGGGCAGGTCGATCGTCAGCCCGCGTTCGGAAGCGCTTACGGTCAGTGGCGCCTTGGTTTTGTCCGCCAAGAGGTAGGCCTTTTTGGTTTTCGCCTTGAGGCCTGCGAGTTCGAGCGTCCTCGTCGGCTCGAAAACATGAAGGTAGAGCTTTCCCGGCTTCCAGGTTGCGCGCCCCCACTTGGGCGTTTTCGGGAATGGACCGGCCTTAGTGCCGTAGATGGCCTCTCCGTTCACCCTAAGCCATGCGCCCGTCGCCGCGAGTCGTTCCACGCTCTCCGGCGGAATCTCGCCTAGAGCGGTCGGACCCACGTTCAGCAGGTAGTTCCCGCCTTTGCTGGCACAGTCAATCAGGTTACGGATGATCGTCTCGCTCGACTTCCAATGGTGGTCGTTTTGGTGAAATCCCCAAGAATCGTTGAAGGTCATGCACGATTCCCAATCCACCCCCGGAAACCCGTTGGCCGGGATCTCCTGCTCCGGCGTTCCGAAATCTCCCAAATGGTCTCCCACCGTCATCCCGGCCATTCCCGAGCGGCCCTTGTCCACCCGATTGTTGACCAAAATGTCCGGTTTGAGCGATCGAACGTAGTTGTACAGGTCGACGCCCCGCGCGTGGTTCCACGTGTCCTCCCACTCGCCGTCGAACCAAAGAACCGCCGGACCGTAGCCCTTGACGATCTCGGCCAATTGGGCTTTCATGTACTTCACGTAGCGGTCGAAATCCGCCTTTTCGTCGGGTCGTGGGTCCCAAGGACGACGGGGCAGGTAGTCCGGGTGGTGCCAATCCATGATCGAGTGGTAGAGGCAGAACTTGATCCCCTCGGCTTTGCAGGCGGCGGCCAACTCGCGCAGGATGTCCCGCTTGAAGGGCGTGCTCTCAACGTCCCAGTCCGTCTGCTTGGAATGCCAGAGGCCAAAGCCGTCGTGATGCTTGCTGGTGATGACCAGATACTTCATCCCGGCTGCCTTGGCGATCTTTGCCCACTTGCGGGCCTCAAACTTCACCGGGTTGAACTGGGGAAGCAGGGGCAGATAATCGGCGACCTTGATCTTCGCGGTGTAGAGGAGCCATTCCGAGGCGCCCTCGTAGTTCTTGCCTTTCCAGACGCCGGCGGGGATGGCGTAAAGCCCCCAATGCACAAACATGCCGAAGCGGGCCTCGCGGAACCACTTCATGCGGCGATCCTTTTCGGCGGGGGTCTCTTTCGTAAAGTCCATGGCGCCTCCTTGGGCGGCTGGCACGGCAACGGCCCAAGCGGCGATGAGGGGGGCCAGCATGGTGCGAGAGATTCGACGTTGAACGGCCCGCTTCCTCTAGGCTCGCGCGTAAGGTACGTTAACGTCCGATGAGCGACCCCACGAAGATCGTCTTGGGCTACAGCGGGCACGAGGTGGCCCTACTGTCCAAATACGGCAACCGCCATGGCCTGATCGCCGGAGCCACCGGGACGGGCAAAACCGTGACCCTTCAGACCATCGCCGAGGGCTTTTCCGACATTGGCGTTCCGTGTTTTATGGCCGACGTGAAGGGCGACCTCTCCGGCCTATGCCAGCCGGGAGGCGGCAACCCGAAAGTCGACGCCCGCCTGACCCAACTGGGGATCGCCGACCACGGATTCCGCAGCTATCCCGTCGTCTTCTGGGACCTGTTCGCCAAGCAGGGCCACCCGATCCGGACGACGGTGACGGAGATGGGCCCCTTGCTGCTCTCCCGACTTCTCGGCCTCAACGATACGCAGGAAGGCGTCCTGAACATTGCCTTTAAGCTCGCCGACGACGATGGCTTGCTTCTCTTAGACTTCAAGGACCTGCGTGCGATGCTGGCCCACGTCGCCGAGCGGGCCGATGAACTGACGCGCCAATACGGCAATGTCAGCGAAACCTCGGTTGGGGCGATCCAGCGCCAATTGTTGGTCTTGGAAGAGCAGGGTGGCGAGATGTTCTTTGCCGAACCGGCGCTCGAGCTGAGCGACCTGATGCGAACCACCCCCACCGGTCGCGGCTGCATCAACATTCTGGCCGCCGACCAGCTCATGCAGAACCCCCGTCTGTATTCAACCTTTTTGCTCTGGCTGCTCAGCGAGCTCTTTGAAGAGCTTCCGGAAGTCGGCGATATGGACAAGCCCAAGCTTGTCTTTTTCTTCGACGAAGCCCATCTGCTGTTTACGGATGCGCCGCCGATCCTGGTCGAAAAGGTCGAACAAGTCGTCCGGCTGATCCGCTCGAAAGGGGTCGGGGTCTATTTCATCACGCAAAACCCGATCGACATTCCCGATCGAGTGCTGGGCCAATTGGGCAATCGGGTGCAGCATGCGCTGCGGGCCTTTACGCCGCGCGACCAGAAAGCGGTGGACAGCGCCGCGGAAACTTTTCGGCCCAACCCCGACTTCAAAACCGAGGAGGCGATCGTCCAGGTGGGAGTTGGCGAAGCGCTCGTTTCCTGCTTGGAAGATGGCGGTGTCCCGATGGTTGTGCAAAAGACGCTCATCGTCCCGCCCCATGCTCACATCGGCCCGTGTACGCCCGAACTGCGCAAGGAGGCGCTAGCTGGCAGTCCAGTCGCAGGCAAATACGACCAACTGCTCGACCGGGAGTCCGCCTTTGAGAAGCTGAAAGCGCAGGAGGAGACGAACCTTCCCGCCCCGGCGCCGATACCCGCCCCGCGCCGAGAAGAAGCTCCCCGCTATGAAACGCCTCGGTATGAGACCCCCGAACCCCGCCGGGAACCGCAGCGGCGGTCGGATTCGGTCGTGGAGGCGGGAATCAAAAGCGTGATTCGGGCCGCCGGTTCCTCGCTCGGCCGCAACCTGGTTCGCGGGATTCTGGGCGGCCTATTCGGAAGTTCGCGAAGACGGCGATGATGCGGATGAGCCGCATCGAATCGAACTGCAGTTCGCCTGCCCAGATGCTTAGGAAATCTCAGGGCCGATCGCGCACCCGCTCGGCCGCGCGCATCACGCGAAGCACGTTGAGGCCCAGGATCTTGCGAACCTCGTCGTCCGAGTAGCCGCGGCGCAAAAGCTCCGCAGTGAGAAAGGGGTACTTCGAGACGTCTTCGAGCCCCGCCACTCCGCCGCCCCCATCGAAGTCGGAGCCGATCCCGATGTGGTCGATCCCCGCCACTTTCCGAATGTGGTCGATATGGTCGGCGACCTGCTTGAGCGTCGCCTCGGGGGCCGGGTTTTGGCGCTCCCAATCCGCCGCGTTCGCGCCCGACCGGGTCGCGTCGCGACGCTATTCCGACCAATCGGAATAGGCTTGATAAGTGTAGGGCCGGAAGATGACCACCATCACCACCCCGCCGTTCTTTTTGAGTCGGCGAAGCACGTCATCGGGCACATTCCTCGGGTTTTTGCAGACGCCATAAGCGCCGCTGTGCGAGAAGATGACTGGCGCCGTGCTCACATCCAGCGCATCGTGCATGGTCGCCGGCGAGACGTGGCTAAGGTCCACGAGCATCCCCAGCTTGTTCATTTCCCGCACCACTTGGCGGCCGAAATCGTTCAGCCCATCGTTACGGACCGAATCGGTGGCCGAGTCGGCCCAGGCCGTGTTGGCGGAGTGGGTGAGCGTCATGTAACGCGCGCCTTTAGCGTACATATCGCGCAAGGTGGCCAGGGAGTTATCGATCGAATGCCCGCCCTCCATCCCGATCATCGAGGCGATCTTGCCCGCTTTGAAAATCCGCTCGACATCGTCGGCCGTCCAAGCGATTTCGAACGTTTCCGGGTAGCGGCGGCAAAGGTCGTAGACAATGGCGATCTGTTCGCGCGTGGTTTCCACCGCTTCCCGGGCGCCCAGGCTTGTCGGCACATAGACGCTCCAAAATTGGCCGCCCACCCCGCCGGCGCGGAGCCGGGGAATATCGGTTTGGCCGCCCTCACGGGGTTGACGGATATCGGTGGTCCGCGAGAGGTTCTGGCCGCCTCGCCGGAAGGACCAGGGCAAATCGTTGTGCCCGTCGATGAGGGGGACTTGCCGGTGGAGGGCCCGGGCGCGGGCCAGGAAATCGGTGGCCTGGCGAACGTTGCGCAGTTTCGCCAGGTCCGTGTAGCCTTCGGCTTGCGAAGCCCCATGCCCAAACCCAAACAGAACCAGAGCGGACGCGAACACGACGGTCATAGGGACATTCTAAACCAGATGCGGAAGCCAGCTTTGCTTCGCCCTTTAAGGCGAGGTCGATAGGTCCCAGACTGGCCAAGAAATTGAACCGAAATCCAATGAGCCAAGATTCGATGGTGAGCCGCAAGAAATCGGTTTGGCTCCTTGGAATCGCGCTCGTTGGCGGCGTTCTTGGCTGGCTTGCCCTAACGAATTCGAATCAGGATCCGCCCTATCCGTTCTTGAAGGGGGCGAGAAGGGCTGACGTTTTATCCGCCGAAGGAACCGACTCGATGGCCATTTTCTGGGTCGAGGGCCGTATCGGCGACGTCAAAAAACAAGCGGATATCGAAATTGGTCCGCGACGCTGGCCCAATTCGCTCGAGTGGCATTTCAAGGATCGGAAGATCATGCTCCTCGACGGCGATTGCACGTTGGATTTGTTTTCGGAGCAACGGACCTTCTACGGATGCGTCTTCGCAGATAAGCCGGTTGTGACCGTCTGCATTCAAACCAAAGCCCCTGAAAGCATCTGGAAGAGGCTTCGCCGCTACTTCCGATAATCCAGCCAGGCATTGGACGCACCCGCTGGGCTCAAGTCCGTGCTTCAATCGAACCGCAAACGGCAACCGGCTGGCTACTTCGGCGGCTTGCAAACTGCGCAGGGCTTGTAGCCCTTACGCTTGGCTTCCGCGAGCGGGATGCCCTTCGACCCGTGCTTCAGCCGGCACGTCTTAACGTGGTACTTCTTGCCTTGATCGGTCACGTACACCAAAACCGGACCGGCCTGGGCCATGCAAGAGGCCATTCCGAAGAGGATGGCGAGGGCGAGAAATCGACGATTGCGCTTCATGAGGCATTCCTTCGCGCCGGTGCGCGGAAAGTCCTTCCGGACCTCTTCGAGCGATGCAAAGCAACCCTTCGACCTGCCAAAATGATCCCCGATGGCCACGGCCGCCGCCTTCCCTCCGATTCCCGACGACGCCAACCTTCGCAAGTTCGGCCGGTTCGTCTGGGGAACGCTGGGCTATGTGCTGTTGGTGGTGATGTACGGGGCGTTCGTGCGGGCCAGCGGCTCCGGCGATGGATGCGGCAGCCATTGGCCGCTATGCAACGGCTCCCTCCTGCCGATGTTCGGGGATGGGCAGGCCGTCGTCGAATTCAGCCACCGCATTTCGAGCGGAATGGTCCTGCCTCTGGTCATCTGGCTCGCCGTTTTGGCCCGTCGCCATTTTCCCAGGGGCCACCAAGCCCGGACCGCCGCCTATGCTTCGCTCGGCCTGACCGTGCTCGAAGCGCTTATCGGCATGCTTTTGGTGAAGTTTGGGTGGGTCGACCGCAACGATAGCGCGGCGCGGGCCGGCGTCATGGGTTTCCATGTCGTGAGCACCTTCCTATTGGTCGGTTCGCTTACGGCTCTGGGCCTGCTGGTCCGCCAGGCGCCCAAAGTCACTTTGAAGGACCAGGGACCAATCTTCTGGGGTGTCCTATTCGGATTCGTCGCGATCTGCTTTCTTGGCATTTCGGGAGCGGTTTCCGCGCTCGGCCACCAACTTAAGCCGGTCGACAATGTCCTGGGCGCCGCGCTCCAAATCGACAGCCATTGGATGGTGCGGCTCCAGCCCCTGCACCCGCTAATTGGCGCTTCGGTTGGACTCTATGTTTTGCTGATCGGCGGCCTCTTGGCCCACCTTCGCCCGGCGCCCCGGGTGAAGCGGGCCGTTCGCGTTGCGGTGGGCGTGTTCGGCATCCAGATCGCCATCGGCTTTCTTAGCATCTATCTTAAAGCGCCGATTGCGATGCAGATGATCCATTTGGCGCTGGCCGACGTGCTCTTTGCCGCGTTTTTGGCTGCCGCTTGGCTGGGTTTTGGCGAAGGCGTCCCGCGGGTCGACCTGAGCACGGAGTCCACCGAAAGCACGGCTTCCGAAATCCCGCGCCTTGAAGGCAAAGAGCTGATCAAGGCCTACGTCCTCACCACCAAGCCCCGCGTGATCAGCCTCCTGCTTTTCACCACCCTCACCGCCATGTTCATCGCGGCGGGCGGCTGGCCGGGGCTCGGGCTTTTCATCGCGGTGGCGATCGGCGGCTATATGTCGGCGGGTGCGGCCAACGCGATCAACATGGTGATCGATCGGGATATCGACGCGACGATGAAGCGCACCGCCAAGCGTCCGACCGTGACGCAGGCGATCTCGGCGCGCAGCGGATTGTTCTTCGGTTTTGCGTTGGCGACCGCTTCGTTCCTGATTCTATGGCTCGGAGCGAACTTGCTTACCGCGGTGACCGCGCTGGCCGGGCTGGTCGCTTACGTGATCCTTTATACGCTCGTGCTCAAACGCCGAACGTGGCAGAACATCGTTTGGGGCGGGGCGGCAGGGGCCTTTCCGCCTTTGGTGGGTTGGGCGGCGGTCACCAACGAGCTTAATCCTCTTGCCTGGTACCTGTTTGCCATCATCTTCGTCTGGACGCCGGTCCATTTTTGGGCGCTTGCGCTGATGATCAAGGACGACTATGCGGCGGCCGGGGTGCCGATGCTTCCGGTGGTCAAGGGCGAACGGAACACGGTGGTGCAGATCGCTCTTTATGCGGTTTTGACGGCTCTGATCTCCGCGTTGCCCCTGTTCCAACCGAGCGTCGGCTACACCTACCTCATCGCGATGGGCCTGTTGAACCTTCTGCTCATCGTTCGAAGCATCCAGCTCTTCCAACGTCCCGAGCGACCCCAGGCCCTGAAGCTCTACAAATACTCCATGGCCTATCTGGCGTTGCTCTTTCTGATGCTGGCGGTCGATCGGGGAATCGGCTAGGCCGCGGCGGGCAGGAATCGAAACCCCTCAGAAGGAACCTAAAGGCCCGTGGAGCCCACCCGAATCGAGTTCATGCATCTGCCGGGCTGGCAGCAGGTGCTGTTCTACGTGCTGGCGTTTGGGTCGCTGGGGGTCGCGGCTCTTCAGATCTGGCAACGGGCGAAGGTTTGGCGGCAAGGCAAGCCCATCGATTGGAAGCCACGTGGGCTGAGCGCGGTGTGGGCGAACGTCCTTCTCCAGCGCAAAGTGCGCGCTCACCGCAAGACCAGCGGCGCGCCAATGCACCTTCTCATTTTCTACGGGTTTCTTTCACTTTTTCTGGCGACGACCCTTCTCGCCGTTGCGACCTACGCGCCGTGGAAATTCCACCGCGGCGCGTACTACCTCGCCTACGAGCTGACCTTTGACCTGCTCGGGTTGATGTTCGTTTTCGGCTGCGGTTGGGCGCTTGTGCGCCGGCTGAAGTTTCGACCGCCCAGCGTCGCCCAAGCCCCATCCGATGTTTGGGCCCTGCTGCTGCTTCTCGTCGTCGGGCTCACCGGCTATCTCTTGGAGGGGGCGAGGATCGGCAATGACCCGAAGCCGTGGGATCTCTACTCGCCCGTCGGCTACGCGTTCGCGAAGGTCGTTGGGGGCGTCTCCAACGAGCTCTATGTGGGACTTTGGTGGTTCCACATGGTCTGGGTCTTCGTGCTTTTCGCGATCCTGCCGCGATTGCGGATCCGGCACCTCGTGATGGCGGTGGCCAGCACCTATGGCATGCCCGAACAGAGTTGGGGCGAACTCAAGCCCATCGCCATCGAAGAGGTGGAAAAGACCGGCCAGATCGGCGCGTCAGTCGCCAAGGACCTCTCGCGGTGGCATCTCATGGCCCTCGATGCCTGCATGGAGTGCGGCCGATGTACGGACGTCTGCCCGGCCCATGGCGTTGGCAAGGTGCTGAATCCCAAAAAGGTGGTCCAGGATATTCGCGGTGCGGCGGTTTCGGGGACGGCCTTGGCCGAAGCGGTGAGCGAGGAAGCCCTGTGGCAGTGCACGACGTGCAACGCCTGTGTCGAGGCCTGTCCGGTCTCGATTCGGCACGTCGACATGATCGTCGACGCCCGACGCCACCTGGTCGCTGAAGGCCGATTTGCCGGGACCGGCGCCGTGATGCTTCGCCAGGTCGGCTCGACGGGCCACGCGTGGGGCCAGCCGGCGGCCAACCGGGAGGACTGGATGGCCGGACTCGAGATTCCGCTTTGCCGCGACGGAGCCGAATTCGAAGTGCTTCTTTGGGTGGGCTGTGCGGGCGCCACCGATCCAGGTGCGGTGAAAACCACCAAAGCGGTAGCTCAACTCTTGAAGAAGGCGGGCGTTCGCTTTGCCTGTTTGGGCCAGGAAGAGGCCTGCACGGGCGACCCGGCCCGCCGCACCGGCGATGAGTTCCTCTTCCAAGAGAAGGCGCAAGCCAACGTCTCGGTCTTTGAAAAGTACGGCGTCAAGCGCATCGTCACCCCCTGCCCGCATTGCTTCAATACCTTCAAAAACGAATACGGCCAGTTCGAGGGTCGGCTCGAGGTCGAACACCATTCCCAGCTTCTGGCCCGATTGGTTTCGGAAGGCAAGCTTCGCGCGGGCGCCGCCAAGGACGTGGCGCTCCACGATCCCTGTTATCTGGCCCGGGTCAACGGCGAAAGTGAGGCGCCGCGCCGCCTGCTCGGCCCAAACCTTTTGGAGCCCGCGCACCACGGCGTCAAAACGCTCTGCTGCGGCGCGGGCGGCGGCCGTATGTGGGCCGAGGAACCCCCCAACGAGCGGCCCGGGAATCGCCGCGCCGAAGAGCTTTTGGCCACCGGAGCCGAGACGGTTGCCTTGGCCTGCCCGTTTTGCCGGATCATGCTCGACGCCTCGATCAAGCAGGTTTCGGACAAGGACGTACGACTTGCGGACCTTGCCGAGCTCCTTTATGAAGCCAACTCTTAACATCGGCTTAACCACCTCCCGGTACGGTTTTGTTAAGGCCGAAGGGCCTATTGAGGTGGTGGAATGAAAGCAGCGCGCACTTGGATTTGGGCCAGCCTGGCCGCAACGGGCGCCGCATTGATGGTGGCGGCCGGTTGTGGCAAGGGCGGGGAGAACGGCGCCAATGGCAGCGGAGAAACGGCGGTGAAGGGCGCCGCATCCGCGAATCTCTCCGGCGAAATCCGGATCGACGGCAGCAGCACGGTCTATCCGGTTTCCCAAGCCGTGGCAGAAGAGTTCAACAAGCTCTTTCGCAACGTGAAAGTCACGGTGGCCGAATCGGGCACCGGGGGCGGGTTCAAAAAATTCGCGGCCGGCGAGATCGACATTTGCGGGGCCTCGCGGCCGATCGATGAAAAAGAGATTGCGGCCTGCAAGGAAAAAGGCATCGAATTCGTCGAGCTGCCGATCGCCTATGACGGCCTTTCGGTGGTCGTTCACCCCAGCAACGATTGGGTCGATACGTTGACGGTGGCGGAGCTCAAGAAGATATGGGAGCCCAACTCTGCCGTCAAGAAGTGGAGCGATGTGCGGGCGGGCTTTCCGGACAAGGAGATCAAGCTTTTCGGCGCTGGCGCCGATTCGGGCACATTTGAGTACTTCACCGAAGCGATCGTGGGTAAGAAGAAATCAAGCCGCTCCGATTACATGCAGAGCGAGGATGACAATCAATTGGTCCAAGGCGTTGCGGGCGAACCCAGCGCACTCGGATATTTCGGGTTGGCCTATTACATCGAGAACGAAGACAAGCTAAAGCTCGTTAAGATCGATTCGGGTTCCGGCGGCGTTGCGCCAAGCGTCGAGACCGTTAAGGACGGGACCTATACGCCGCTTTCACGACCGATCTTCATCTACGTGACACGAGCGGCGATGGATCGTCCGGAAGTAGCGGAGTTCATCAAATACTACGTCGGCGCCGAGGGCCAAAAGCTCATCAGCAGCGTCGGCTACGTGAATCTGCCCGACACGGCTTACCAGATGGCAGCCAAGCGCGTGGAGACGAAGCAGACGGGCTCAACGTTTTCGGGGGTCCACACCAGCGGCAAGAAGGTTGAAGACCTCATGGGGTCGCCCGCGGGTTAGACAGGCGATGGCGACGGCTTCCTCTCTCGAGCATGCTTCCAGGAGGCCGCCCGCATGGGCGGCCTCCCGTCGCTTTCGGCTGGGCGAGGGGGCGATCCGCTTTCTGTGCCTCCTCTGTGCCTTGATTTCGATCGCGACCACCGTCGGCATCGTTTACGTGCTCGCGCGGGAAACGGTGCTTTTCTTTCAAAAGGTCTCGATCTGGGAGTTTTTCACGGGCACGGTTTGGGCGCCCACCATTTCGCCGGAAAAGTACGGTGTGCTGCCCTTGCTGGCCGGCACCTTTCAAGTCACGGTCGGAGCGGGGCTCATCGCCTTGCCGCTGGGTCTGCTCGCCGCGATCTACCTCAGCGAGTACGCGCGTCCCGCCGTGCGTGGCGTGCTCAAGCCGGCCTTGGAGATTCTGGCGGGCATTCCGACCGTCGTCTACGGCTACTTCGGGCTCTTTTTTGTCACGCCGTTGCTCAAGGGGTTCTTTCCAAACGTCGAGGTGTTCAATGCCGCGTCCGGATTCATCGTGGTCGGCATTATGGTGCTGCCCCTGGTCTCTTCCCTCTGCGAGGACGCCCTTTCGGCCGTGCCTCGGGCGCTGCGTGAAGGCGCGTATGGCCTGGGCTCCACCAAGTTCGAAGTGACCTCCAAGATCGTCGTTCCGGGCGCGCTGTCGGGGATCATGGCTTCCTTCATCCTCGCCCTCTCTCGCGCGATCGGGGAAACGATGGCGGTCACTTTGGCGTGCGGCTCAACCCCGAACCTGACGCTCAACCCCGCCGAAAGCATCCAGACGATGACGGCGTTCATCGTCCAGATCAGCAAGGGGGAC
>CAYONY010000042.1:12596-18781 GCA_964405415.1 uncultured Fimbriimonadaceae bacterium | reverse complement strand
CCCGATGAAGAGGTGAACTCGATCAAGACCGTCGGCGACGCCGTCAACTACATCGTCAAAAAGCAGTCATGACCCAATGGCCCCGGCCCTCGGGGCGCGTGGTCGTCACCGGCCTTGGCGCGGTGACGCCTTTGGGCACCGGGGTTGAAACGTTTTGGCCGCGCCTTTTGGCGGGGGAAAACGCGGTTCGGCGAATATCGCTGATGGATCCTTCGGCGTTCACGACGCAGATTGCGGCGGAAGTCCCCGATTTCAACGCGGAAGATTGGCTGGAGCCCAAGGATGCCCGTCGGATCGACCGCTTTATCGCGTTTGCGGCGGCGGCGGCGAGAATGGCGCTCGACGACTCAAAGTTGCCGACGGAAGGGGCGATCGCCGAGGACATCGGCGTGCTGATCGGTTCGGGAATCGGCGGGCTCACGTTTCTTTCGGAACAAACCAACAAGCTTTGGACGGCCGGGCCGAGCCGGGTTTCGCCGTTCCTGGTGCCCTACATGATCCCGGATATGGCCTCGGGCTACGTCTCGATCCAGCACAAGCTCAAGGGTCCCAACACGTGTGTGGTGACCGCCTGCTCCACCGGAGCCAATGCGATCGGAGACGCCTATCACATCATCAAAAGGGGCGATGCGGTGGCGATGCTGGCGGGAGGCGCCGAAGCGCCGATCAACGAGATCGGGCTCGCCGGCTTCTGTTCGGCCCGCGCGTTGAGCACGCGCAACGACGATCCGGCGACGGCCTCGCGGCCCTTTGATGCCGAGCGCGATGGCTTCGTGATGGGCGAGGGGTCGGCGGTGCTCGTTCTCGAAGACCGTGACTTCGCGGTCGAGCGGGGGGCCAAAATCCACGCCGAGATCGTGGGCTACGGCATGAGCGGCGACGCCTTTCATATGACCCAGCCCGACGCGGAAGCCGATGGGGCCTTTCGGGCGATGCGAATGGCCTTGCGCACGGCCGATCTTCAACCCGCCGACATTGCTTACATCAATGCCCATGGCACGTCGACCCCTTACAACGACCGCTTGGAAACGCTGGCGGTGAAGCGGGCGTTTGGCGACCATGCGCGTCGCCTGGCGATGAGCAGCACCAAATCGATGATCGGCCATTCGCTGGGGGCGGCGGGCGCGGTGGAATCGCTGATTTGCATTTTGGCGATGCGCGACGGCATGCTTCCGCCCACAACGAATTTAAAGAACCCCGATCCGGACTGCGATCTCGACTACGTGCCGAACCAGGCCCGCAAAGCCGACGTGCCCTATTCGCTTTCGAATTCCTTTGGGTTCGGCGGGCACAACGTCAGTGTGATTTTTAAGCGGCCGGAGTGACGATCGGGGGCGGCACGATCTTGGCCGCCAAAGGTATCCTCGCACACGTGGAAACCGCCGAAGCCCGCGTCCGCGATCTGGACGCCATCGTCGACCAATTCGACCTGAACCGCCATCCGTTCTATCAGGATTGGCGGATGGGCACGCTGCCCGTCGAAAAGCTTCGCGATTACGCCGGCGAATACGGCAAGTTCGTGGCGACCATCGCCGAAGGCTGGGAAACTTTGGGCCAAACCCATTACGCCGAAGAAGAGCGCGAGCATGAGCGCCTTTGGGCCGGATTCCAGCTTGCGATCGGCGCCGTACGCCAGAGCAACCGCCCGCAAACCGAGACCCTGGTCACGGCCGCCAAAAACGCTTTTGGCGATCGAGCGGCGGCGGTGGGGGCGCTCTACGCGTTCGAGGCCCAGCAGCCGCACACGTCGCAGGTCAAGTTGGAGGGCCTTCGCGAACACTACGCGGTGTCCGAAGCGGGGCAGGAGTACTTCAGAGTTCACGCCAACGACCTGGCCGAGCGCGATCTGCTTCGGGGCAAGGCGGCCGAAATGACGGATGCCGAATTTGCCCAAACGAAGATCGCGTGCGCGCTGGTGGGCGCCGCGATGTGGAGCGCCCTGGACGGGGTGTATTACGGGGAAGCGTAAAGCCGAGCTTCGTTAGGTGAAATTGCGAGCTTTTGCGATTCTTTCGCAAGATGGCTTGCGAGCGTGGGTTTTGCCCCACGCGGTGCCGACAATTCTCATGAGACCGAAGGCATGGCCAGGATGGCCGGCCCTTTTCGGCCTGTGAGGAAAGTCAAGGATGCCGCACTTTGCTTATACCGCCGTCGACTCCAGTGGACGCACCGTCCGCTCCGTCATCGAAGCCGAAAACGAACAGCTCGTCCTGGCTCGGCTGAGGGAAATGTCCCTCCACGTCACGGACATCAAGAAGTCCGGACGCGCCGCCAAAGTGGGTCCTCGCAAGGGCAAGATGAAAGGCAAAAGCCTGGTCATGTTCTCGCGCCAGTTCGCGACGATGATCGACGCCGGTATCCCCATTCTGCGCTGTCTGGACATTCTCTGCGGCCAGATGAAAGACCCCGTGCTGCGGGGCGCGCTCGAATCGATTACGCTGGACGTGAAAGGCGGTATGAGCCTGAATGACGCGATGAGCAAGCACCCGACGTCGTTCAACAAGCTCTACGTGAACATGATTCGCGCGGCCGAAGTCGGAGGCATCCTCGACAAGATCCTGGACCGACTCTCCGGGTTCCTCGAATACGAAACCGAGATCCGCGGCAAGATCAAGGCGGCGATGATGTATCCCATCCTCGTCCTGTGTTTCTCGGTCCTCATGCTGTTTGCCCTTTTCAGCTTTGTGCTTCCGAAGTTCAAAGAGATCTTTACCGGCATGGACGTCGAGTTGCCGCCGGTTACCGCCGCCCTCTTTGCGATGGGCGACTTTATGAACAAGTTTTGGTGGGTGATCATCCTCATGGGCTTTGGCGCCTTCACCGGCGTCAAGATGTGGGGCCGAACGCCCAAGGGCCGCTACCAGCTCGATACGATGAAGCTGCGCTTCCCCATCGTGGGCGAGCTTTCGCTCAAGATGAGCATCGCGCGCTTCTCGCGAACGTTCGGCACGCTCATCAGTTCGGGCGTTCCGATGATGCGCAGCCTCGAAATTGTGGGCGAGACCCTGAACAACGTGGTCTTGACCCAAGCCATCGATCAAACGCGATTAAGCATCCGCGAAGGACAAAAGCTCTCGACGCCGATGGCGGAAAGTGGACTGTTTCCGAACATGGTCGTGACCATGATCGACGTCGGTGAGGAGTCGGGACGACTCTCGGAGATGTTGGTCAAGGTCGGCGACTTTTACGATGCGGAGGTCGAATCGACGGTCAAGGGCTTGACCTCGATGATCGAGCCGATGCTGATCATCTTCATGGGTGTGTTGGTCGGCTTCATTGCCATCTCGGTTATGACTCCGATCTTCAAGCTCGTCAACAGTGTGAAATAGGCAAGGAATGCCGGCTGCGGCCGGACGGCGCTTGGGGTTTGGAAAACGAACGTCGAGGCTTCATGGATGTGGCCGAAGACAGGCCCCGCACAGGACGTGCGGGGCGACGATCAAGGAGTGATGAAACGTGGGAAATCTGGGATTGGAGCATGATCCGGAGGGTCTTGTTCTTCGATACGTGCAGAATCCGAGGCCGGAACTCAAGGACCTGATCCTGGTCCAATACACCGGCCTGGTGGAGCGCGTCGCGAGGAAATACTCGGGGATCGAACAGCAAGAGGATTTGGTCCAGGTCGGCTTTATCGGCCTTTTGAACGCCCTCAACAAATTCGATCCGGAAGCCGGGGTTCGCTTCAACACCTATGCGACCTACCTGATCGCGGGCGAGATCAAGCACTATCTGCGCGACCGCCCCCAGATCATCCGGCATCCGGCGTGGCTGCAGGAGCTGCGCCACAAGGTGAACCGGGCGAGCAGCATGCTTTTTCAAGACCTTGGGCGGCAGCCCACCGAACGGGAGATCGCGGAGGCGGTCGGCGTGCCGGAGAGCAACGTCCGGGAAGTCATCCAAACTCAGGAGATGCTCCGTGTCGGCTCGTTGGATGCGGGCGGCCCGGATGACGATGGGGACTCCGAGGGGGAACGCCTCGATGCGGCCGACTTCTGTCCCGAGCAACTGGGCGTGGAGGATCGCGTGCTGCTCGAAAATGCGCTCAAACAGTTGCGCGACCTTGAACGCAGCGTCCTGATTCACTTCCACTTCGACGCGATGAACCAAACCGAAATCGCCGCGAAGCTGGGAATCTCCTGTAACTACGTCTCTCACATCCTGCGCCAATCGCTCGCCAAGCTCCGCAAGATTCTCGTCAGCGAAGAGCAGAAGGACCAGATGCTGCGGCGCCAGGAAAAGGATCTTTCGTACGACGTCCTCGATTCGCTCACCGGCGCCTATACGGAGGCCTACTTCAAGGCCCGCCTCGAAGAGGAGCTTCACCGGGCGACCGCCCAGGAAACCGGGCTCGGCGTGGTCTGTCTCAAGTTTGAAGGGTTGGAGAGTCTCCGCAGTTTCTATGGGGACCAGAGCGTGCTCGATTTCCTCTATGACGCGGCCGACGTGCTCAAGGCCAACGTTCGCCGGTTGGACGTCGTCTGCCGAATCGGCGACGATGGCTTCGGCGTCATCATTCCCTTCACCGGACTCCACGCCAGCCTGATTCGCGAACGCTTGATTCGGCGAGCCCAAGATTGGATGGAGACGCGTTTTGCCGCCAACAGCCCGGTCCGCGTGCTCATCGGCCATGCCGCCTTTCCGGAAAACGGCAAGAAGACGGCTCAAATCTTGAAGTCCGCCCATCCGAAGCCGCTCGACCGGTTGGAAGCACCGCTCCGCAAAGCCGCCTAAGCTACTTTCGACGCCAAATGAAGGGCTCGCCACCCTCGTTTGGCGTCAACGTGACCGTATTGCCAGGCCCGGAAAGCGTCACGTCCAGCGTCGGCTTCGGCCCCTCGGTTTCGCGGCCGTTCTCCATCACCGATCTCCATTCCACCGTCAGGCGCTCGCCCTCGAGTTTGTAAGCGCCGATTGCCGATGGGCTCATGCCGGCGCCGCAAACTGCCCAGATTTGCGATCCGGCTTCGATGCGAACTCGGCAGCTGTCACCTAGCCCCGGGACCGGGCCCTCCCAGCGCCCTTCGAGCGTTCGGCCGGCGCAGCCGCCCAGACCTCCCAAGCAGAGCAGGGCCGCCGTCCGCCAAAATCGGTCCATGGGTTCGACCATACCTGTCGCCCACGACTTCAGTTGTCCCTGGTGTTGGATCGGGCTGTTCCAAGCTCGGAGGCTTCGTCGCGACTTTGGCGCGACGATCGACTGGCGCGGGTACGAGCTCTATCCGGACGCGATGGAACTTCCCGGCGACCCGCCGCCCCGACCCACGATCCCCGACCGGCCCGAAACCCCGAAGCGGATCGAACTGGCCCTGGCGGTTGAGGGCCTTGAGCCGATCGATCTGCGCAAGGACAGCGCGATTCGCACCCATGCCGCGCATGAAGCGGTGGAGTTCGCCAAGCTCGAAGGAGTGCAGGACGAGCTCGTGGACCGGATTTACCACGCTTATTGGCGGGATGGGCTCGATATCGCATCGCCAACTTTCTTGCAAAGCCTGGCGACCGGGCTCATTCAAGATCGCAAGGGGTTGGCCACGGCAATCGAATCGCGCCGCTTTGCCGACCGGATCACCCCCTACAACAAGCCTGCCTATGCGACGGGCGTTTACAATCTGCCGACGTTTTGGATCGAGGGCCAGCGTTTCGCCGAACAGCCATATCCGGTGTTGGCCCGGACGCTGGGCGGCTCCTTCCTCGACGTGCCCTACGCCAGTTTGGACTTCCCCGCTCCGCCCGCCGACCGCCCCTACGTATTTCTGAACATGGTCGCGACGATCGATGGCAAGACGGTTTCCGGCAGCCGCGAGGAGACGGTGATGGACTTGGGTTCGAAAGTTGACCACGAGGCGATGCGACGCATCGAGGAGGCGGCCGAGGCGGTCATGATCGGCGGCCAAACGCTCCGCGCGACGCCGAAAGTCCGCTTCAACCCGCGGCTTTACCGTTTCGTCGCCAGTCGAAGGGCTGCCTTTGACTTTTCGACGCCATTTTTCGCCGATCGGCCCGATCGAGCGATTGTGGCGACGCCGGAGGGCGTTCCAACGCCGGCAGGCGCGCTCCATTGGCAAGCCGGGGAATCCGGGCTGGATTTCAAAGCTCTGCTGCGCCGCATGCGAACGGACCTGGGCATCTCGCGACTACTGGTCGAAGGCGGCAGCGAACTCAACGCGGAGATTCTCAGGCACGACCTG
>CAYONY010000042.1:0-12586 GCA_964405415.1 uncultured Fimbriimonadaceae bacterium | reverse complement strand
CTGGCCGACGAGCTTTTTCTGACCGTCGCGCCGAAAGTGCGATTGGGCCGCGAGCTACCCACCTATGCGGGCGGCGAACCGCTGGCCAAAGACGCTTTGCTGAAGTTTGATCTGCTCTCGGAACAACGGGTGGCCGATGAAGTGTTTCTACGCTATCGGAGGAAGCGTTAGCCCCCCTTGAGCGAGCGAAACCCTAAGGACCCCCTCGAGGCGGCAGGCCGCGTTCGGCGCCCTCTTGCGCCTTCCACCTATCTGCTTCGCAATGCGGGCAAGACGATTCCGCTCACCGCCGTCATTCTCTTGGCGGTGATGCTGGTCGCGGGAATCATTTCGATGATCGACTCGATTCCGTACTCGATCCGGACGATGTACAGCTATTCGCGGACGATGCTCGGGGTCAGTCCGCGCGGCGACGTGGACATGGCGGCCAAGATCGCCGACCGGCTCAAAAAGGAGTCCCCGGTGCCGCTCGAAAGGATCGTGCTCTGCCGGGCGAGCGGCGCGCAGGTTCGATCGATTGTGGGGAAATGGCCGTTCGTCGTGCTCGGGCTCTCGCCCGAAGACATGCGCTTCGTCTTGGAGAAGTATCGATATCGCGGCATCGTGGGCCGTTTGCCGGCTCCCGGAAAGCCGGAGGCGATCGTGAGCCGGCCGGTCGCCCGCAACCTCAATTTGAGGCTCGGCAGCGTGCTGCTCGCACCGGAGACTCAGGAGACCTACTCGCCCTACCCGGTCAAAGTCGTCGGCATTGTCGAGACGAGCGAATGGCTGATGTTCAATGACATCGACTATCAGCGGCTCAACCATCTCCCCCCGATCGACAATGTCTTGGCCTTTGCTAAGAATCGAACGGATCAGGAGAGGCTTGACCGCTGGGCCATGAAGGCGTTCAAGGGCCAACGGGCTCAAGTCTTTGCCTATCACATTTTGGATAAGCAAACGGATGAAATGTTCGCCACGCTTTTCAAGATTTTGAATGTGGTGATCGGCACCTTGGTTTTGGTCATCACGATCATGATGGGAATGCTCATCAACATTTACCAGTCGCACCGCATTATCGAATACGGATTGCTCCAGGCCATCGGCTATACAAAGAAACAGCTTTTGGCTAGGGCGCTACGGGAAGTCGTCGCGGTCGTTCTCTTCGGGTGGGGTCTTGGTATTGGGGTTACCTACGCGCTTCTTCACCTAGTCAAGTCGATCCTGATGGACCCCAACGCGTATGCGCTCGATCCATGGGATGCGTTAGCCTACGTTTATACGGTTCCCATTCCGTTTGCGATTCTGGTGGTGGCGTTCGCAACGGTCCTGATTCGATTCCATCGTTTCGACCCGGTGGGCGTTGTGGAGAGGAGGCTCGTTTGATTTCGGCAACCGGCGCTTCTTTGATCTACCTCGACCATGGCCGAGAGGTCTTCGCCTGTCAGGACCTGGATGTCGTCATCCGGCCAAACGAGTTCGTTGGGATCCTCGGGCCCTCCGGTTCGGGGAAGAGCTCCCTCCTTTATCTCTTAAGCGGACTCAAGTTGCCTTCGCGAGGCGTTGTCGCCTACGAGAATCAGAACCTCGCTTCGCTTTCCGACGAACAGCGCAGCCATTTGCGACTGAGGGAGTTCGGCTTTCTCTTCCAACAACCCTATCTCTTGGGATACTTGACCGCGCTTGAGAATGTATTGGTGTCCTCGATCAATCGCAACCACCGCGAGAAAGCTCTTGAAATTCTCCATTCGCTGGGCTTAGGCGATAAGAGTCATCGCTATCCGCACGAGATGAGCGGCGGTGAAAAGCAGCGCGTCTGCGTGGCCCGATCGCTTTTGGGCAACCCCAAAGTCGTCTTTGCCGATGAACCTACGGCGGCCCTCGACCACCAAAACGGCATGCATGTCGTCGAACTGCTCAATCGGCATCGCGAGGGAGGCGCGCTGGTGATGGTCACCCATGACGAGACGATGCTCGAACAGGCCGACCGCGTTTTGCGAATCGCGGAGGGCCGGGTCGTCTGAGGGGATTTACTTGGCCCGCGGATGGGCCTTGTCGACCGCGTCCTTGAGGCGTTCGATGCTGACGTGGGTGTAGATCTGGGTTGTGGCCAGCGATTCGTGGCCGAGCAGTTGCTGAACGGATTTGAGGTCCGCACCCCCATCCAGAAGGTGGGTGGCGAAGCTGTGACGCAGCGAGTGGGGCGACGTCTCCGGGGGCAGCCCGGCCCGGCGGGCCCAGCGCTTGACGATGCGGTGGGCGGTCCGCGCGGTTAAGCGCCCCCCTTCCGGGTTGGTAAAGAGCGCGTCGCCCTGAGCCGGCGCGACGCGCTCTTCATCGTTATAACGAATGAGGGCGCGAAGGCAGGGCTCACCAAACAGGGCGACCCGCTCTTTGTTGCCTTTCCCCCGCACGCGAAGCGAGCATTCCCGCCAATCGAAATCTTTCACATCGACCCCAACCGCTTCACTTACGCGTAAGCCGGCCGAATACATCAGTTCGAGCAGCGCTCCATCGCGCAGCGGCGAGCGCGTTTCCGGCGTCTGATCCAACATTTCTCCGGTTTGCTGCCGGCTGAGCGCCTTGGGCAACCGCTTGCGACGGATCGGCGCCTCGAGCGGCTCGGTCGGATCGGCTTCGATCAGGCCCTCGCGCCGGAGGAAACGGGCAAAAGACCTCAGGGTGGAGAGCTTTCGGGCCCGGGTGGCCGGGCCGCCGCCGTAGGTCCGCAAGTAGCCTTGAAGCCTGAACGACGTCAACTCGAAGCGGCCCTCCAAAAAGGTCGAAAGCTGTCCCAAATCGACGCCGTACGAGCGCACCGTGTGGGCCGAGCGCCGCGCCGCCAAATGGTCCAGAAACCGTTGAATCGCCGAATCGAGATCCACCAAGGGCTTAAGACGTTGCAAAGTCCCGGGTTCGAGCCGCTGGTGGTTCAAAATGAGCCATCAAAGGGTCGAGTCGAGGTGGGGATCGGGCGCGGGCCGAATCGCTCTTAAGGGAAGCACTCGGCCCCGATGCGGCGTTTCGTGAAGGGCAGCTTGAGGCGATCGACGCCCTTGACGCGCCGGGCGCTCGATTGCTGCTGGTCCAAGCGACCGGCTGGGGCAAGAGCGTGGTCTATTTTTTGGCCGCCCGCCGGCGAGCCGAGCGGGGCGCGACGTTGGTCGTCAGCCCCCTGATCGCCCTGATGCGCAATCAGGTGCCGATGGCCGAACGATTCGGGCTCCGAGCGGCGGCGTTCCATTCCGAAAACCGAGACGATTGGGCCGATGCGGAAATTCAGCTCCAGGCGGGACAGCTCGACGTGCTCTTCGTGTCGCCCGAACGTTTGCACAACCCCGAGTTTCGCCGTCGCGTCCTCGATCGGTTCTTGCCGAGCGTCAACTTGGCGGTGATCGACGAAGCCCACTGCATCAGTGAATGGGGGCACGACTTTCGGCCGGAATATCGCTCCGTTCTGCGCCAGCTCGAAGGGCTCCCCCGCGAAGCGGCGATTTTGGCCGCAACCGCCACCGCCACGGCGCGGGTCGAAGAAGATTTGAAGCGCGTGTTCGGACCGTTTCTCGAAGTGCAACGGGGCCGCCTCGTGCGCCCTAGCGTTCGCCTTGTCGCCCTCGAGATGGCTCAGAATGCCGAACGGCTGGCTTGGCTCTCGCGCTATTTGCCGCGATTCAAGGGTTCCGGGATCGTCTACACGCTCACCGTTTTCGACGCCAAGGAAGTGGCATTGTGGTTGCGCCGTCAAGGCATTGTGGCGAAGGCTTACCATGCCGATCTCGAGCGGGATCGCCGCATCGAATTGGAAAATGCCTTTTCCGAAAACCGACTCAAAGCGTTGGTGGCAACGACCGCGCTCGGAATGGGCTACGACAAGGCGGATGTGGGATTCGTGGTCCACTATCAGGCGCCGGCCAGCCTCATCGCCTATTACCAACAGATCGGCCGGGCGGGGCGGGCCCTCGACCGTGCCTACGCCGTGCTCCTTGCCGGACAGGAAGATGAAACGATCGCCCATCGTTTCATCGATGCGGCCCGGCCCCCCACGTGGGTGTTTCAGGAGATTGGCCGCGCGATGGAGGAGAGTCCGCAGCGGTTTGAGACGCTTGCCCACCGCGTCGCGGTCTCCGATTCGATGGTGCGGCATGCGCTCGACATACTGGCCTCGGCCGAGGCGGTTTGGCGTGATGAGGAGGGCCTCTATCATGCCGATTCGGAACGGCTGCATCGCGAGATCCAGCTTGGCGAATCGATCCGCACCCTTCGTCGCGAAGAATGCGCGGCGTTCCGCCAATACGTGGCCTCGAACCGTTGCCGAATGCAAAGCGTCGCCGAAGCGCTGGGCGACACGCTCGCGGAGCCCTGCGGGGTCTGCGACCGGTGCCGGACCCTCGAACCGCCCCACTTGGACCCCCGAACGGTCGCGCAAGCCGCCGCTTTTTTGTTTGGCGAGCCCAAAACGATCGTGCCTCGCCTGGTCCTTCCTTTGCCTTTGCTGGAAGGAAAACGCCAGATTCCCGAGAATTTGCGCAATGCACCGGGAATCGTGCTCGCCTTCTATGGTGACGAAGGATTGGGAAAGTTGGTGAAGGAAGGCAAGTACGCCGAAGGGCGCTTTGGCGACGCCTTGATCGAGGCGGCGGCCGCCGCGCTTGAAGAGGCCGGAATCCGCGCGGACTGGCTGAGCTGGGTTCCCAGTCGGCAACGTGGGGCGATGGAAGATTTCGTGCATCGAATGGCCGATCGGCTCGGCGTGGAAGCGGTGCCCGCGATCCGCCGCGTTGCCCCCAAAGCGCCGCAAAAGACGATGAAGACCTCCGAAGAGCAGTTTTGGAACGTCTGGACTTCCATAGAGGCGGCAGAGGCGAGGACGGGGGTCTGCGTTCTGCTCGATGACATCGTGGATTCGGGATGGACGCTCACCGTCGCCGGAATCGGCCTTCGCCGTGCCGGCGCGAGCTCGGTCGTGCCGCTTGCCCTTGCAGCGGCCAGTTCGTCGCGGATAAAGTTTCGGGAAGAAGCTCGGCCATGAAAGACCCCTTTGCCCCCTGGGTTGTCGCGCTCACCCACACCGGATTTGGCAGTGGGTTGCCGCTTTCGGGGCGCGATTGGTGGCCGCTGTTCGATCCACCTCCGACCACGCCGGCCGAGATCGAAGCCCGAATGGCCCGCTCGCCCAATCCGGCGGTCCGGCCGCTTTTCGACCGCCGAGCGGCGCTCGAGCCCGAGCTTGAAGCGCTCGAATCGGAAGGAATCGTCGCGCTGACGATGTTCGATAAGACGTTTCCTCAGTCGTGGTCCCAGCGCCTCGGCCCGCGTATTCCGCCCGTCGCATTTCTGCTCGGTGATGCCGAGATCCTTCGCACCCCTTCGGTGGCCCTCGTGGGATCGCGCGATGCCGATGAAGCCGCGCTCGAGTTCACCGTCCAAGCGGCACGCGCCGCCGTCGAACGGGGCAAGTCCATCGTGACCGGAGGCGCCAACGGCGTGGACCGGGCCGCCGTAGCCGCCGCCGTTCGCGCCGGTGGATCCGCCATCGTCATCGCCGCCGATTCCTTCGAAGAGGTCCAGGGCAAGCTCCTACGTAGCGACATCGACCTCGACCAGGTTCTGCTGGCCACGCCGAGCCACCCCACCTCCGGTTGGAGCGTGGGCAAGGCAATGGGCCGCAACAAGCTAATCTATGCGTTGGCCGAAGTGGCCATCGTGGCCGCATGTGAAGCCAATACCGGGGGCACGTGGGCGGGAGCGGCCGAGGCCCTGAAAATGGCTTATTGTCCGGTCTGCGCGTGGACGGGAGAGGGCGCGGCAGCCGGCAACCTTGCGCTGGTGGAAGAGGGCGCAACGGCGATCGCCAATGGCGACGATGCGTTCGAGCCCAATGTCACCACCATCAAGACCTCGCTCTTTGATTAGGAGGGGTCGCTTGAGATAGGAGGCTCGCGGGCAAGGAATTGGGCAGATGAACCCCGAAGTTTCCTTTTATGGTCACTCTCGTTTGCGCCGCCTATTCGCTGCTCGCCTTGCCCCAACAGAAGCTTCCCGGACCGGAGGACTATCATCCCGCCGGCCCCAAGATCCGCTTCACGATGGGGAATGGCAAGGGCTTTACGATCACGACCGACCCGAAGAGCTCGCCGCTGACGGTGGCGCATATCTTGAATCTGGTGAAAAAGGGGTTCTACGATGGCCAGCGCGTGCATCGGGTGGAGGGGTGGGTGACCCAATGGGGCGCCCCGGCCAGCCGTAACGAGCCGTTGGACGTTAAAGCCCCGAAGACCGGCAAGATGAAACAGAACGACCGGGTGGGCGATGGCGGCAGCGGGAAGGACATCGCCAAGTTCGAGATGTCGGAAGTGGACTTTTATCGGGGCGTCGTAGGCATCGCGTCCAATGGTTTGCAGCTCCCCGGCGATTCCCAACTGTTCGTCCTGAAGGGCAACGCGCTCCGTCTGTACCATTCTTATGCCGCGGTGGGCAAGGTGACGGAAGGGATGGACGTGGTCGATAAGATCAAGCGGGGCGATCGGTTCCGATCGGCCCGCGTGCTTTCCGGGAAGTAGAGTCCTCATGTTGGACCCATAATCGGTCCATGCTCGGACCCATGATCGGCCTGGGGTATCGCACCCCCACCTCCGTCGTCATCGAAAAGGATGAAAGCGAGCGCTTCATGGCGCTCGAAGCCCGAATCGACGCCCTCGAACTGGCATGTGCCGGCCTTTGGGACCTCTTGAAGTTCAAGCACGGCTACTCGGACGACGAGCTCGCCCGGGCGGTCCAGACGGTCGACCTTCGGGACGGGCAGCTCGACGGCAAGGCGCGGCCGGCCCAAGCCGATTGCCCGCATTGCGGCCGGAAGCTGCTCACCCGTTCGCGCAAGAAGTGTCTTTGGTGCGGGCAGGCGCTCACCGCGTCGCCGCTTTAGCGCGGACTATTTGCCTTTGCCCTGGGGCGGGTTGATCGTGAAGACCTGAAGCCAGTCGTCCAGGTTCACGCCGACCAGGAATTGGCCGTTCGCGGTGACGCAAAGCGGCGAGCCCACCGACGCCATGTTTTCGAGTTTCCCGGCCGAAGCGTTGGTCTTCAGGTTCCAAATCTTGACCGTTCGATCGGTCGAGGCGGAAAAGGCAAACCGACCGTTTGGGGTGATCCGAACGTGGTTGACCCAGTCCCCATGGCCGCGAAACGTTTGCAGCTTTTGCGCCTTCTTGAGGTCGTAGCAAATCGAGGTGGCATCGCGCCCGCCCGAGATCAAGCGGTTCGAACCGGCATTGAAATCGAAGTCCCACACGGCGCCATCGCTGTGGCCCTGATACTTTCGGACCACGCCCGACGGTCCGTAAACGCGAATGCCATCCCCCAGGGTCGCGACCGCAAACGACCCGCCGGGCATGAACGTGGCGGAGTAGAAATTGGCCCCCTTGCCGGGGATGGAGCGGACCTCTTTGCCGGTCTTGACGTCGTAGACCTTGACGAAGTCGTCCTTGCCGGTGCTGAGCAGCCGCGTTCCGGTGGCATCGAAGCTGAGCGCCTGCAAACCTCGCGTGTGGGTCCGCATCTCCTTGAGCTTTTTGCCGGTTTTGATGTCCCAGAGGAAGATGCGGGCCGACTCGTCGCCGCTGGCGATCATGGTGCCTTTTGGATGCCAGGCGACCGCGTAGGCCGGCTGCGGGTGGCCGATGAGCACCTTGACCACCGCCATGTTGATCACGTCGTAGATGCGGATCGTGTTGTTCTCCAGGCTCGCGGCAAAGCGCGTTCCGGTGGGCGCCGCCGCCAAGGCAATCGGACGAACGCCAAGAACGGTCTTGAGGGGGGTGACGGCGGGAGCCGGTTGGGCCAAGACGAAGCCGGCGAGGAGCGAGTTGAGGAGCATGATGTTTCTTCCTTGAAAGTCCAAACGTTCGGACGAGGACCACCGTCCTGGCGGTTCAGCCCATCCGTGGAAGATCTTACGCGATTCGTTTGGTTCGGGGTGCCCAACGCTCGAGGCGTACATCGATCGCGCGTTTCGGTATTGAAGTGAGCGCAGTCTGTTGGCGTTTTCAATTAGGCAAGCGCCGGGCGGCATCCTTCTGCCCCTTCGGGGCTCGGGAGCTTTTGCGCCGCCGAATTCCAGGGCGATGCCCTTCGCTCTCGCCCCGTGGCCCATCGGGCCATCCGGAGACGCCGCCAACTCGCGAGTTGGCGGGCGAAAGCACTTCGTTTCGAAAGCGCACGTTGTCAAGTGGCATGTACGAAGCCGGTTGGCGCGCCACGATCGCGACGTTTCGCGACGAGGATGAGCTTGGAACGGCCGCGGACGTGGGAAAGGCGCCTGAGTCAAGTTTCGGAAGGAAGATGCGCCAAGCCTGCGCACTTCGACCTTCAAGTGAGCGAAAATCTCATCGATGCCCCGACCGATCTCCGAGTGGACCGTCGACTACGGCGCCGGGCCGCGGCCTTGCACCGTCCCCCACGCCTGGCGGCAGGATGTCGACGTCCGATGGGAGGGCCCGGCGGTGTACCGGACGACGCTCGAAGTTCCGAGTAAGGGTGGTTGGCTGGTTTTTTGGGGCGTGAGCTATGCGGCGAGAGTGCGGATAGCCCCCTCCTCGTTTTTCGAGCATGGCGAGGAAAATGAGGAGGGGGTTGGGGGAGGAGACGAAAGGTCCGGATCTCCCTCCCCAGCCCCCTCGCCCTTTTCGCTTCGCAAAAGCGAGGGGGGGGCTTTCGTACACCTCGGCATCTGGGACGCCTTCAAAATCCCTCTCGGCAAGTTCGCCGGGCAAGCGGTCCAGATCGAAGTCGAAGTCGTCAAAAACGGCGGCCCGACTTATCCCGTTCGCGACGTCGCCAGCGGGTTTCTCCCCTTCGTCTTCAACACCTTTGGCGGGATCTGGCAGTCCGTCGAGCTTTGGGACCAAGAACCCGATCTTGAACCGCCCGCTCCGCCTTGCCGGGTGAAGGTCGAAGGCACGAAAATCTTCGTCGACGGCAAACCGTTCTACCTGCGCGGCGTGCTCACCTGGGGCTGGTATCCGGAGCTGGGCAACCACCCCTGCCCGGACGACGCGATGATCCGCAATGAAGTCCGGCTCATGAAGGAGATGGGCTTCAACACCTGCAAGTTCTGCCTTTGGGTGCCGCCCCACCGCTACTTCGAGATTCTCGAAGAGGAAGGGATGTTCGCCTGGATGGAGCTGCCGCTCTGGGACCCCACCCCCGAGCCCGAACGGCAGGAGGCGATGTTCGAAGAGCTTCGGCGGATCACGCTCCAATATCGCCGGCACTCCAACATCCTCGTTTGGACCTGCGGATGCGAGCTCTCTTCGAACACGTCGGCGGACTTCCGGCGGCGGCTTTACGAGATGGTCAAAGAGCTGACCGGGGCCGCTTTGGTGAAGGACAACTCGGGGTCGTCGGAAATGTATGGCGGAGACCTGCGCGAGTACGGCGACTTTTACGATTTCCACCCCTATTGCGATTTGCCGTTCTATCCGGTGGTGCTCGATTCGCTGCTGATCGGGCCGAGGGAGAAAAAGCCGATTCTGCTGGGAGAGTTCAACGATATCGACGTGCATCGGGATTTGCCGCGGATAAAGCGCGAGAAGCCGTTTTGGGCGTCGAGCGATCCGGCCCTTGCCGACCAAGGGGTGCGGTGGACGCCGCCCGAACTTCCCCGGATTCTCGAGATCGAACGCTGGACGGCACCGGAAGAAGAGGATCTCATGGCGACCCATTCGCTGACAAAAGCCTCCTTCATCCGCGAACAGGTGCAGCAGGCCGTTCGAAGCCGGGAAGACCTCGCCGGCTATGTCGTGACCGGCTGGCGCGATACGCCCATCTCCATCGCCGGGCTGATCGACGATTGGGGACAATCGCGAGACGGCCGGATCGCGATCTGGAATGCGGCGGCGGTCCAGTTTGCGATTCCCTTTCGGCGGCCCCCATGGGTTCACGGCGGCAATCGGCCCGGATGGATCGATCCTTGGAATCACTTCGAAGGTCAGGTCCACCTCAGGTTGGGTCTTCACACCGAAACCGAGTTGGAAGGAACGCTTTGGTGGCAATTGGAGTCTATTCGTGGACTTCCAAGGCCCGAAATGGCGGTCGTCGCCGAGGGCCATGGTCCCCGGATCTCGATTCCGGCCAACGAACGGGCCGTCGTGGCCGACCTGTACTTCGACAACCTTTCGGCGGGCATCTATTACCTCACAACTCGCTTTGAGGCGGGCTCGATGAGTGGCAACCTCGTTAGGGTGGTCCCAAAACCCAGATTCGCATCGATGGAGAACTGGCGGCTCGAAGACTCGGCCGGACTTTTCTTCGGGATGAGTTTGCCGGGCGGACCGAACGTCGTCGCGACTTCGATTCCCGCATCGCCGTTCAAGTCGGCGGTGGCCATCCTTATCAATCGGGCCACATCGCCTATGCCTTTTTGGCGGGAATCATCATTCGACTGGCCGCGCGGCCGCGATGCCGACCTCGCCGGACCCGATTGGAGCGTACTGGCCAGCGTCTCTGGGGATCGCGTCCTCGATCTCGAAGCCCTTCAAACCCTCCTCCCGGCGATGACCGACGTCGAGGTCCTCATCAACCGCGTCGACCACCGGACCTATACCGAAGCCCCGATTCTCCTCCGGGCCAAGGTTGGAAAGGGGACGTTGGTCGCGACGACTCTAAGACCTTTCGGCGGGCTCGGCTGCCAGCCCATTGGCGTGATGAACAATCCCGCCGGCGCGGACCTTTTGGTGAAGCTGATGAAGCTGGCGGAGGAAGGGTAGGACGGAATTCCGCCCCTTCAGGGCTCGAGCAATGGGCCGTCTCGAATACCAGGGCGTTGCCCTTCGCTTTGGAATTGCGGACCTTCGGGCCTTCCGGACACGGAACCCGAATTGGATTCAAAGGGATGGGTCGTGAGGGTGTGCGCAAAGCTTTGGAGTGCGCGACGAAGTCGCGCTTTCAATATGGCCTGCCGCGACTTGGTGCCGCTTTGAGTCAACCGACTTGTCGGCGCCGCTGAGTCAGGGCACGCAACGGTCGCAACGTTACGCAAAGGGAAACAACGCGACGTTGTCGCGGTTCACTTTCTTTGGCAGCAGTGCGTCGGCGCATCTCGCTAAAAAAGGTAATTGTCATCCTGGGGAGCCGATGGTCGTGCGGCGATGAAGGATCTCCGCATCCAACACCCGCGAAGCCGAGGAGGTTCTTCGTCGTCGTTCCTCCTCCTCAGAATGACAATTACTATTATCGTGTGACCTCCCAAGTGGGGCGTTGGCCAACTTAGGTCACCGCGACTCTCTTCTCGCGAAAAGCCTCAAAGGACCGCGTTTCTAGGACCTCCCGGATCGCCTTCATCGCCTCAAACACATCCCCAAACGAGTTGTAAACCGCCGCCAATCCGAAGCGAATGCAGTCCGGCTGTCGGAAATCCAAAATTGCCCGGTTCGCCTCCTTCAGGGCCAGCGTGATCGCAAGCCCTTCCGGATGGGTCAGCGACACATGAGAGCCTCTTTCCGAAGCATCGCGCGGCGATCCCAACCCAACGCCAAGCGGCTCCAGCCAAGCCTCCCACAATTCAATCAAAAACGAACCTAAATCGATCGACTTCTCACGAATCGCGGCCATCCCCGCCTCCGCGATGAGATCGATCCCCGGCTCCATCGCGAGCATCGAGATCACCGGCGGCGTCCCGGAAACAAACCGGCGGATCCCCTCGGCCGGCTGGTACTCGAGCCCGAACCGGAACGGCTCGGCGTGGCCCAACCAGCCCCAGATCGGCTGCACCAGTTTCTCCTGAAGCTCTCGCCGAACGAACATAAACGCCGGCGCGCCGGGTCCGCCATTCAGATACTTGTAGCTGCAGCCCACCGCCAGATCCGCCTTGGCCCCATGCAAATCGGTCGGCACCGCGCCTACCGAATGGCTGAGGTCCCAAAGCGCCAACGCGCCTTTGGCGTGGGCCGCTGCGGTCAGGCGGTTCATATCGTGAAGCGCGCTTGTTTTGAAGCTGGTGTGGGTCAGGGCCAGCAGCGCCGTTTCCTTGTCGATTGCCGCCTCCACGTCTTCGGGCGCAATGCGTATCCCATCGCGGCTCGGCACCACTTCAAGTTCCCCGCCAAAGGCCCGCGCCACGCCTTCCAGGACATAGAGGTCGCTGGGAAAATTGAGCGCATCGCTAACGATTTTCTTTCGCGGAGCTTGAATGGCCAGGGCGGCGTGAGCGAGCTTGTAAAGGTTGACGCTAGTCGATTCGGCGATCGCGACTTCGTCCGGCTCGGCGCCGATCAGCCCCGCGATCTTGGCTCCAAGCCGAAGCGGGGCATCCATCCAGCCTTCGTTCCAGCCGCGGCCCAAGCGTTCGCTCCACTCCGATTGGGTCCGGGCTAGCACGTCGGCCGCCCGAAGCGGCATCCGGCCCAGTGAGTTTCCGTTCAGATAGACCGGGCCGCCCGGCTCGTGATGGAACGCCTCGCGAAACCGGCGCAAAGGATCGGCGGCATCCCGTGCCTCGGCCCGGGTTCGAAGCTCGGAATCAATCGGAATAACCTTGGCCACGGAAGTACTGAAGGCTCGCCTCAACCGCATCGAACGACGATCCGACGCATTCGTCGAACTCGATCGCCCC
>CAYONY010000041.1:0-18799 GCA_964405415.1 uncultured Fimbriimonadaceae bacterium | reverse complement strand
GAAACGATCCGCGACCACGGCATTCCGGTCCACGAAACCGGAACGGTGGTCGTTATTCAGGGCCCGCGTTTCAGCACCAAAGCCGAGAGCAAATGGTTCCACGAGGCGGGATGGGAAGTGATCAACATGACCCAGTATCCGGAGGGCTATCTTTGCCGGGAGCTGGGCATGGCGGTCGTGAACATCGCCCTGATCACCGACTACGACAGCGGCGTCCATGCGGGGGCCGAAGCGGTGACCGCCCACGACGTCCTCGAGGTCTTCCAAACGAACGCGGAGCGCATTAAGAAGGTCGTGCTCGACCTCATCGGACGATTGCCCGCCGATCTGAGCGGCCTTGGCGGGCGGGACGGTCTCGCGTTCAGTCGGGGCGACGGCCATGCAATCTCGCCCGACGACATCCGGCTCTTCGAAGTCTTGCCCTAAACCGATGGCACCCCTGATTGCTCTGCTCGCCCTGCAAACCCCCGGCACCGTCACGTTGGGGACGTATCCCTTTGATGGCCGCGACGTGCCGGCGATCGTTTCGGCGGCACCGGGTCCGATTCCAGCCGGACCTCTCGTGGTCGATCGGGATGGCGAAAAGTTTCTGCTGGGCGGAACGGGCCAGTACGTGCGCCGCTTCCGGTTTGAGGGCGGCTGGTCGGAAGTTCGCGGCGGCTATGCCGCGGCAAAAGCGGCGATGACGCCGGCGACCCCCGAATGGCGCGTCAAGATCTTTGTCCTGCCGAGAACCGACATCCTAGATTTGGCCGCGAACGGGGTTGCCCGGGTGCGGCGCGCGACCATGGAGTCGGGAGAAATCGGCCACGTCGCCGAATCGGCGGCCCGCTTTGCGGCGATGGTCGAAGCCTCGGCGATGGGCAAACTTCGCGTGCGGCTCGACTTCGAGGTGGATGGCGACACCGCCTATCAAACCGCCCGCAAAGGCGAGCCGCCCTTCGGAAGTACGTTTCTTGCCGAATACCTCTCGCCCCGGGTGAACGGCGGGCTCTATGAAGCGGAAGACAAGGTCTACCGCGGACCGTACGATTCGATCTTCGTCATCCACTCGGGGCTCTGCATCGGGGGCGCCACCGCGAGCGCCCACGGCATGCCCGCCACCGGACTTTCCGCCTATTCAGATGGGTTGCCTCAGGGGCCGTGGGCCCTCTCGATCGCCCTTTACAACGGATGGGTTCACCATTTGGCCATCACGGCCCGAAAAGCGGGTTGGCGGGTGCCGGATGACTTGATCCACCCCATCGCGGCCACCCCCGGTGAAGTGGCCCAAGGCTATTCGGGCCTCCTCGATTGGGAATCCTTACCACTCGAACCGCACCGGGACGACCCGCCGGCCGACACGCTTTCAGCCCACGCCGCCGCCGCCCCACTTGCGCGTCGAGCCTGGCCAACACCCGGACCGGGTTCGATCGGCGCGACTCTCATCGTGCCGAGCCGAGGCGACCAAGATGTGGCAGCCGCGCTGGAGCCCAATGGCGACACCGCCAAACTCGTGCCCGTTCGACGCGGGATGACGGTGAAGGACGCTCAAGATGGCGAGCGTGGCGATGTCCTCGAATTGCGGGTCGGCGGTTTGGTGCGCACCGGAGATGTGTTGCTGCTAGGCCAGCGCAACGGCCCCGCGCTGGCCGATGCTTCGGTCCATCCCTATCTCTCGTTCTTTATCAAATCGGTGAATCCGGAGCCGATGGTTTTGCGCCTCGTCCAAACGAACGGCCAGCCCGACCGTCTCGTTCGGATTTTCGGTTCGTGGCCAATGCCCGCGGAGCTTGAAACAGAAACCCACGAAGCGGCGCTCGCCCCGTCCGGACCGGGATGGAGCTCGATTGTGCTCGATATGAGGAAGCTCGAATTGAACACGGTGGCGGCGGTCCTCCTCGAGTCGGGCGAACACGTGGGGTTTTGGCCATCTTATCAGGCACAGCCCCCGGTTCTCCTCCTCGACGACCTTCGGATTGCCAAAACCGCCCCCGGGCCCGAATCGTTGCCGGTGCAGACGGCGGAATCGTTGGCGATGATGGAAGCCCGTGAAGCCTCTGCGGCCGGGGCGAACGCCGATGCCGGCCTGATCCAGCGACTGGTCGCGGGACTCAAGAGTCCGGACGACCTTGTCAAACTCAATGCGGCTCGGGCCTTCTCGCGCCTCGTTTCGCCTTTGGCCGAGCCAGCGCTGCAGGAGCTCGTTCGGAGCCTCGACACCCGCATCTGCGAAGCGGCGGTCGATGCCTTGGCGCATCAGGGCACGGACGTTGCTTGGGCCGCATTGAAACGGGCGGTCGAGATCGGTCCGTTCGATTTCACGCGGTGCTTTGCGGCCCGGGCCCTGCGCGCCAAGCCGGACATCAAGAACGTGGGCACCCTCAGCCTCATGCTTACTGCGCGAAGCTGGCGCGGGCGTCGCTGGGCGGCCGAGTCGATCGGGGTTATGGCCAACGAGCCTCAGCAGATGGTCCTGATGGCGTTTCTACATGAGGTGGACCCAGCGGTTCGCGTTGCGGCGACCCGGGCGGCAAACCCCAAAAACGAGGAGGTTTGCAAACGGTTCCTGTGGTCGGCGGTGAACGACCCGAGCGACGAGCTGAGGGCGGTGAGCTGCTTCAAGTTAGTTCAATCGGGGATCGCCAAATACGTCAACGAGGGCCTTAAAGGGGTCCGGGACGAGAGCGTCGGGATGCGTCGGCGGTTCCTGCAACTCATCCAGGGGGCCCCGAGCGAGGTCTTCCGTCCGGCGCTTCGCTTAGCGGTAATCGACGCCGCACCGAGCGTGCGAGCCGAAGCGTTGCGAGCTTTTGCCAAGCTGCCCGGCGCCGTGGCCAAAGCGGAGCTCGGCAATGCGCCTACCGACCCCGATCCACGGATCAAGACTGCGATGAGCGAGCTTCGAGCGGCGAAAACCATCGACGGAGCCTAACGGTTTTCAAAAGTTGAGGCATACTTTTAGGATGTAATGCCGGACCTTGGCCCCATGCAAGGCCGTCGGCGAACCGAGAGACGCCCTTTGGCGTTGAGAAGAGTGGCATGAACGACGCGCAGCGCAATATCCTTTCGGCCGGGCTTATTTGCGCCGCTTCCGCCGCCCTCGTCGGCGGCATCTACTTCCGAGGCAAGATCGATTCCGAACAGGCCGGGGTCCGCTCCAACGATCTTCTGGCTCCCGGCCTTTCCGCGTCGCGAGATTCGAAGATCGAAGTTTCCGAAGAGAAGCAGTTCATCGAACTCACCACCTTGCTCAAGCGGCATTATGTGGACCCGATCGAGGACGAGGACAAGTTGGCGATCGGCGCCGTCAAGGGCATGATTTCGAGCCTGGACGATGAGCGCTCGATCTATATGTCCAAACCGCTGTTCCGGGCGTTCGTCGGCAATCTCCAGGGACAATACGAAGGCATCGGGGCCGGACTGGCGCTGGTTCGGCCCGGCGCCCCCAAGAGCAAGGACCGCTTCCGATCCACCCTCGAATTCCTCGACCGGGTGCCCCGCGTCCAAGTCACCTACATTGTCCCCGGCGGACCGGCCGATCGAGCCGGATTGAAAGCGGGCGACGAGATTGAATCGATCGACGATCGCTTGGTGGTGAACCCTACGGTGGGCGAACGCTACCGCCAAGTGGATGCCGACGTGAAATCGGGCAAAGCGCCGGCCAGCGCCCGCACCCAAATGCAGAACGATTTGCGGCAGAAATTCCAGAACAGCATGATGCCGCTGCGCGCCTTCGAGCGGTTGACGGTGGGTAGGGAGGGGCACGTGAAGCTCGCTTGGCGACGCGCCGGCAAGGTGGCCTCGGCCGAAATTTCGAAAGCGGCTTCGGCCACCCCGGTCAATCGGGTCGGTCCGGACAAGACCTTTCGTCTTTCCTTCGTTTTGGGCGCTCCGGAAGCGCTGGACGCCGCTCTGAAGGCCGATCCCGATCTGAAGATTGACCTGAGGGGCTCCAGTCAGGGCGACTACAAGGTGATGCTTGCCTGTCTGAGCCGGCTCGTTCCCGCCGGAGATTACGGCCAAATCGTCAAGGCGCGTGGCGCTCCCCAAATCGTTAAAGTTCTGGAGGGCGTCGCCGTGGCAAGGCCGCACCGGCTGCTTGTCGATGGCTACACCCGGGGGCTAGCCGAAGCGTTCGCGCTCGCCTTGCGCTCCCGAGGCGCGGTCGCGGGCGAAGCGTTGCCGATGGGCGGCGATCCCGCCATCGTCGAGCGTACTTCGCTCCCCGATGGCAGCGGCTTCACCCTTCGCGTCGGCGATTACCACCCGCCCCGGAGGTCGGCATGAAGGGCTTTTTCAAAAGTGTCGGCGTTCTGATCGGGCTCTTGGCGATGTTCGTTTTCGGCTTCGCATGGAAGGATTTTCAGAAGCTGAGGATGCCGGAAAAAAGCACGATGCTGGCGCTGGTCGGCGCGGATCCCGCCAAGGGCCCGTCGCTTTCGGCGGTCCAAGTTTTCAAGCACAGCTTCCATCGAATCCAAGAGCGGTATGCGGGCCCTCTCGATGTGGCCAAGTTGCGTCAGGCGGCAATGGAAGGGACAACGGCTTCGCTTGGCGATCCGCACACAATGTACTTGCCCAAGGCCGCGACCGATGCGTTTACCCTCGAAACGAAGGCCACCTTCGTGGGAATCGGCGCCCGGCTGAGCCCCGATCCGGCCGGCGCGCGCGTCGCCGTAGTTTTCGAAGACGGGCCGGGCGCTCGCAACGGCCTCAAAGTGGGCGACTACATCGTGGCCGTCGATGGCAAGCCGGTGGCGGGCGTGGCGGTCGAGACCATCGTCTCGCGGATCCGGGGCGTTGCGGGGACCTTCGTTTCGATTCGCTTGCAGCGTCCTGGCCTGGCCAATCCGATTGAAATGCGGGTTCGGCGCGAGCAAGTGACGGCCCCCACGGTGGAAGGGCGCATCTTGCCTGAAACGAGTATCGGCTACATTCGCGTGGCTTCGTTCTCCCAGGTCACGGGCGCCCAATTCGATGCGGCGCTCAACCGGGTGGAGGCCGAGGGCGCAAAAGGCCTCATCATCGACCTGCGCGACAATCCGGGCGGTTTGCTCGATACGGCGCGCGATATGCTCTCGCATTTCATCGATGACAAGGTCGTGGTCAAGATGAAAGGGAAGGGCGGCCGCGAAGAGGTCGTGCCGAGCTTTTCGGGGACTCCGGATTTGCTCCAATATCCGGTGATCGTGCTCATTAACGAAGACTCGGCGAGCGCCTCGGAGATCTTTGCCGGCGTTCTTCGCGATTATCGATTGGCGACCTTGGTGGGTGAGCACACGTTTGGCAAGGCGGCCGTCCAAAACCTCTTTGAGCTTTCGGGCGAGGCGAGCGCCAAAATCACGGTTGCAAAATATCTTTTGCCGAGCGGCTTCGCCGTAAGCCGGAAGGTCGATGAGGATGGGCAATACCTCTCGGGAGGCATCAAGCCGGACATCGAGGTCGAGCTGGATCTGAGCCAGAATCCGGTGCCTGGCGATCCCAAGTCGGACAACCAATTGCAAACGGCGATCGAGTTCCTTAAGAATAAGCTCAGATAGGGGCCATGCCATAATCGCCGCTATGCCGCGTGACCTCGATGACCGCCGTTTCCGTCTTACCGCGGATCAGGCACGCGCGTTGGCCGACGTATTCGGAACTCCGCTTTACGTCGTCGACGAAACCCATTTTCGGAACCGCATCCGACGATTCCGCAAAGCGGTGGCCGATTCATGGCCCGGCGCGGAGGTGGCCTTTGCCTCCAAAGCGAACAGCACGCTCGCGCTCTTGGCGATCGCCGCCCAGGAAGGGTGCCTCATCGACGCGGCCAGCGAGGGCGAGCTGCGAGCGGCGCTCCTGGCCGGAGCACCGCCCGGCCGTTGCCACCTTCATGGCAACAACAAGTCCGAGCGGGAACTGAGGTTCGCGTTTTCCCAGGGCGTCGGCGAAATCGTCGTCGACAATTTTGGTGAGATCGCACGTATTGCCCACCTGGCGCAGGATCAGCCTTGTCCGGACCTCGTCCTCCGGCTCGCGCCGGGCGTCGATCCGCAAACCCACGAAAAGATCTCCACGGGCCAAGCGGACACCAAATTTGGCTTCAACATCGCCGACGGATCGGCGGAACGCGCTTTGCTTCAATGTCTCGAATTGCGACTGCCGGTCGTGGGCGTGCATTGCCATGTCGGATCCCAACTGCTCGACCCGGAGGCTCAAGTTTCGGGAGGCGAGTTGATCGCCGGTTTCGCGGCAGCCATGTTCCGAAAGCATGGGTGGTCGCCAAAGATCGTCAACGTCGGAGGCGGGCTGGGTGTGAAGTATGTGGACTCGGACCGGCCGATCGAAGTTGAGGATTACGCGGCCGCGGTGGGCCAAGCGGTGCGCCGCGCCGTCGCGGAGACCGGGCTGACGCCGGAACTGATCCACGAGCCCGGACGCTCCTTGGTGGCCGAAAGCGGAGTCACCCTTTACACGGTGGGCGTCGTGAAGACGGTTCCAACCCAGAAGGGGCCGAGAACCTACGTTTGCGTCGACGGCGGCTTGGCGGACAATCCGCGGCCGGTGATGTACGGGGCGAAGTATGCGGTGGAACGGGCGGACCATTCGCCCTCGATTGCCTCGCGCACGGACCCTCGCCCTCAAGGGGAGAGGGAGTTCACCATCTCCGGGCGGCATTGCGAAACCGATCTGCTTTTCCCGGGCGTTTCGCTGCCGGCGGACCTTGCCGAGGGCGACCTGCTTCAAGTGCTGAGCACGGCGGCGTATGGAAGCTCGATGGCCAGCAATTACAACCGCTACCCGCGGCCGGGAACGGTGCTGATCCGCGCGGATGGATCGTTCGAGCTGGTGCAACGTCCGGAGGAATGGTCCGAAATGTTCGCGCGGGAGTCGGTTCCCGCCGATCTGATGAGGCAAGAGGTGGCTCGCTAACCGATGTTTGGCGTTGACGGCGTGGTGTTCTTCATCATCCTGGTGGTGATCCTGCTTTCGCTTTCGATCCACGAGTTTGCCCATGCCAAGCTCGCCGATGCGGCCGGCGACCCGACACCAAGGATCTACGGCCGGGTGACGCTGAATCCGCTGGCCCATCTCGACCCGGTCGGCACGATCATGATCGTGCTCTCCTCGATCTCGGGATTTGGAATCGGATGGGGCAAGCCGGTGCCGGTGAACCCTTCGCGCATGCGGAACCCCCGGTGGGACCACTTCGTCAGCGTGGCCGCCGGTCCGCTCTCGAATTTGATCCTCGCCGCGATCGCCGCCATCATCTTGCGGCTGTTGATGAATTCGGGCGCGATCGGCCAGGGTGTGTTGCTCGGCGCGGGAGGCCAGCCGCTGGTGATGTTCCTCGTGCTGATGGTGCTCATCAACCTTTCCCTCTGCTTTTTCAACCTGATCCCGTTGGGGCCGCTCGATGGGCACTGGCTGGTGGGCGCGTTTCTGCCTGAGACCACGCGGATCAAGTGGTACATGTGGAACCGAACCGCCGGTGGCCTGCTCCTGCTCATGATCGTTTTGGGTGGCCAAATGGTGCCGGAGATCAACATCTTGCGACGAGTGCTCGCCCCGCTCGTCGAGGGGACGTTTTACTTCCTCACCCGCATCCCGATCTGACCGTTATGGAACGTAAACGCATCCTCAGCGGCATGCAGCCGACGCAAGACCGTCTTCATCTGGGCAACTACGAAGGCGCCCTGCGGAATTGGGTGGAGCTTCAAAACCAGTACAAGCTTTACTGCTGCGTGGTCGATTGGCACGCGCTGACGACCCTTTACGAGAAGCCCCAGGAGATTGCACGGAACTCGCGCGAGGTGGCTAAAGACTATTTGGCGGCCGGAATCGACCCGGAACGGTCGAGCGTGTTTATCCAGTCCCATGTCAAGGAGCACGCCGAGCTGCACCTTTTGCTGAGCATGGTCACGCCGCTCGGGTGGCTCGAAAGGGTTCCGACCTATAAGGAAAAGAAACAGCTACTTCAAACCGAGAGCGAGCCTTATGGGCTGCTGGGGTATCCCGTGCTCCAAGCGGCGGACATCCTGATCTATAAGCCCTACGGGGTTCCGGTGGGCCGAGACCAGGCGCCCCACCTCGAGATCTCGCGTGAGATCGGCCGGCGGTTCAACCACCTCTATGGCGAGGTGTTTCCCGAGTTTGTGAACCTGATTCCCGAAGATGAAAACCGGGCCAAAGTGCCCGGGCTCGATGCGGATGACGAAGGGAAGCTCCGCAAAATGAGCAAGTCTTACGACAATTGCATCTACTTGAGCGACAGCCCGGATGTAACCGCAAAGAAGATCATGGGGGCGTTTACGACGCCGACCAAGCTCGCCAAGTCCGATCCGGGCATTCCGGAAGGCTGCGCGGTGTGCCAGTTGCTGCGGCTCTATTCGCCAGCGTGGCAGACCCAGTGGGACGAGGATCGGCAAGGGATACGGGGTTGCGTGCAAAACAAGCGCGAATTGATCGAGGCGCTGAATGAATATCTGCGGCCGATGCGCGAGCGCCGAGCGTCCATTTCGGAGGGCGACGTCGAGGCGGTTTTGAAGCGGGGGGCCGACGAAGCGCGGGAATTCGCGGCGCGGACGATGGACGAGGTTCGAAAAGCGATGGGGTTGGGCTAGGGATTCGAAGACCTCGTAACTCGATCAGGTAGCCAAATTCCAAGCTATTCTCTATAATCGCGTCATGTTGGCTTCGCCCATTCGTCGAGGATTGCCCATCCTCTTATTGCTTTGGATTGCGTCCTCGGTTTGGGCGGGGGACTGGGCAACCTACCAAGCCAATGCTCGGCGCACGGGTAACTCCGGTGCCAATCACTCGCCGACGGAACTCAAGTTCCTTTGGCAGGCTCCCACCGACTATGCGGGAGCAAAGATTGTAGGAGACACCATTGTCGCCACCAAATGGGGATTCGACGGGAGCCATATCACCGCATTTCATGCGCGAACCGGCCAAGTTCTTTGGGATCGATCCTTCGGCTCCGAAGTGATCTCGCCTCCGACGATCGATGGGAACTACGTGAGCTTCGTCTATGGGCCCCAAAGCATGGCGACGGTCGAGCTCGTACGGTTGTCGGATGGCTCGACTTTGGCAGCCTCGAACAGCAACGACTCGTCTTTCAGCCCGCCTCTGCTGCTCGACAATGGCAACGGAACGGCCGACCTTGTGCTGGCGACGTCGGGAGGCGTCCGGCGTCTCCATTATGATGGCACCGGGTTCGTTTCCAAATGGAGCGCAATCGCCAGTCTTGGAGGCTTTGTCTCGCCCTCCCGCATTGGAAGCAGCATCATCTTGGCCGGGGTGGGCCAATACTACGCGGTGGAATTCGAGACCGGCCAACTCAACCATTTCCACAGTGGCAATATTTCGGGCGGCGGCGGCGGCGCGGCCGTAATCGACTCCGCGAATCAGCGGATATTCATCCGCGAAATGGTCTCCTCCGAGATTTTCGATGCGCTGTCCGCCTATTCATTCGCTGGACAAAATGCGATATCTCAGCTTTGGCAGATCGACACGGCCGGCTTTGGTTCGGACCCCGCGCTGACTTCCGAAGGCGATGTGGTTTTTGAGGATAACGGTGTCTTGTGGCTTAGAGACGGGGAAACCGGGGCGCTCCTGGACAATACGGCAAATCTTGGCATCTTCGACCAGGCACCCATGATTACTTCGGGACGGGTGTGGGTCGGCGCTTCTGATTCGATTCGGGCTTACGATTTAGCCACCCTCGAATTCCAAGGGAGCCTGTCCGCGACGCTTCGAGGCGGCAATACCGGCGAAATGAATTTCAGTGCGGCAAGCGACGCCTACCTGCTCACCCAGAGCCCGTTTGGCGGCGGCTTCGGGGCCGAAGGGTTCCGGGTCTACGGTGCCGTGCCCGAACCATTGACGGCCCTGGCGATCGTTGTTGGGATTTCGGGCCTGATCCGAAGGCAAAGACAGTAGCCATTTACGGTTTTCCCGGCTGCCGGCGAGCGTCAAAAAGGGGCATCATGTTCCAAGCCCAAGTCTCTACCGCTCGCCCTGCTTCGCGTCGAAACCCTCTTTGTCTCTTCCGGTGCGCGAAAGCCGCGGGACCACCACCATCGGCGTTCGCGCATCGCGGGCCGGCTCATCAGGGATGAAAAGCTTGATCAAATAGGCCAGGATCACGATCGCCCCCAAAGCAATCACGATCGAGGGGCCGGTGGGCCAGTTGCCGACGTCCGCCGATTCGATCAGCGTCGGCTCTTCGTGGGCGTGGAGAAAGGGCAGCGCGGGCGCCTTGGCGGAAAGATAGAGCCCGAAATAGGTTCCGGCAATGCCGATCGGCACCGCGAGCATGGCGGCGAACGCGATCCTTTCGAAATAGAAGAACGCCACCACCGCCGGCATCACGAGCCAAGCGAAGACCACGAGGATCCCCGCGATCTTCACCGAGGAGGCCACCACCACGCCGAGCAGCGCATAGAAGATGAAGTCGAACAGGACCGATTTCCACCCGAACTCCTCGTGCCGTTCGCTGATGGCGGAAATCGGCTTCCAAAGCGCGAGGATGCAGACGAAGATGATGCCGTAGAGGATTGCGGTGTCGTGGGTTTGGGCCTTGCTGACGAACAGGATGTTGCCGGCGAGAATGGTTTTGAGTTCTTCCAGACCGTGGCCCGTGGGTGAGAACTCCAAAACGACGATCGCGGCGGCGGTGGAGAGCACATAGACGATGCCGATGATCGCTTCGTGGGGGACCCGGCCAAGTCGAAAGCGCGACAGCGAAATGAGGAATGCGCCAACCAGCGCGGCTCCGATCGAATAGCGGTACGAGGTCGCGGATTCCGCCTCATTGCCCATCGCAATTGAAAGCGCCATGCCGAGCGCGGCGACCTGGGCGATCGCCAAATCGATAAAGATGAGCCCGCGGCGCAAGATATGGATGCCAAAAAGGGCATGGACCGGGGCCATGAATGAGGCCGCCGTCGCCGCCCCTCCTAAAACCTTCCAGAGATCGCCCATGGTTCAGGTTAGCCGAGCGCGGCGCTCAATTTTCCGACGATGGCGTCAAAAAGCTCGATGTATCCGCGGATTTTGGGATCGTGGCCAAGGCTGCCGGGGCATACGACGACCGGAATGCCGGTGCGCTCTTTGACGAAGTTGGCGCTTCGGGTCGAGTCGAACGATTCTTGAAGAATCGCCCGGACTTTCTGCGCTTCGATGACCTTGATGATCGAGGCGATATGGCCGGGCGTGGGGTCGAGTCCTGGTTTCGGCTCGAGCTCATCCACAATCTTCAGCCCAAAGCGATAGGCCAGATAGTTCTAGCTTCGATGGTAAGTGATGATCGGCGTTTTCCAGAATCGGCGCATCGTGCCCGACCACCCGGCTAGTTGGCTCTCGGCGCTGCTTTTGCGAAGGTTTTCGATCAGCGCGTCTTCGTTATCCCATCCCCAGAGCTTGGCGCCGCCGAACTTCTCGACCAGCGCTTTGCCAAACATGGCTTCATCGAGATCGTTCACAAATGCATCGGCGTTGCTCTTGAAAAAGGCCCGGCTTTCGGGGTCGAGGTCGCCCATCCGCTCAGCGAGCTTGGCCGCGATGAGGCGGCCGTTGTAAGGATCCAGCCAAACGTGCGGATTGCCGTAGGGATGGATGTCGCCCTGGGCTCGGGTCACCGCTCCGGTCGGCTTATCGATCACCCGGACCCACTCGCCGACGTGGACGCAGCCGGGCTTGCCGGCTTGGATCTTCGGGTTGCGGCTGCCTTCCAAGATCAGCGGTTCGTAGCCCACCTCGAGGTCGAGCCCGATCGCGACCCAGAGATCGGCGGAGGCGGCCTTCGACATGAAGCTCGGCTTGGCTTCGAGGAAGTGGGGGTTGCGCGCGCCGGTGATAAGCGAACTGACTCGGACCCGGTTTTTGCCGACGGCCTGGACCAAGGCGGCCAAATCGGGCAAGGTCGTCACGACGTTCAGCGTCTTGGCGGAGGCGAGGCTCGTCAGGGCCAGGGCAAGGCAAAGGAAGATTCGTCTCATGGCGATTTAGTAGCGGTGGGCGGGATGGGCGCCGATGACCCACTGAAACTGAAGGGTCAGAAGTCGGCGCGTGGTCTCGAAATTGGACTTGATCTGCTCCCACTCCAACCGCCAGTGGTGGAACTCGGTGACTTTGTAGGTGAATCCGGCGATCCAACCCTTGCGCTCGGCGTCTTCGGGCAAGCCCTGGATTCCGCCTTTGGAAGCTTCGACAAAGGGGAGCTTGCTGAAGTCGTAGCCCACGGTGAGAAAGCCTTTCGGCGTGACCTCATACGCGAAGCGGGCGAACCAGCCCAGCTTGCGATCTCCGCCCTCGGGTCGCTTGGCCCAAAAGGCCTCCGCTTCAAAGGTCGCGGAGCGGCCCTTTTGGCCGGGCTGCCATTTGGCGGTGAAATCGACGCCCACCGCGTTGCCGCGGCGCGAGGTTTCCGCTCCGGGGCCGTTCAGATAGGATAGGCCGAGCTGAGCGGACGTATCGGCGTTAAAGTCGAAGAAGGTCTTGGCGTGGGCGGCATAAGCAAGCTTGTCAGAGCCGCCGCCATTGAAAACCGGGCCCTCGTCGCCCACATCGTAAGCCTCCGCCGTGACCTCGAAGAACCTATCTCCGGGGAAGAGGTAGGCGAGCGAGGCGCCCGGTGCGCGTAGCCCCTCGTCGCCGAGCAGATCACGCAGCGGCGCAGGAAAGTTCAGATAGTTCAATTGGTCGGTGTGATTGCGTTGGACGCGGCCAAAGGCGGCGGCGATCTTGCCGACTTTGGCCTGGAGCCCTCGGCCGAGGCGGTTGTAGCGCCCAAAAACTTCTTCCGCTTCGACGTGGGTCTCGCCATCCTCCTTGGCCACCGCGATATAGGCCTCAACGGTGAGGAAGGGGTCCGCATCAGCCTTGAACCCGAACTCGATCTCGCGAAAATCGGCGTGGCGGCGCTCACCTGCGGGCCGGCCATCGTCTTGCAGCGTCGCCGCGAAATCGCCCACGATCGCCATCTAAGGATTGAAGGCATTCGGATTCTGCGATTTGGCCCCCGGGCGGAACGGGTTCGTGACGGGGATTGTGTACTTCGACGACGACGCTAAAGCCGATAGGGCGGCGAGGCTGACGATTGAAACGGACAGTCCTTTGACCAAAGTCTCCCTCCAGTTGCAGGAATCTTGCAACAAGACAATTCGTAATTGCAAGAGTTTTGCAACAATTTGATTTTCGGTGCGGGATGGCGCGAAGCTTCAGCGTGCGCGAAGCTTGCTTCGCACTTTGGCTCAGCCGAGCTTGCTCGGCGCGCCAGCCACGAGGCTCGAGATTTGGCGCCTCTCCAGGGCGCGGCGCGAGTCGCGCAATTCGAGGGGCATCCCCCGTTCGCCACGTTCCGAAACGAACTTATGGAGTGCGCGACGCCCGTCGCGCTTTCGATTGCGGCGGAACCTCCCCCGACCCCGGCAGGGGTCCTCGGATCGTTGCCTGGGGTCGCGCTCCCGCCCGACCCCAGGACCGAGGCCGGCCCGTTCCTTAACGGACCCCGGAAGGGGGGCCAGATTGATCTCGCCTTTCCCGGGATTCAAAGGTTTTTTGAGCCCCTGAAAACGCGAGCGATGCCATATCCTCGATCAGCTCGGCCTTTTCAAGACAATGCCCGAAGAGGTAAAGCGACCGCTCGACGGCCTACGTCGGCTGCTTGGTGTAGCGAAGATACGGCTTTTCCGTCCGGAAGCCTTCCGGAAACAGCGCGTTCGCGTCGTCATTGGAGACCGACGGCAGAATGATCACGTCGTCGCCGTGCGTCCAGTTGACCGGCGTGGCGACCTTGTTTCGATCCGTCAGCTGAAGGGCATCGACCACCCGCAAGATCTCGTTGAAATTGCGGCCGGTGGGGGCCGGATAGGTGAGCGTCAGCCTCAATTTCTTATTCGGATCAACGATAAACACGCTCCGGACGGTGAAGACGTTGTCCTCGCTCGGGTGGATCATGCTGTAAAGGTTGGCGACTTTGCGGTCCTCATCGGCCAGAAGGGGAAAGTTCAGCCGGACGCCCTGGGTGTCCTCGATGTCCTGGAGCCACCCTTCGTGGCTGGCGAGCGAGTCAACGCTCAGGCCCAGCACCTTGACCCCGCGTTTTTCAAACTCGGGTTTCAATTTGGCGACCGCCCCGAGCTCCGTTGTGCAAACCGGCGTGAAATCTTTCGGGTGCGAAAAGAGAATGATCCAGCCGTTGCCCGCGTAATCGTAAAAATCGATCGGGCCTTCGGTGGAGTTTTGGGTGAAGTTGGGAACCGTGTCCCCCAATTGCAGTGGCATCGTTCGTTCCTCCTATGCCGGAGGTTTACCCCGAACGCGGGCCCCGAACTCGACATCCGACCCATTGGCGTCCGCGGAAGGGGCGCCTTCAAATGGCCGGCTTAGCCCGGCTGCATGGGTGTGGGCAAGGTAGATTGGCGCGGTGGGTCCCGGGGTCCGGTTCGAGGGGGTTTCGAAGCGTTACGGCCCCATCCGGGCTCTGGATGGGGTGACGTTCGCCTGTAGGCCCGGCGAGATTCGCGCGATCGTGGGCGAAAACGGGGCGGGGAAATCGACCTTAATGGAGGCGCTTGGCGGCTTCGTCCGGCTCGACGAAGGGCAAATATGGCTGGATGACGTGCCGCTGAGGCCTGGCGATTCGCGCCGCCCTGCCGGAGTCGCGATGGTCCACCAACATTTCATGCTCGTCCCCGAGTTCACGGTGGAGGAGAATCTCGCGCTCGGCGCCCTTCACGAGGCTGGTTCGCGGATCGATGTGCGGGAAATGGCGCGCCCCGCCCTGGACAAGGGTCGATCGCTCGGCTGGGATTTCGAACCTCGGGACAAGGCCGGTCGATTGAGCGTGGGCCAGCAGCAGCGGTTGGAGATCCTTAAGGCGTTGGCGACCGGAGCCCGCGTCCTGATCCTCGATGAGCCGACCGCGGTCCTGAGGGAAGAAGAGGTGGAGGAGCTTTTTCGCGTCCTGCGAGGCCTGCGGGACGAAGGGCACACGCTCTTGCTGGTCGCCCACAAATTGGCCGAGGTGTTGGCGGTCGCCGATCGGATTGCCGTGCTTCGGGCGGGCCGGCTGGCCGCCGATGTCAATCGAGACGAGGCCGACCCGGACAAGTTGGCCCATTGGATGCTCGGCGAATTGATCGCCGCCCCAACCGCTTTCGCTGCCGTCCCCGGCGAGGTCCGGATCCGGGCCGAACGAGTCTCCGTGCGAGGCGATCGAGGCGAGCTGCGGGTCGACAACGTTTCGTTCGAAGTTCACGCGGGCGAGGTGCTGGGCATCAGCGGGGTCGAAGGCAACGGCCAAACGGAACTTGCCGAAGTCATGGCCGGGATCCGGTCTCTCGATGCAGGGACTCTGGAGGCGCCGGCCGCCGGCTATATTCCGCAGGACCGCCATCGCGATGGGCTCGCCCTGGAGATGTCGATCGAAGAGAACCTCTTGATCGAGGGCCATCGCCGAGCCGACCTTCGTCAGGGTCCTTTTTTGGCCGGTTCGCGCATCGCAGCTTGGGCGGAGGGGCTCCGCCAACAGTTTCAAGTTGCCGCGCCCCATGCGAGGCTTCCGGTCCGGGCGTTGAGCGGCGGAAACCAGCAGAAGGTCGTCGTGGCGCGAACCCTCGATGGGAAGCCACCGGCCCTTGTCGCGGTGAACCCGACGCGGGGATTGGACGTGCGGGCGGCGGCCTTTGTGCGCGAGCGGCTCCGGAAGGCGGCCCAAGACGGGGCGGCAGTGGTTCTTTTCTCGACCGATCGCGATGAGCTCGACGAAGCGTCCACGCGGCGGCTCTTCATGAACGGAGGGCGGCTCTACACCTCGGAAGCGGCGGCGCTGGCGGGAGGCAAATCTTGAACCGGGCTCGCGAGGCCGCCTTGACGATCGTGGCCCTGGCGGCGCTTCTCGCGCTCGTTTTGGCCGCGTTCGGACTGCCGGTCTTCGACTCCCTGCGACAGATTTTCGAGGGCGCCTTTGGCGACCGGTTCGGGGTTGCGCGCACACTGGTCAAGGCGACGCCGCTCCTTCTTTGCGGGCTGGGCGTGGTGGTGGCCTGGCGCGCCGGCATGTTCAACATCGGTGGCGAAGGGCAGCTTCTGGTGGGGGCGTTGGGCGGCGCTGCGATCGCTAAACTCCTGGCGCCGGCATCGGGATCTTGGGTTGCGGGGGCGGGCCTGGTCGCGGCGGCCGGCTTTGGCGCGGCCTATGGGCTGCTTGCGGGGTGGCTAGGGGTTCGACGCGGCGTCAACGTGGTCATCGGGACGATCCTCTTGAACTTTGTCGCCGTCCAGTTGGTGAGTTGGGCGGTGAGCGGACCGTTGCAGGAATCCAAGCGCCAGCTGCCCCTGACCGACCGGCTGCCGGATGCAACGATGCTCCATCGCTTCGATCCGCAGACGGACCTCCACCTTGGCGTTTTCGGGGCCGGCGCGGTGGCGCTGCTGCTGACGGTCTTCCTGTTTCGAACCGTGGCGGGTTTCCGGCTTCGACTCGTCGGTGAGAACGCGAACGCGGCCCGGGCAGCTCGACTGGCGGTCGAGCCCATTCAGCTTCGCGCGATGGCCCTCTCGGGCGGACTGTGCGGTTTGGCGGGAGGGATGGAGCTGTTCGGCGTGACCGGCCAGGTGGGGGCCGGATTCTCGCTGGGCTGGGGGTTCCTCGCGATCCCGGTGGCGTTGATCGGCGGCCTTCAGCCGATCGGGGCGCTGCTTGCGGCGCTCTTTTTTGGTGCGGTGCTGGCAGGTTCGGAATCGCTGGCCCGGTTTTCGACCAGCGGCAGCGCGATTGTCTTGGTGATCGAGGCGGCGGCGGTGGTGGCTCTCATCGGCCTGCGGGCATGGCGGGCGCGCCGCCAAGCCGAGGAGGCGGGTACATGATCGACCTGGTCATGGTCTTGCACTTCTCGACCCCGTTGATCTTGGCCGCGCTGGGCGAGCTCGTTTTGGAGAAGACCGGGCTTCTCAATCTCGGCTTGGAAGGGGCGATGCTAGCCGCTGCCCTGGCGGGCGCCTTGGTGGCCGGCGATTCGGGCAGCCCCTGGCTTGGGCTGGCGGCGGGCGTGGCCGCCGGCGTGTTGGTGACCTTGCCGGTGGCCGCAATGGCGGTGCGTTGGTCCGCCGATCAAGTGGTGGCGGGCACGGCGGCGACGCTGTTTGCTTTGGGGTTGACCAGCGTGGTTTTTCGAGCCCGTTTTGGGGAGACCGGCAAGCTTTTGAGCGTGCCCAAGGTCCCCAGCATCGAGGGGATCGACCTGGTGATGGTGTTGGCGCTGGCCGGCGTGCCGGCCATGGCCTGGCTCTTGGCCCGTACGCGGTGGGGCCTGGCGGCGCGGACGTGCGGCGAATATCCGGCGGCGGCCGAATCGGCCGGATTCTCGGTGGCCCGGCTTCGCTTGGGGGCGAGTTTGATCGCCGGCGCATTGGCGGGGCTGGGCGGAGCGTATTTAGCGGTAGGGATCGTTGGCTCCTTCGGGGAGAATATGGTGGCAGGACGGGGCTATATGGCGATTGCGATGGTGACGTTCGGGCGATGGCGTCCGGGGCTGATGTTGGCGGGGTGTCTGCTGGTGGGCTATTTGGATTCGCTACAGTATCTGCTCCAGGCCAAGGGGGTGGCCGCGCCCTACCAGCTTTTGGTGGCGATGCCTTACTTGGCGGCTTTGCTCGTGTTGGCATTTGGGCGGCAGGCTGCGTCGGCGCCGGCGGCGCTGGGAAGGCCTTGGCGGGGACGGCAGGGGTGAGGCGTGAGGCGTGAGGCGTGAGGAGTGAGGAGAAAGGAGTGAGGAGAAAGGAGTGAGGATGTGAGGAGTGAGGAGTGAGGAGTGAGGATGTGAGGAGAAGGGACAAAGGAGAAAGGAGAAAGGAGATAGGAGAAAGGATGGACAAGAGACAACGGACCAAGATAAGTCAGCTTTGCGACTCTTCTGTTCTTTGCGCCTTTGCGTGAAATCCCCAAAATGCCCGCTCTTAGGATGAACGACAAACTGCAGACTGTTCGATTGCTTCGGCGAGTGAGCTTCTCCAGCGGCCACCGCTATTGGCTCGCCTCACTTTCCGAGAGCGAGAATCGGGCCCTTTTTGGGCGGTGGGCCTCCCCTTTCAACCACGGCCACAACTACGTCTTGGAGGTCGGCGTTTCGGGGGCGGTGCGGCCGGAGACCGGGATGGTGGTCAACATCAAAGACATCGACGCGATCCTTCAGGAGCGTGTCGTGGCGCACCTCGACCAACGGAGCCTGAACGACGAGATCCCCGAATTCGCCGAGCGTGCGCCTTCGCTTGAAAACCTGCTGCTTTACATTCGCGGCCGGATCGGACCAGTGCCGGAAGGCACCCAGCTCGACCGATTGACCCTTTTTGAGACCCCTCTCCTTTGGGGCGCATTGGAACTGAAGAACGAGGAATGGACCATGACCTTGACGCGATCGTATGAATTCGCGGCTTCCCACCGGCTGCACAACCCAACGCTTTCGGAACCGGAGAACCTTGAACTGTATGGCAAGTGCAACAACCGGGCCGGGCATGGGCACAACTATGTGCTCGAGGTGACGGTGGCGGGCGAGCCGGACGCGCGGTCGGGGATGCTCGTCGACTTGGAGGCGCTGGATCGGGTGGTCGAGGAGCGGATCGTGGACCGGTACGACCACCGGAACCTGAGCGAAGACTTGCCGGAGTTTGCGGGGCGGATCGCGACTTCGGAGGTCGTGGTGCAGCGCATCTGGGACGATCTGGCGGAGCACCTTCCGGCAATGCTGGCGCGGATCCGGCTTCAGGAAACGGCAAGGAATGTGTTTGAGGTTGCAAGGTAGCGAATCGGGGATTCGTCAACCAGGGGCGCTCC
>CAYONY010000040.1:17068-19221 GCA_964405415.1 uncultured Fimbriimonadaceae bacterium | reverse complement strand
TTTTGCCGGTCGTGGTCGTGCGCAGCTCGGGGTCACGCGTCAGGCGGCCAATGAGGACGACTCGGTTCACCATGTCGTCACTTTACACCAAGGGGGAGGCGAGAGTGGCAAGGGGCAGAGGGTCGGAGGGGCAGGTGGCGAGTGGCTGGTGGCGAGAGGCGAACGATGCCGACCGAGCAAGAATCGCCAAGAAACGGCAAGAACTTAGAAGCGCCGGATGCATCCGGCGATGCTTTCGACGTCAATTCGCGCGCCGCGAACAGCCTGAAAAGCGCCTGGGCACGACGAAAGCTCTAGGCCTCGACTTTGAATATCCGATGCCGGATCACGTCGTCGTTGATGCCGAGAAGCCGGCTCAGTTCGTGGGGCACGGCGGCGCCCGCCTCAAAGTTCATCAGAACGTAGTTGCCTTCTTTGTGGCCGTCGATCTCGTAGGCCAGCTTTCGCTTCTCCCATTTCCCGGCGGATTCGACGGTGCCGCCTTTCTCTTCCACCAGCGTTTTGAAGCGATCGGCGATCTTCTGGACGTCGCCGTCCCCCATTTCGGGGCGGACGATGTAAATGGCTTCGTATTTTCGGTTGTTCATGAGTTCCCTTTGGTCCGTTCGGCCCCAAAACAGGGCAGGGCAAGGGCGAGATTGTACCCGCAGGAGCGGCACGGCCGTTTTCGCCCCAAGCGTCCGAAAGCACGGCCCATACTTTTACCGGGAATTGTCCTTGCCGCCTTCCAATTCGCCTTAAACTGTTGTAAAGTAGACCATCTCGAATTAGAGGATTGTTAGCTTCAGATTATTTGAAGCGATTTGTACTTGTGGAGGAGTAGATGAAGAAGATCACCCTTTTGGCGGCCTTCGCGGTGTCCGCATCGTCGATGGCAGCCACTTTTTCGGCCACCGGCGGCGCGATTGTCATCGCGGACAATGCCGTGAACTCGTCTTCCGGCGTGTTTTCCGGGGCCCCCGGCCTGATCACGGGAATTCGATCGGTTTCGCTGTTTAACACGACCCACACATGGGTTGGCGACGTCCAGATTCACCTGGAGTACGGCGGATTCCGGTTCACCTTGTTCCAGCGGCCTCGCGGCGGCGCGACGGAGAGCGCGACGTTCGGCGAGGACTCGGATCTTGGCGGAAACTACGTGTTCGATGTCGTTTCGGCGACCACGCTCGAAGCGGCGCTCGACGGCCAGACCAGCGCGTTTGTGCTTCCCAGCGGCGCCTACCGAGCGGCCCACCAAGTCGCCGAGACCGGCGTAGCGCTTGGCAACAACACCGTGCTTTCGAGCGGCTCCGTGTTTAACGGCCTCGATCCGAACGGCACCTGGACCCTGTTTGCTCGCGACAGCGCGACCGGCGACACCGGCAACATCGGTGGCTGGCGCGTCGATGGCGAATACAGCGCAGTTCCCGAGCCGGCCACGTTGGCCGTCTTGGGCGTGGGCGCCCTCGCGGTGATCCGACGTCGCCGCAAGTAAGCTTGATCTTCTTGCAAAGCGAAAGCGGGCCGGAGCAAAAGCTCCGGCCCGCTTGGTTTTGGCTTAACCCTCCTATCCCAACGCGGTGCCGTTGACCTTCAGGATGAATTGGTAGCCCAAGGTGTCGGCGGCGCGGCGGCACATCACCATTCGCGAGAGAAAGATCTCGAAGTACTCCATCACGGTGGCATAGCTTGAGTCAATTTCGAGCACGAGCTCGATGTGGTGGCCATCGCCGTTCATCTCGATCCGGCTCTTCTGGACCGCATAGTTGACGCGGTCGTGAATGTCGAACGACTCCAGAATGGGATTTTGAACCCGGCTGAAATGGACGTCGCTCTTGTCGGCCAGAATCAGCGCGGCCGACATCGTGCTCACCGGCGTCCCCGCCAATTCCTCGTGGTTGCCGATTGCGCCGAGGATCGGGGCGATCTCCTCAGGGGGCATTTCCATTTCGTTGAGGATGTGATAGGCGATGTTCGCGCCCGAGATCGGGTGGTCGATCCGGTTGATCACATTGCCGATGTCATGGAGATACGCCGCGATCTGTCCGAGCTCGGTTTCGCGGGGGGGCGCCTTCAGGTTCTCCATGATGTAGCGCGTGATGCTGGAAACCACGCCCACGTGGCGATGCCCGTGTTCGGTGTAACCCATCGCCCGCATGACTTCGTTCGCGCCA
>CAYONY010000040.1:11938-17058 GCA_964405415.1 uncultured Fimbriimonadaceae bacterium | reverse complement strand
AGCTTTTTGACTTTGGGATTGGCCTTGACCTCTTTGAGGGTCACAAGGCGGCCGGTGGGTTCGAGCGTTTCCATAGAGCTGACCCTGAGTTTGGCGCATTCGGAAGCCCGCCGAATCCATACCTCCAAATGAATCCCAGTACGGCGCTTTGCCGAGAGGTTTGCTATCCTTTTAACCGGGGTTTTTCTCGATGTTAGGTCTGCTCCTTTCGCTTGCCGTTCGCACGCCGGAACCGTTCGATCTGAACGGCGTGCTCTGCCACCCAAGCCAACTGATGGTCAAGCTCGAGCCGGGCCGAGCGGCGAAGGCCACCGCCCTTTCCGGCTATCGCATTGTCCGGCGAATGCCGCAGATCGACTGGGCGGTGGTGTCCATTCCGACCGGAACGCATCGCCAGGCGATGGCGGCCCTTCGAAGAGCCTCGGGCGTCCGCCTCGTCGAAGTCGATCGGGCGGCGCGCCTGGCCTACGATCCGAACGATGCGATGTGGCCCGACATGTGGCACATGCGCGCGGTCCGCGCCGATGTCGCATGGGACCAATCCTTTGGCGGGCCAGGTGCGATCATTGCGATCATGGATACCGGCGTCAAATGGGACCACCCTGACCTGGCCGACAACATCTGGACGAACGAGGATGAGATCGACGGCAACGGCCTCGACGATGACGGGAACGGCTACATCGACGATATCCATGGCTATGACTTCGGCTACGGCGACCCTTTGCCGAACGACGTTCATGGCCATGGCACGGCCTGCGCGGGATTGGCCGCCGCGGTTCAGGACAACTCGATCGGCGTGACCGGCGTCGCGCCACGAGCGCGGATCATGTGCCTCAAAGCCTCGATCGACTCCGGATACTTCTACGACTCGGCGAACGTGCCGGCCTACCTTTACGCGGCCGCAAATGGCGCCAAAGTCGTTTCCTGCAGCTTCTTTTCGGATCGGGTGAGCCAATCCGAACGCGACGCGGTGGATTACCTCGCAGCCCACGGCGTACTCCCGGTGGTGGCGGCGGGCAACGATAACTCGATCCTGCCTTTTTATCCGGCCGCTTATGAGAATTCGCTCAGCGTCGGCGCGCTAGGCACCAATCTGCTTAAAGCGGGATTCTCGAATTTCGGTTCTTGGGTTGACGTCGCGGCACCGGGGACGAACTTGCGGTCCACCTCCATCGGCAGCAGCGGTTATACGGAAGGCTTCGGAGGCACGAGCGGCGCCTGCCCGCACGTTGCCGGACTTGCGGGGTTGCTTTTCGGAACCGATCCGCTCGCGACGGTCAGTCAAGTTCGGAACGCGATCGAAGACACCGGAACCCCGACGATCCAGAACCCTTTCGGCGAATGGACCAACTACGGGCTGATCCGCGCCGATGCGGCGCTGCTTGCGTTGGCGAGCCCCGCGCCGCCCAAAGCGCCCCGGCTCTCCTATATGACGCCGATCGGGGTAAGCCTCAACGATCCGCCGCCCCCGGTCGGTTACCACCGAACCCGAATTTATGGCCGCGGCTTCCAGCCGCCCCGCGTTGTTGAGGTTCGCTTTGGCGCCAATGTCGCGACCCTGCTCGAGCAGACCCGAGATTGGGTCGATGTGGTGCTCCCCGCCGGAGGTGGGACCGTCCAAGTCTGGGTCGATGGCGTCCTGGTAGGCGAGATCGTCCGCTCGACGATCAAAGCCCTCACGTACCCGGTTGTGGAAGCCTCGACCGAGGGCGCCTCGTTGAGCGGAGGCTTCGACGCGATGTTGCGCGCAGATGGCCAAGTGGTCACCGTCACCCGCCGTTCGAACGGCGAGATCCTTTTCGAAGGGGCGCTTCGCAAGGTCTTGCCTTTCACCGGCGGCCAGCTCAATCTTCGAAGACGCTATCCCGGCGCGACCGAAGGTACGGAACGAATCCTGCTCTACAACTGGTCGACCGATTCCTATCCCTACGGGTCGTTCACCCAACTCTACTCCGGTCCGATCTCGAGTGATTGGCGTAACTTCCGATTGAAGCTCTCGCGGCCGCCGAACCACATCGACCCGGAAGGCACGATGTACTTGGTGATCGAGGTCCAGGGCACGAATTCGGGCACGACGCTGGAAGTCGATCAGGTGAACGTCGAACGACGCTAGTGGGCGATCTTGCGCCAATAGCTCTGGAATTCGAAGCCGGGGCTGTGATCGGGGACATGGCATGAAGCGCACGCCCGAGCGCCGACTCGGCCCATTTTGAGCTTGGGTTTGGCGGCGTGGGCGGCACCCGGGCCGTGGCAGCTTTCGCACCCGACATTGGCCAGTTGGGGAGTTTTTGCGACACTTCGATAGCCGGTGGTCTTGGCCAACCCCACGACGTGGCACCCGACGCAATCGGGGTCGGTTCCGTGGCGGTCGTCGATGAGCGTTCGCAAGGCTCCGGCATGCGCCGACTGCTTCCACTTCCGAAAAGCGGCCGCGTGGCACGAGCCGCATTTGGCATTGCCGGCAAAGGTGGGGCCCGGCGTGCGCGGCAGTTTGTCGAGGAGGCGCTCTTCGTCCACCCGGTCCAAGTACCGTCGATACGTTCGCGAAACGGTGGGATCGTCGGTGAACTCGGGCGAGAGCTCGATCGCGGCGTAGCCTTTGAACTCGTTTTCCGCAAAAAGGAGGCGGAGAACATGCTTGCCCTTTTCGCCCGGGCTTACCAACAGCGTCTTGCCAAGGCGTCGCGCCTGACGGTCCGGCCGCGCCGTACTTCGAAACTGGATCAGTCTCAGCTCCGGGACCGCCCGGGCCAATCGCTCCGCTTCTTGGAACCCATCGGCGAGCATGAGAATCGGGGCTTTGCCAAGTTCGGCGGCCTGTTCCACCAACGCCCGAGCCGCCGCCTCGTTGGATACGGCGCGCTCCCCGGTGGCGGCGGCGATCCGGTTCGTCCCGACCCCCACCGCGCCAATTAGAAACGGACCGTGAGCGACAAAGCGCGCGATCGGATTCGTGGCGGATTCGGCCAAATTGCTCTGGACGAGTACCTCGCCGGCGAGGTTACGGATCGATTCGATGAGCCCGGAGCCCAAGCGGGCTTCTTGGTCGGTCAGCGCGATTGCGGTGACGCCCATCTGGCGCAGCGCCTCCGCCAGAGTTTCTGCTTTCAGGTGGTCCTGGCGGCCCAGACCCGACGCCAACCCCCCGTTCTCAAGCACGGTGGCCAATCGCCCTTGGGTCAGGCCCCGTACGGCGGCCGCCCTTCGGCGGATCCCGCCGGTCATCGGCTTCGTGCAGCCACATGGGGAGAGATACCCTCCGCTGTCGCCCATCAGGACGAGCACGTGAGGCTCCGCTTGGGGCAGCGAGGCGAGCCCGCCCGAGAAGAGGCCCGCCGCCAACAGCACGCTCCAGCCCCCTTTCATTGCACGATCGCGTGGTAGGGAATCGTCAACACGGGTTGAGCCGGATCGTCAGTGTGGACGGAGAGCGTGGCCTTCAGGATGCCGGGAGGCGCTTTGCCGTCGAATTGGACGGTGATCCGGTACTCCCAGTTTTCGCGCACCGGCTGGATCGTGGTCGCTAGGAACGGCGTGTCGGCCTCGACTTTGGTAATCCGGAACGGCTTGCCGGGCCGGCTCACGAGGAAGGCCGCTCGGCGAGGCGCCATCGGGATTTCGCCCAATCGAATCTGGTCCGGCAACGCGACGATGCCCTGCTGCACAAAGAGGTTGACGTAAATTTCTCGATAGTCGGCGTTGTCCGTCTGCACCCACATCGTGCCGGTGGACCGCCCCGAGGCGATGCGGTCGCTGATGTCGACGTCGAAGACAAAGCCTTTTCGCGGCATCGCCGGCTCTTTGAGGTCAGGATCGGCCAGGGTCCCCGACCACGGCCGGAAGGTCACTTTGGCCTCAATGCCATCAAATCGAGCCTGAAGCGGCTTGAGCTTGGCCTCGTCCGGAATGAGCATAAAGATTTTGGTTTTGGCGCCGCCCGGATTCATGAGGACGTTGCCGTCGTTCTCCGGCAAGAAACGGTAGAGCGGCTTCGATCGGATTCGGACCGGAATCGGAGTGCTGGTCTTCTCCGCATCGTTCGAGAAGAGAATCAGATTCTTGTCGACGAAGCCGATCACGTCATGCAGGTCCACTTGGCCCTGGATCAGGCGGGTTTCGCCCGGCTCGATCGGCGAGACGCGCGCCGCGCTCACGCACGTGCAATCCGGCATCGCTCGGACGACGAGCGGCCCCGTTCCCAAGTTGGAAACTTGAAGTTTGAAGCGGACGACCGTCCCTTGCATCGCGGTCCCCAGTTCGAATTCCGCCGGATCAAAATGCAGCTTGGGGCGGGCAACGGCGATTTTCTCCTGCTTCATCAGGCTTTTGGCCAAGAGGGAACTCGCGTCGAGGATGGCTTGCACCTGAAGCCGATCGTGATTGCTCGGGGTGTTCAATCGAGTGGTCGGCTGATCGGTTCGAAACCCGAAACTGCCGGGGATCGGCGATCTTTCGATTCCCGAGTACTGGGCCAGCGCATGCGCGATCTCGTTATGGATGTCCACGTAATCGGTGGCGGCCGGGGGATTGCCCCGGGTGCGGCTGATCACATACTCCAGCCGAGGTTCGGCCGGATCCTCCGAAAAGAACATGGCCGCCCCGGGTGGAAAGGGATCGCCCTCACGAGGCGGGATTCCTTCGACAAATGAGATGGCCAATTGGGGGGCCGGCGTCATACCTTTCTTGTAGGGGACGACCTCGATTTTCGCCCCCGAAAAGTTATGTTGCCAGGCTTGGACGACCTTGTCGCGCGCGGCGGCAAACGAGGGCCGCAGGTTGGCCGGAATGGACGCTTCATCCCAGGCGATCGTGAAATCCTTCTTCGGCATGAGCCGATAGAGCTTCTTTGCCCCCTCAAAGTCGCCGACGGCGAGCCGCTCTTGAACTTTGAGGTTCATCGTGAGCAGCGCCTCGTTGCATCCCGAGGGAAGCGTCGGGCCCAGTGAGGGTCCAGTGGGTCGAGCCACCGGCGGCTTGGCGGGAGTTTGAAGCAACGCCGCCGCCAAAAAAATCGAAATCACACGCGCCACCTCATCCTTTGTCAGATACTCCCATGCGAGCCCAAAAGTTCGACTCGATTATTCGACGTATTGATCCTCGCTTGGCTTCTGCCGAAGGAA
>CAYONY010000040.1:2264-11928 GCA_964405415.1 uncultured Fimbriimonadaceae bacterium | reverse complement strand
GAGCACGCCCTGGGTGTTTCCGGTTTCAAAGGCCGTCCGGTGGTCTTTCACCATCGTATAGGGCTGAAGCACGTAGCTGCGAATCTGGCGGCCCCATTCGGCGGGACCGGAATCCCCCTTAAGCAGCTTCATGCGCGCTTCACCCTGAGTACGTTCCAACACGGAAAGCCGCGCCAGCAACACGGCCATCGCGCTCGCCCGGTTCTTGTGCTGGCTGCGCTCGTTTTGACATTGGACGACGATCCCGGTGGGAAGGTGGGTGATGCGAACGGCGCTTTCCGTTTTGTTGACATGCTGACCCCCCGCGCCGCCCGCTCGGAGCGTTTCCACTTTCAAATCGTCCGGCGCGATGTTCACTTCGGTCTCCTCGATCTCGGGCAGCACTTCGACCTTGGCGAACGAGGTGTGCCGTCGCGCCGCCGCATCGAAGGGCGAGATGCGAACAAGCCGATGGACCCCGTTTTCGGCTTTGAGGTAGCCGTACGCGTTCGGCGCGGAAACCATCATGTTCACCGAACGGAACCCGGTGACGTCGCCCGGGGTTTCGCTAAGGATCTCCAACTTGAAGCCCCTCCGTTGCGCCCATCTTTCGTACATTCGAAGGAGCATCGCGGCCCAATCGCAAGCTTCCGAACCGCCGGCGCCCGCATTGATTTCGACCAGCGCGTTGCGACCATCGTGTTCCCCGCTCAGCAGCGTACGCAGCTCGTACGCGTCAAGGTCGCGCAACACCTGATCCGCCATCATGTCGGCTTCTTTGGCGATCTCGTCGCTCGGATCCGCCTTGACCATTTCATAGATCTCCAGAACGTCCTCGACGGTCTTTCGGAGCTTGGCGAACGGCTGCTGGACGTCGCGCAGGCGCGAAAGTCGCTGGAGTTCGCGATTGGCGGAGGCGGGATCGTTCCAAAAACCCGGTTCGGCGGATTTGGCTTCAAGTTGGGCTATCTGGCGCTCGAGTTGAGGCAGGTCAAAGATGCACCCCAATAGCGTCCAGCCGCTCCCGAGCGGTGGACAGCGCTTCATGCCGATCGACGTGCAGCATCGCCAAAAGGTTACCGCATCGGGCGAACGATCGCGGGCATGACGAAAGTCTTCATAATGAGGTGGTCGCACCGGACTTTCGTTTCGGTTCGCTGCCTTTGGGGGGCTTACGATGCGTCTTTTCGCCACGATCCTGCTTTCCTCGTCGATGGCCTTTGCCTATGGCCAGATCACGCGCCACGTCCCGGTCGCGACTCAAAAAGGCGTTCGCGCGGTCAGCGAATCGAGCTTCCGGTGGTTTCCGCAGATTCAGCCGACCTTTCGCATCGGCGCGCCAACCCCGCGCAACCCCCAATTCCCCACGCCTCCGATCGAGGAACCCAATACGCTTCCGGTCGGCACCAACTCCGACACGATCGAGCGCGGCGCGGTCCAGGCCCGGTTCCCCGGCATCACGGCGACCGGATGGACGCCGGCCGATCCTAATATCGCGGTCGGTCCCGGCCACGTCGTTCAGGTCGTCAACACCGATATCGCCTGGTTCGACAAGAACACCGGAGTCAAGCAGTTCCAAGTGGGAATGGAGCCGCTCCCCGGCGCGGCGGAAGGGTTTTTCGAATCACTGAACCCGTTCCAGTTTGTGTTCGACCCGAAGTGCTTTTACGATCGCAACACGAACCGGTTTTTTGTGGTTGCGCTGGAGCTTGATGATGCGACCCAGACCAGCAAAGCGCTGGTTGCGGTCTCCGACGACAGCGACCCGAACGGCACCTGGCACAAGTATCGGTTTGAAGCCAAGCTCACCGTAAACGGCAACGCATCGTGGATGGATTACCCCGGCTTTGGGTGCAACAAAGATGCAATCGTGGTGTGCGGGAATATGTTCGGATTTACGTCGGGCTTCCCGGGCGTCCAAGCAATTGTTGTTCCGAAAACTCCCCTCTTGAGCGGCGCGCCTGCTTCGGCAAACCAGATTCTCTTGGCCGGCAACCGGAGCGCGCAGGTTTGCCACACGTTCGATCCCACCGTCGACAAGATCTACATGGTCTCCCAGGCCAACACCACTTCGTCGCTTACGCTCTATGCGGTGACCAATCTGACCGGAACCCCCGCGATCAGCCAGGCCAACCTGACGATTCCCTCGTGGACCCCGTCCTCGGTCAACCCGATTTCGACGTCCGGCCATGCCTTCGACCGCTTCGATGGACGCCTTTTCGAAGCCGACTACCGGGCGGGCAAAATTGTCACGACCCACCACGTCGCGGTTTCGCCCGGCGATAACCGGAATATGGTGCGCTGGTATGAGATCAACACGAACGGCTTCCCGAATGCGCCGCCCTCGCTCGCCCAATCCGGCAACGTCATCGGCACCTCGGGCCAGCACTTCCACATGCCCGGCATCGGGGTGAACTCGGTGGGGGACATCGCGCTGGTTTACACGCGCAGCAGCGCGTCGATCGTCGCCGACATCGTGGTGAGCGGACGGCTCATCGGCGATGCGCCGGGTTTCATGAGTGCCCCCCAGCTGGTCAAGAGCAGCCTCGGCCCGACCTACGGCTCGCCCGGTGGCAACCGCTGGGGCGATTATTTCGCGATGGAAGTCGATCCGGTGGATGAGCTCACGTTCTGGAACGTCGCGATGCTCGGCCAGGCCAATGGCAACTGGACGACCGAGATCAGCAAAATGACGATCTCCGACATCAATCCCGGCGGATCGTTCATCGATCACGAGGCGACCGCGATGGGCATCTACGTCGACCCCTTTACCAATCCGGCCACCCAAGGCGTCGGCCTCGCCGGGGCCCTCGGCGATGTGTTCACCAGCAACAACGTCTACGCGAGCCTCGGCTCGGTGAACATCAGCAAAGTGGGCCAAGTGGCCGCCTACGAGTTCACCTATCAAACCGACCGTTCGCGTGGAAACCCCAAAGGCATCGTTGTGCGGACGGAATCTTCGGTCCCGACCACGCTGACCGGCATGGTGTGGCTCTGGGATTGGAACGCGGGCAAATATGTGCAGTTCTCGTCGTTCAGCGTCAAACCGGGGTCCGATGTCAAAAACGATGCGACGGCGCCCGCGCCGCTTCCGCGTTTCGTCTCGTCGACTGGAGAAGTGAAAGTGGTCGTTCGCGGCCTTTCGCCGCAACGGTCGGGACGAAACATCGGCGTACCGCTGCCCTTTGCGTACAAACTGGACGTGGCGACGCTTCGCGTGCGATATTAGCTCGCGCCGTCGAAGAGCCGGCTGGAAACGCCGGGACGAGCATAGGTCGACGGCAAGCGTCGGCCCGCGCGGCTTCGATCGATGGAGCGCACCGCTTGGGCCCGCACCTCGGCAAAGCGCTGGAGCGCCGCGCGTTCGGCCTGCATCACCTGGGTGAGTTTGCTCATCAGCGCGGGAGTGGGCTCCGCATCGGCCAGCGCGTCGAGCGTTCGCTGGCGCTCGTCCAGGAGCGCATCGATCTCCGGCTGATCCTCGGTCTGGGCCAGCGCAAGCGTGAGAATCAAAAGGCGCTCGGCGAGCACCGGCGCTGGGTCATGCGGCAAGGCGAGGCTCCTGGGCGGGGCGGAGCGCCGTCTGGATTTCCCGCCAGCTTTCGCGAAGGTCAGTCAGGACTTTGATGCCTCGGTCGACTCCGTCGGGATCGTCCGCCATGTTGGCCATGACCAGTTCATTCAAGACATAGCTGTAGAGCGAAAGCAGGTTTTTGGCGATCTCGCCGCCTTGCTTCATATCGAGGCAGGACATCAGCTCCATCAAGACTTTTTGGGCTTTCTGCAGGCTTGCGTTTTGGGCGTCGCGGTTGCCTTCGGCCATCGCGGCCTTGCCAGACTGCATGAACTTGAGCGCCCCATCGTAAAGCATGATGATGAGCTGAAGGGGGGAGGCGCCGTTCACGGCGGACTTCTGATATTCCTGCGTCATGCGTTGGTAGGCCAAAGGGATCGCTCCAGAATCGAGTTTCTGGTCTGATTATCGGAGGCTGCGGGCGATCCTGAACCCCGATTCGGGGAATTGGCGGAATTCGTATCGGCAAGGAAGAAGTCGTGAGCATGCCGAAGGTCTCGCCGGGTTTCAGGCAAGGGCGCGTCGCCGTAAGGCAAAGGCGCAAAAGCCGACGGCCGCTCAATCCTGGCGCGTGGGGTTGAGGGCGCTCCGAATCTCATGCCACGCCACAAACTCCCGTCCAGGAAGGACCTTGGCCCGGTCGAGCACAATTCTTAAGCGACAATGCCTCGAACCCTTCTCACCGGGTCGGCGACCGGCGTTTGGCGCGACTGGCTGCGTGAAAACCTCGAGGGCCGAGAGGTCCTCTGCCTCGACCCAGCGAGTTCCGAATTCGGCCTGCCGGGCCAAGTCGCGCGGTTCCGAGATGGCAAACGCACAGCGTGGCGGTTCGTGGGCTCGCTCGACCCCATGCGCGCGCCCCATGTCGTGCTTACCGCCGCGTCAGCGCTGCTTGCCGATGCGGCCGAAGACCTGGTCGTCGAAGGGTTTCCCTATCGCCCCGGGCCGTTACGGCTTCAGGCGCTACGGCTGCTCGTCGAAACGGTTGGCCCCGAAACTTGGCTGAAAGACCGACGCACTCACCTTGAGGCCCACGGATGGCCGGTCGTGCCGTCCGAAATGGACGTTAGCGAGCCTCCTCCTGCCTCGGTTCGGGCTGGAGCAAGACGCGCGCGCTGGCTCACCCTCCTCGAAGATTGTGAACCGCACGAGATCGACTTGCGACGCGTCGCGATCTCGGGTTCGCGCTTGGGCAGTGGGGTTCCGATCCCCCTGGAGAACCTTAAGCGCTATGGCTTTGGCGATCCAAAACATGCCGAAGTGGCGGGGAGCACCCTGCTCGTCGTTTCCAATGAAGCGGTCGGCGACGTCGAGATCTCTCGCGCTTTGGACGCCGTCCACGCAACCAAAGCAATCGTCGTTTCCGGCCAGTCCTACGAGGGCCTGCTCTGTGCCTTTTCCCGAGGGAACGGAGAGGATTTCGCGATGGGGATCGTCGACGAATTGGCGTTTCCGATGCTGCGCGTTCGCGCCGCCGCCGTGCCGCCGGCCCATCCGGCGCTGGTCAAGCTTGGCAGCATAAGGCTAGATTCTGAAGGAGGAGAACGCGGCGAGGTCAAGCCCTGGGAGGTCTAGCCCCTGCCATAATCTCGCCGTGCGCCTCTATCTCGTCCGCCACGCCCAGACCGAATGGAACCTGAGCGAACGGGCCCAGGGCCACACCGATGTTCCGCTCGACGCCACCGGCCGAGAGCAAGCCGCGCGGCTTGGCGCCGCGTTCCAAAAGGGCCAAGTGGCCCGAGTTTTTTCCAGCGACCTTGAACGCAGCGCCGAATGCGCTCGAGCCGTCGCCCGGGCGACGGGCGGGCAGCTCCTTCTGGATGCTCGTTTGCGCGAACGCAGCATGGGCGAATGGGAGGGCCTCCTCTATCCCGAATTCAATCGGCTCTTTCGGGCCTTGGCCGGCCCCGAGGATCCTTTCCTAACGCGGACTCAGCCTCCCGGAGGAGAGTCGCTCGAAATGGTCTGGCGACGCATCGCTCCGCTCCGAGCAGAGCTGGAAGCCGGCGACGCGCCCGCGGCGATCGTCACCCACGGCGGGACCGCCTCGCTCTTCCTCGCCCAATTGCTTCGGGGAGCACTGGAATCGGCCAAGAGCTTTCGCTTCGGCAACGCGAGCGTGACCGAACTCCATCGTCGTCCGGATGGCCTTTTCACCCTGGTTCGCTACGCCGACACTTCACATCTCGAAGGCGAGTCGGCTTTGAGCGGGAGCTTGGATGGCGTCTCTCGTTAGGGCTTGGCCGGCGATCCTGAGCGCGCTTTTGGTGGCGCTTGCGTTTCCGCCGCTGAACCTCGGGCTGCTGGTCTTCATTGCCTTGGCGCCGTGGATCGCTTCCCTTCGGGAAACCACCGGCAAAGGCGCGTTCAAATCGGGACTGGTATTCGGCTTTCTTTTCATTGGATTCCAGATGCATTGGCTACAGCCACTCGTGATGCGATGGACCCAAAGCTTCGGCCTCAGCTTGGTTCCGGTCACCCTCGCCTCGCTCATCGGCATGTTCTACTTTGGGCTGTGCGGCTTTTTGATCCACGTTTGCTGGCGCCGCAAGTGGCCCTGGCTGATCCCCGTCGTGTGGGCCGGAATCGAAGTGTTCCGCGCTTATTGCCCGGGGCTCGCCTTCCCCTGGGGCCACATGGGCACCCCGCTGTGGCCCTACCCCGCCCTCATCCAACTCGCATGGGTCGGTGGTATTTTCCTCGTTTCGGCTTGGGTGGCCCTGGGCAACGTCGTCGTCGCCCGGATGCTCGCCGGCGAAGGCTTTGGAAAGGTTCGCGAGATGGCCGCCGTGCTCGTCCTATTGGGCCTCGGCGCCTCGATGCGGCTCTCGAACAAAGAGGTGGGGGCCAAAACGCCCATAACGGTCGGCCAGCTTGGGCTCGACCTGGCCTTCGGCGATCGAAACACCGTTCGCAACCAGATCGGTCCGGTCGTGGAGTCGCTTCGCGCGACGGCGATGATTAACGGCTCCAAGCTGCTGGTGCTTCCCGAGGGCCTCGTGCGGGGTGGGGATGGGCTTCCGCCCGCGATCCCGTTTGGCACGCAGGGCGGCGTGAATCTGCTGTTCGGCGGCCAGCGCGGCACCAACCCCACCTACCAATCGGCTTACGCCTACGATGGAACCTGGAAGTCGGCGGATAAGACGCGGCTGGTCGTATTTGGCGAATACGTTCCCGGCCGGAGCTTCATGCCCTTCCTCGACGCCTTCAAGCTGCCGACCGGCGACCTCGTGCCCGGCGAAAAGGTCTCCTCGATCACGGTCGGCGACATCCGCGTCGGACCAATGCTTTGCTTCGAAGGGGTATTTCCGGACGTGGCAAGCGCCCAAGCCAAGAACGACGTCCAGCTCTTGGCGATCATGGCGCTCGACGATTGGTACATCGGCACCCCGGCGCCCGACCAGTTGCGGACCTCGGCCGTTTTTCGCGCGGTCGAAGCCGGGGTCCCCGTCGTACGGGCGGCCCCATTGGGCTATAGCATGGCGATCGATGCGAAGGGCCGCGTGGTGGCCGAAGCGGAAACCAAGAAGACGGTACCGCTTCGCGCCGAGCTCGTTTTGCCCGCCCACCCGGACCGGTTTCCCGGCGTCGACGTCTTTCGTTACCTGGCGATTGGAGCGTGCGTTCTGCTCATCGGCGTCGCCATCCGCGATCGTTTCGTCAAAACGCCGAATGAGGGTTAGATGCGGTACGCGGAGCTTCGCCCCGACCAATTAGAGGCCGCGATTCGCGAAAATCCGGTTGCGATCTGGCCGATCGGCGCCCTCGAATGGCATGGCGCCCACCTGCCGCTCGGCCTGGATGGGATGACCGCCGAGGCGTTTGCCGAGCGGCTTCAGGCAAAGGTCGGCGGCGTGCTCCTCCCCTGCTTATGGCATCCAATGACAACGTTGCCCCATCCGTTCTCCCTGGACGTTGCCACCGAGACGTTTGTGGGCATCGTTTCGCAAACTTTGTTCGGACTGGGTCGAGCCGGGTTCAAGGTGGTCTGCGTCGTTACCGGCCACTATGCCCAAGGCCACAGCCTTGAACTCTTTTCACTTGCCTCCAGGGCTCCCCATGGTATGGCCGTACTCGCGGCCTCCCCGTTGGAGCCGCTCGAGGACGACGACCTGCTGGATCACGCGGCAAGGTGGGAGACCGCCCAATTAGCGGCCATCCGGCCCCAATCGATCGATCTCGCAACGCTGCCCGAGGTCACGACGCCCAAAGCGCACGCCGTCCTTGGCGAGCATCCTCGCCTCGGGCAAGCGAAGGAAGCGGAGGCCAAGGGGGCGGAAGCCCTTGACGTTTGGGCGAGCTGGGTTCAGTCGGCGGCAAACGGTGACCTCATCGAAGTCAAGGCCTTCTATGCCCGACGGCGGGAGCATTATCGACCCTATCTCGAGGCGTATTACCGGGGAAGCTGGGAACACGCCCTCCGCTCGTGGTGGGACGGCCAGACGTGACCCCGAGCTAGTAGCCTCGACCGGTCGCGGTGCCAATCGGCGCACCGCGGGGGTTCAAGCCGAAAGGCGTATCGAACGGGAACGCTTTCAACCGGATGTAGAACGCGATCGATCGCCCGGAGCGAAATCCGACGTTGTTTTCGATCACCTGCAAGATCGCCTCGGCGCAGTGCAGGTCATAAGTTAGTGAATAGTGCCTCGACTCGAACTTCTTCAGATAGCCGTTGTAGGTCATCAGCGTCGAAGCCCGTAGCCGACCCCACTTCAGGGCGTCGATGAAGAGATTGGCGGCGCCCCACACTTTGCGGACGCCATCGTAACGGGCGCCGAGCGCCACATACGTGTCCCCCGGCCGGTAGGTCATATCGAGCCGCACGTTGGACCACTGCTTTTGAAAGGTGTCGTACGTCGGCAGCGCACGCAGCATGAACCAGGAATTGGGCTCCCACTCGGTCCGGATTCCCACCTGCTGCCATGGCGTGGGCTCGCCCCGTTCCTCGAGCAGGAAGTCGTATCCCGACTGGACGCCGACCAGCAAGGTGCGGGCCGGCCGCGCGCTCAGATCAATCGTCGCCAGGTTCGTCTTGCCGATCCGGTCGATCGTCAAGGGCGTAAATCCGCGCCGCTCCAAGTAATTGTAACGAAGGTTCAGCCCCACGTTATAGCCCAGCGCATACTTGGCCTGGCCGCCATAGGCGACCGCGTATTGAGCCGTATCGTCGCTGTAGACGCCTTGGCGGAACCGCCCGTCGAACGCCAGGCTGAAGCGCTTCGGTCCGGGGTCGGGCCGGTTGAACGAGAGATCGAATGCGGTCCGCGTGATCTGGTCTTTTCGAACGGGATCGACGAATTCGCCGATGGAGACTTCGGAGCGGAACGAAACCGGCAGTTTGCGGCCCGGAAAAAGCTTGCGATCTTCCGTTCGCAGAGAAAGTACCGGCGTTCGGTCGGAAGCGTTGAAGAACCCCGAGGTCTCCCCGACCGGAATCGACCGCTGATAGGCGACTTCGGCGATGGCCTCTTTGACGTCATAGGAGCCGAGCATGCGGACATCGACCTGTTCGCGCTCCGAGGAGCCAGAGGTGAAGGTCGACTTCGACTTGACCCACGAAACGTCGGTATTCGTCCGCAGCTTGTCGGTGAAATAGCGCGAATCGGAGATCGACCAGGTCTCGCTCTTGGATTGGAACGTGGTGCTTTCGTTTTCGCTGGAATAAAACGAAAGCCGGGTCGTGTTCCGATCTTGGGGAAAGGCCATCGAGCCTCGGATGGTCGTGATCGTGTTCTGGGGCGCGTTGAGATAGTTGCGTTGCTGGCGATTCGTCTCGATTTGGAACAGGTTCGGCCCCAAGAGCTGCTTGTGGCCGACCTGGAATTCTTGGCTCGTGGTGCTTCCGGTGAGCCCATAGACGCGAACGTAGCCCTCGCTGTTCGAGGCGTAGTAGCGCAGGCGTCCGCCCAACCCGAGGCCAAGCTTCTCAAAGTAGTCCACATAAGCCAGAAGGTCGGTCTGCCCCCGGCTAGGCACGTCCCATTTCGTCTTGATGTAGTAGCCCTGATCGGGCGTCCGTCCCACCTCCGGCGTATAGCCTTCCCGGCGCTCGTCGATCGGGATCGAGAGATAAGGGATCCGCATCACGACCCGGCCCAGCACATGAAGCTT
>CAYONY010000040.1:0-2254 GCA_964405415.1 uncultured Fimbriimonadaceae bacterium | reverse complement strand
GATGTGCCGGAGGATCACCCGTTTTCCCGGGCGGAAGTCGATATCCCGGGCGTCGAGCTCGTAATGCGGCTTGTCGTAGGTGCACGTCGTCAACCCGCAGTCGTGGGCGAAGATCTCGCGCTCGGATCCCCACGCCTCTTTGCCGCGCAAGTAGACATTGTCGAGAACCCGGCCCTGGAGAAATCCGGGGCGGACTTCCGCCGCCGCCTGCACCGCCCGAAAGGTTTCTCGGTCGAAATCAACCTCAATCGTTTCGCCAAGCACCACCGAATCCCGGCCGATGAGCTGGCCCCCGCCCCGAAGCTCCGCCCGGTTCGTGTCGTGGTGAAAGTCCACCTCCCGCGCATAGATGTCGTAGCCTCGGAATTGCAGATGGACCTGCCCGCGCACCTTTGTCGTGTTCCCGTCGCGGAAATACCGCTCGGCGGAGAGGATGCGCAGGACCTGCGGTCCGCCCTCTTGGCCGGGGGGGAGCCGTCCGTCCTTAGGCTCCGGGCTCGGTGAGCCCGTCGGCTCAAGCGCCGTATTGCCTTGGGGACGGGGGCTCGCGGTCGGAGGGACCGGCAGGCTCCCTTGCGCCGCTTCATGGGGAGTTTCGAGCGGGATCGGAGCGACGCCCAAGGGTCGGGCGGCCGGATTCTGAATCTGAGCCCAAGCTGCCGCGGCGAGCGCGCCGATTTCGGCCGCCGTCATTCCAGCCTCCGAATGGCGATCAGGCCGAAGGCGACAAAAACAAAATTGGGAAGCCACGCCGCGACCCAGGGCGGCACGAGGGCGTTGCGGCCGAGGATCTCCGTCGAAATAATGTGGGCGTTGTAATACAGAAACACGATGACGATGCTGAGCAAAACCCCCACGAAACCACCGGCGCGAGAGAACCACACGGCAAAGATCGGCCCTACGACGGCAAAGATGAAGCACGTGGCGGGAATGGCAAACCGGGTGTGATAAGCCACCTGGAGGCTCGTCGTATCCTGGCCCATCTTGCGGCCCTCGCCGATCGCTTTAAGGAGCTGATCGGCGGTCTGCTCCTCTTGAGTGGGCGGGGAAAAGAGCGATTCCACGCTGATCGGGTCGTTGATCACGGGCCGCTGCTTGGAGACGAACTTGGTGAGGGTGGAGCCTTTCACATGCCAGCCCATCGCGTCTTTGAGCGTCCAGATTCCATCGCGATATTCGCCGGTCTCCGCCGAATAGATCACCACTTCGCCGACGCGAGGGCGCTCAAAAAGCAGGACTTGGGAAAGCTGCACGACCGAACCGCGGCCTCGCGAAACCGAGCCGATGCTGGCGGTGAAGTTGCGAAGGTTCACCACCACATTCGAGCGGAACTCTGGAGCGGTGGCGCGCACGCTCAGCTCAATCTCCAGCTTGCGAGCCGCGGCTTGCGAAGGCGGCATAACGCGTTCGGTGATGTACCAAAGCCCCACCCCCACCAAGGCTCCGAAAGCCATCACGGGGTAGCAAACGCGCAGAATGGAGGCTCCCGCGCCGCGCATCGAGGTCAACTCGGATTCACGGGCGAGACGCGAAATCGCCAGCGACGACGTGAGCGACATCGCAATGGGCAGAGTCCAGGTCAAAAAGTAAGGCGTTTTGTAAAGGATGAGCTGAGCCAGCGCAAGCGGGGGGACGGCGCTCAGTGAAAACGTTTTGAGCTGAAAGATCAGGGTGTTGGCCTGAAACATCAGCAGCACCGAGAGCGTGCCGATCAGAAAGGGCACGACCAGTTCGCGAAGCACATAGCGGTCGAGAATCTTCACCGTCTATCCGAAGACGGATCACGAAAGGCGGCATAGAGCAAATATCCGCCGACAAAAACGAGAAGCGGGATGACGATGATCGACACGATGGGGGGAAAAGCGAACGCGACGCTCGGAATGGCGACCATCGCCGCGACCGCCGCGATCCATCCGGTAGTGACCCGCTGGATTACGCCCGAACGCATGAATTTGCCCTGGGCGTAATCTAAGAGGAACGGCGCGCCGCACCGGGAACAGAACATGCCTCCCGGAACATTGGGCACGCCGCAATCGATGCAGCGAATCCGTTGGACGCCGGGGCTGTCGTCTTCCGCTTGCCGCCATTGCCTCAGCATGCGATGCTCTTCGGCGAACATCTGTTCCGGAGCGTTGCGAAGCGCGCCATCCGCGATCGCGACCGCGTGGGATCGGATGCCTTTGGCCCAAAGGGCCCGAGCGAGGCGGATCTTGGCGCCAAAATTGTCCGGCTTGGTTGAGAGCATCTCGTAGGC
>CAYONY010000039.1:3640-19611 GCA_964405415.1 uncultured Fimbriimonadaceae bacterium | reverse complement strand
AGCCGACGAATTCGCCGTTGACGTAGAGCTTGTAGCGCTGGTCGGCGCTGACCCTGACCTTCAATTCCGTCGGGACTTCGGCAAGGTCGAAAGCTCGGCGGAATCCAAAGACGCCAAGGTCTTCCCGGGGGTCGGCGGAGAGAGAGATCCAGTGGGCATTCCATTGGCCGGTGGGTTCGGGCATCAGTGGGACATTTCGAGACGGCCCTTGACTTCTCCTGGGAATTGGTGGGAAACGGTTTTGCCGGGACCGCCGACTTTAGTCGGCGCGGTTGGTCGCGAACGCCTGACTCGCCGACTAAAGTCGGCGGTTCCAGTGGGAGTGAGCGCATAAAAGGGGGGCGAAAAATGAACCCTCACCCCCAACCCCCTCTCCCTTTTCGCTTAGCGAAAAAGGCGAGGGGGCGCATCATTCCACCGTCACGCTTTTCGCGAGGTTCCTCGGCTGGTCGATCTCACAGCCCTTCAGCCGCGCCATGTGGTAGGCCAAAAGCTGAAGCGGGAGAACGCCCAAGAGCGCGTTCATGTAGTCGTGGCCGGCGGAGGGGATCCGAAGAACATAATCGGCCACCGGCGCCGCCACCCGATCGTCGTCGGTAGTGATCGCGACCACGGTGCCGCCCCTCGCCTTGATCTCCTGCATGTTGCTCGCCAGCTTTTCGCGGATGGCGGGATCGGTGGCCCCGAAGACCGCGACGACACCCTTTTCGACCAGCGCCAAGGGCCCGTGCTTCATTTCGCCGGCGGGCGATTCTTGGGTCGGAATATAGGCGATCTCTTTCATCTTGAGCGCCCCCTCCAGCGCCGTGTAGGCATCCATTCCGCGCCCCAGGAAGAAGAAGAGGGGGGCATTCAAGATCGCTTCGCAGACTTTGGCGACCTCGCCCTCCGACCCGATCGCCTCTTTTGCTCGTTCGCTCAGCAGCTTGAGGGCGGCCACATGCTCAGGCACGCGAACCCCGGGGGTTTCTTGGACTTGAGCGATGTAGAGGGCCAAGAGCATCAGCACCACCACCTGGGCGGTGTAGGCCTTGGTGGAGGCCACCGAAATCTCGGGCCCGGCCTGGGTGAGAATCGTGCGGTCGCACTCGCGAGCGATGTTCGAACCCACCACGTTCACGATGCCCAGGGTTCGAATCCGCTTTTCTTTGCAGAGCCGGAGGGCGGCCACCGAATCGGCAGTTTCGCCGGATTGGCTGATGAAGATCGCCAACGAGCGCGGCGAGAGCACCGGGTCACCGTAGCGAAACTCGCTGGAGTAGAACACATCGGTGGGCAGGCGGAGCAACCGTTCGAACATCGCCTTGCCCATCAGGCCGGCGTGGTAGGCGGTTCCGCAAGCGATGATGTTGACCCGGTCGATCTCGGTCCAGACGTGCTCGTTGAAGATGTTTTCAAACCGAATCGCGTTCTTCTCGTCGATTCGTCCGGCGAGGCACTGCTGGATCACCTCGGGCTGCTCGTGGATCTCCTTAAGCATGAAATGGGCGTAGCCGCCCCGTTCGGCGGCGGCCAGGTCCCAATCGATGTGGGTCGGCTGAAGCGGCAAGACCTTGCCTTCGGCATCGACCACCTGCATCGTCCCTTTGGAGAGCACGGCAAACTGGTCTTCTTCGAGGATGACGACCTCTCGCGTATAGGGCAGCAGCGCCGGGATATCGCTGGCCAAGAAGTTCTCGCCGTCGCCAAGGCCCAAAACGAGAGGGCTGGCGTTTCGCGTGGCCACGAAATGTTCGCGGTCGTCTTTGCTCATGACGACCAGGGCATAGGCGCCTCGCAGTCTTCGAACGCCTCGACGGACCGCGCCGGCGAGGTCGCCATCTTGGGCGTATTCTTCGCCGATCACGTGGGCCGCGACTTCGGTATCGGTTTCGGAGTGGAACTCATGGCCCTTCGCTTCGAGGTCCCGCTTGAGCTCCAAATAATTCTCGATGATCCCGTTATGGATGATCGCAACCCGGTCCCAGGCGTCGAAGTGGGGGTGGGCATTTTCATCGGTCGGGCCCCCGTGGGTGGCCCATCGCGAGTGGGCGATTGCCATGTGCGATTCGGTTGGAGAAGCTTCCAGCAGTTTGCCGAGGTTTGAGAGCTTGCCGGCTCGCTTGAGCACCTTGATCTCGGTCCCATTCTGATAGGCGATCCCGGCGCTGTCGTAGCCTCGATATTCCAGGCGTTTGAGTTGGTCGAAAACGACCTCGACCGCGTTCCGGGGGCCGATATAACCGGCGATGCCGCACATGGCTTGGAGTGTACTTGGTGGGCATCGCCGACGTTGAGCCGCCCCCCTTGGGGCGCATTGGCAAGAGACTTGCTGCTTCAAACCCCATAATGAGGGCGATGCCCGCCGGCGCGTTGTTCAAATTGATGCGGCCCAAGCAATGGACCAAGAATTTCTTGGTCTTTGCGGGGTTGCTTTTCACGGCCAGCTTTTCGGATCGCGATCTCCTTATCAAAGCGCTCATTGCCTTCGCCGCGATGTGTTTGGCCAGTTCGGGCACGTATGCGCTGAACGACCTGATGGACGTCGAGCGCGACCGGCTCCATCCTCGAAAGAAGAATCGGCCGATCGCCGCGGGCCTTGTCTCGAAAACGGCGGCTCTTGTCTTCGGGAGCGTCCTCATCGTGTTCGGGCTCGCCCTTTCGGGCTTTTTGAATTTGGAGTCGCTCGGCGTGATGGTGGCCTACCTGCTCCTTCAGGTGTTTTACAACGGCTCGCTCAAGCGGATACCGGTGGCCGACGTGTTTGGGCTGAGCCTCGGTTTTTTGCTTCGCGCGGTGTTGGGGACGGTGGCGATTTCGGTGGCCATTTCACCCTGGCTTTTGTTCTGCACGGCCTCGCTGGCGCTGCTGCTTGGGTTCGCTAAGCGTCGCAGCGAATTCGTCACGATGGAAGAGGACCGTTCGCAGACTCGGCCGAGTCTGGGCGGTTACTCGCGCGCCTCGCTCGATGCGCTCGTGCTCGTTTCGGCCGCGGTGGCCGCGATTTGCTACGGTATCTACTCGATTGAGAGCCCGACGGCCAAGTCCCATCCGGCCCTTTTCCTCACCACGCCCTTCGTGTTTTACGGCGTTTGCCGCTACCTCTACATCGTGTTCACTTTTGACGAAGGCGGGGAGCCGGAGACGGTTTTGCTCAAGGATCGCCACGTTCAGTGCAGCGTGTTGGCGTTCCTGGTCATGGCCTTTTTGGTCTTGCGGGGACTTTCCGTTCCCTGGATTGAAGGAATTCGCCCCTAGGAACCGAATAAGACCCAAGCCCAAGTATGAAGATTGGCCGGCCAAACCGGCTCAATACTCGGGGAGCGGTGGATGAAACAATATCGCCACGCCATCGTGGTTGGAGCTTCGTCAGGGATCGGCGCCGAACTCGTGCGCCAGCTTGCCAAATCCGGCTGCCACGTCGCGGCGGTGGCTCGGCGTCCGGACAAGCTCAAGGCGCTTCAGGATGAAGATCCGGAGCACATTCACATGTTTGCCCACGACGTGAAGGACACCGCCCATGTTCCGGGGCTGTTTCAGGCCATCACCCAAAAGATTGGCGGGCTCGATCTTTTCATCTATGCGGCGGGGGTCATGCCGGAAGTGAGCCCCAACGAGTTCAACTTCGACAAAGACCATCAGATGATCGAGGTGAACTGCGCCGGTTGCGTGGCCTGGTGCAACCAGGCGGCCACGCGGTTTCGCTATACCGAACGAGGCGCGCTGGTGGCCATCGGCAGCGTCGCGGGAGACCGGGGACGCTCCGGACAACCGGTCTACAACGCGAGCAAGGCTTTTGTGGCCACCTATATGGAGGCCTTGCGCAACCGGCTCTGCCGGCATAACGTTTCGGTGGCCACCTTCAAGCCAGGTCCGACGGCGACGGCGATGACGTCTCACCTTGAACAAGGCAAGATGATGGATCCGGCGAAGGTCGCCAAAATCATCTTGAACAAAGCCGGCCGATCGGGCGAACACTACGTGAAATTCACCCATGCGGCGGCGTTTTGGGTGATCCGCCACATTCCCAGCCCGATTTTTCGGCGTATGAAGGTTTAGGACGATTTTCATGGGCCCTTTTTTGAGAAAGGTCCCTTCTGAGCGTCGTCGGACCGCCATAATCAGTCCTTAAGGCAAGCGCTGCATCGCGGCAGGACTGTTGGCTTAACGCATCCTGACACGGCTCCCAAACCTTCATGAACGCCCATTCCCCTACCTCCGGCTCTTCGCACCACGATCACGAAAAGCCTCATCTTTTTCCGTTTGCTTCTTTCTTTTTCTGGACCGGCCTTCAGTTTGCGGCGGTCCTCCTTTTGTTTCGATATGGCTTTCCGCAGATGTGGGCCGCGGAAACGACGAAGCCTTGGTCGATCGTGCTTTGGACGTTCCTAATGGGGCTTCCGATGAGCGCCTTCGAGTACTTCTATCATCGGTATCTGCTGCATTCGGCGGTGCTCCCCTTCCTTGGCTCGATGCATCGGGCTCATAGCACCCACCACGGGCTGACCGCCGTCAAGGCGCCCGTCAGCGCAAAGGAACCGTCCAAGCTGGTCCCCGCAATCAACGAGTATCCGGTCGAAGAGGCTCATCAGGAAGAGTCGATGATGTTTCCGGTCTATTCGATCACGGTTTTCTACGCACTCTTCGGGGTGCTCTTCGCGCTGCCGTTCAAATTGCTCTTCCCTGCAGAGCCGATTCTGATGGCGGTGATCTTTGCCGTCACCGCGCAATACGCGGGCTACGAAATTTGGCACGCGATCACCCACCTGCCCTACGAGCGCTTCTGGAAGCCGCTTTTGGAAGGCAAACGATCGCGGCGCATCGCGCGCCGCATCTATAGTTTCCATCTCATGCACCACTGGCGGCCCTCATGCAACCTTGCGGTCGTCGGTTTTTGGGGCTTCGCCATCTGGGATTACGCGTTTCGGACGCACCGTCGTCCGGTCCGCATTCCTATCCCCGGTGAAGCGGTGAGCTATGTCGACGTCTCGCTCAAGAAGCCGGTCTTCCCGGTTTCCGCGCTCGACAAAGTCAGCGGCCCTCTCTATAAAGCTTCGCGCCGCCTTGAGAACAAATTGGCCAGCGTCTTTTTGGGCCGCAAGCCAACCCCCGTTGCCGCCATCTCGGCCGAAGAGCGGGAACCCGCCGGCACCCGAGAATAGGATAGGGGATCGGACTCATCGCGATCGCCGTTGAATAGACCGTTGCATTCTGCTGACTCGATCCGCACGCTTTCCGGGTTCGGCCGCGCCCACACGGCCGAGGCTTACGTTTATCGGCCCACCTGCGTTGACGAGGTGGCCCGCCTGTTTGACGCGGCCCGCCAAGGCGGCCGGCAATTGGCGCTGCGGGGCGCCGGCCGCAGCTACGGCGACGCCGCCTACTTGCGTGAAGAGGGCGTCGTCGACTTTTCCGACTTTAATCGTGTGCTCGACTGGGATCCGCAGAGTGGGCTCTTGCGCGCCGAGCCGGGCGTCACCCTCGAAGACCTCTGGCGGCGCGGGCTGCCGGATGGTTGGTGGCCGGCCGTCGTCAGCGGCACCATGTTTCCGACGCTGGGCGGGGCGCTGGCGATGAACATCCACGGCAAGAACGCGTTTCGGGTCGGGACGATCGGCGAGCAGGTGACGGAAATCCAGGTGCTCTTTCCAACGGGCGCAATCCGAAGGTTGACCCCCGAAGACGAGCTCTTCTATGCCGTCATCTCCTCGGCGGGCCTCCTGGGGGCGATCGTCGAAGTCACGATCCAAATGAAGAGGGTTGCTTCGGGGATGCTCGACGTTTACGCCGAAAGCTGTGCCGGCTGGGACGATCAGTTTCGAGTCTTTGCCGAACGTCGTGCATCGGCCGACTATATGGTGAGTTGGATCGATGCGTTTGGCGCGGGGAGAGGGCTTTTCCATTCGGCGGTTCACGCCCATGATCCCGACCCGTCCAGCCTCCGCCCGGAGGCGCAAGACTTACCGGGACGCATCTTGGGCCTCGTGCCGAAAGACCAGGTTTGGCGGGTGCTCAAGCACCTTAACGGCCGCCCGGCGATGCGAGCCCTCAACGCGGCGAAGCATCGCAGCGGCGCATGGGCGGGCAACCGAAAAACCCATGCCCAGAGCTTGGTCGCGTTCTCGTTTTTGCTCGATTACGTCCCCGGATGGGAAAAGGCCTACCGGCCCGGCGGCTTCATTCAGTATCAGTGCTTCTGTCCCGAAGAGACGGCGCCGAGCCTCTTCCGCGAACTGCTCGCCCTCCAAAGGGCGGAGCGGCAGGAGAACTATCTGACCGTGATGAAGCGGCATCGCCCGGACCGTTTCCTCTTCTCTCATGGGGTTGAAGGTTTTTCGCTGGCCATGGACCTAAAAGTGCCGATGAGTGGATGGCCGGCGGTCGAGCGGCTCTGCCACCGGATGAACGACCTCGTGTTGGCGGCGGGCGGCCGGTTTTACTTTGCCAAAGACAGCACGCTTCGCCCCTCGGACGTTCAGGCCTATCTGGGCGCCGCAACCGTGGCCCAGTACCGCGCGCTGAAAGCCGAATACGATCCGCACCATGGGCTCAACAGCGAACTCGCGCGTCGGACCGGGTTGGATTTGGCCTAGCCCGACGTTGAGGCCAGAGCTTCGACCAGGGCCTCGACGGCGGAACGGTAGAGATCGGGGCCGACGGTACACGTTGCGCTCACCGAGGCGAGCCCCTCGCCCGTGCCGGCAAAGCCGTTAACGGTCACAAAACGGCTTCCCTTGTCGTCTTCGGAGAGCTGAACGTCGCCCATCTCAAACCGCGTGCCGGGCAGCAACCGCTCGATCGCTTTTGCGGCGGCCAACACCGCCGACTGGGATTTCGTGGCTTCGCCTCGGGTGTGAACGCCACTGGCGACCCGGCCCTCCGCGCTAAGGATGACGGTGGTCAGGGCGGACGGCGAATCGCCCGAACTGAAGACTTCGACCACGGATACGCTCGGCCATTCGGCCCGGACGACGGCGGTCGGGGGCGGCTCCTTTTTGGCGGTCTTGGCCGCCATGGCCTCTTTGCTCGCCATGTTGATCAGGGTGTCGAGCGTGGCGTGGTAGTGGACGTTTTCCCGTTCTTTAGTGCGACGGCCCCCGAAGATCCCCGCCGAAAAGGAAACCGGTTGATCGGTCTCGGCGATCAAGGTTCCCTGAAGGCCCCGCTCAAGGATCGCCAGGAGTTCTTCGGTCTCTCGGCGCGTGCGGATGGTTCCAATGGCGAACTCATCGCCGCCGTAGCGGCAAAGGACGTCGGTAGCGGGGTCCACCGCGCCGCGCAGGTACGCGGCAACGCGAACGAGGACGCGATCGCCGACGATATGGCCGAACTTCTTGTTGTAGGAGCCAAACTCGTCCAGATCGAGAAAGAGGATGGTCAGTTCGCGGCCCTCTTTGAGGCGCTCGATCCCCCAATCGCGCAGGCCATCGCTCCAGCTCAGATGGGTGAGCGGATCGTAGCTTCGCCCCATATCCTGCAGCAGCATCGTGGCGGTGACGATGCCCAGGAATCGGCCGGCCTCTAAGACAGGGATGTAATCGAGTTCGTGCCGGGCAAGGAGATCGGCGACGGTTCGGGTGGTCTCGGAAGGGTCGGCATAGGCATCGAGCGGGCGCAGAAACGGGGCGACCTCATCCGAATCGGATGCGGCCGCAATCTCCTCGTACCCGATGGTCCCGAGGAATTTGCCGCCCTCGATCACGCCGATTGCTTTGAGCCGATGCCCCGCCAGAAGGACTTTGACGGTGGCGACTCGATGGCTCGGATTGACCCAGACCGGCAGAAACGAAAGCTCGCCGATGGTTTTCAAAGTCGAGACGGTGCGCCGCTGCCTCCCCCTAATTGGTCCTTAAGCAGGACTATAACAACCTTCAGACCCGGGTGTACACGGCTGAATTGCCGGATTTCAGACGATTCACCGGGGCTGAAGCGTTGCGACAACTCGGTTCACGAAGCGATCGGCGACCGCACGAGCCGCTCCATCGCCATGCAGGTCCGCCTCGACGCGTTGGGCGACCGCATAGGCATGGCCGGGCTCCAGCTTGAGATAGCGGGCGACATCGGCTTCGCTGAGTTGCGCGACTTTGAGCATGGCATAGGCCGCGAGGTCTTGGCGCGTCGTCACCGCGCATTGGCACGCGTAGTCGGCGGCGACTTCAAGAAGGTGGTCGCGCAAGTCCCAGGCGCTGCTGGAGGCAAAGAAGGGATTGAGCACGCCGCACGCCCGAAGAACATCGGCGGGGGTGATCCACTTGTCGCCCGCCAATTGCAGCCGCTTCAGCGCGCCCAGAAGCGTCCGGCCGTTGCCTTCCAGTCGGTGGGCCAGAATTCGGCGAAGCTCGGGCGCGAGCAAAACGCCCTCGGTTTCCGCCATCTGGCCCACCACGACTTCGCGCTCGACCGCGTCTGGGGTGCGAAGGGTCGCCAGAGCCCATTCGCGCTGCTGAGGCAATGCGGCCCGGACGCTGCGGGTCGGCCCGGTTTCGGTAAAGGCCAAGAGCGTCGGCCATCCTGCGCGGACTCGGCGCTCCAGCGCGACGCGAAGCGCTTGGCGCGACCGGCTGCGGGCGAGCGCGTCTTGGACATTATCCAAGAGCAAGGCCGCCGGTCCCGAGCGCGTGCGACTGCCGTTGAGCCATTCCAGGGCCGACCACAATTCGCACCGGCGGCCGTTAAAAGGGCCGGGGTGGTGGTTGGCCACGGCTTCGAGAAGGTGGCTCTTTCCCCACCCGCTGGGACCAAGCACCGCGGCGAAAAGCAACGTTCCCGTGGCAAAAAGGAGGCCGGTTTCGACGGCCCTGACGTTGGAAGGCACGACGGCAAGGGTGGAGAAGCCACGCCGGGTCGGTTGCAGCAGGACATCGGAAAGGGCGGGCCCGAAAGGACAAACGACGGGAGCCGGTTTGACAACGGGGATCGTCTCCATAGTGGAAAACTCGCGACCGACGAAGCGATGTGCCCTCCGCCGGAGGCCCCTCCCCGGAGCTTTCGGCGATGTGACTATTCTTCAAAATGGGCTAGAGGCCGGTCAAGGACGAGAATGGCGAATTGTTGAGTCAAGGCGGTGTGTCTTGCTCCGTTTTTCTTCGATTTGCTTCGGTTTTCATCGAGAGTTAAAAAAGCCGACGATCTTAACGAGCCTTCCACGGGTTTTCCCCGAACCGCGAAGATCCCGGTTCCCCGGGGGCGTAAACTTCCGACCCATGTCCGATCCCCTTGAGCCAGCCGGATCCCTAGATGAGCTCGCCCGGCGCAATCGGGACTGGGTCCTTTTCGGCGCATTAACCTTCCTCTTCATGTTTGGCTTCCAGATCTACATGGGGGTCTTCACCAACTTCTTCCGCGAGTCGCTTCGCGGCGATGAATTGGCATTGGGCGGGCTCGAGTCGATCCGGGAGATTCCGGGGCTCATCGCCGCTTTGATGGCGGGTATCGTAGTCGCCCTGGCCGAAAGCCGGGTGGCGGCACTCGGGCTCTTTCTCACGGGCGTGGGGATCGCGATGACCGGGTTTGCGCCCTCTTATTGGTACTTGGTGGGCATTAACGTGTTTTGGTCCATCGGTTTCCACCTCTGGTCCACCGTCGCCCCCGCGATCACGCTCACCTTAGCCCAAGGGGTTGACGGCGGGCGACACTTGGGAAGGATGCGCAGCGTGGGTGCGTTTGCGACGATCGCGGCGCTTGGTCTGGCCTTCCTGGTTTCTTTGGCTCCGGCGAAGCTCGGCTACGCGCTCGACTTCGTAGTGTCTGGATTGTGCATTGCCGCCTCGGCCGCGTTGGCGATGCGGCTGAGTTCGCTCGCCTCCGGAGGAAGGCGCGAGCGGCTGATCTTTCGTCGGGAGTACGGTCTGTACTATTTGCTGACTTTCTTAGAGGGCTGTCGACGCCAGGTGTTTTCGATCTTTGCGCTGTTCGTGCTCATCAAGGTCTTTGCCACCCCGCTTCATCTGATCTTGATGCTCATGTTCGTCAACGCCATCCTCACCGCCCTCACGTCGCCGGCGATGGGCCGGTACATCGATCGCGTTGGCGAGCGCCGTCCGCTCACGCTCTACGCCTCCGGGATCGTTCTGATTTTTCTCGGCTACGCCACGATTCCCCATGCCGCCTGGCTCTATGCGCTCTACGTGGTGGATAACGTCCTCTTCACGTTCTCGATCGGGATCAATACGTACCTGCATAAGATCGTCCGCCCGGGCGAACTGACGCCGAGTTTGGCGATGGGTACCACGATGAACCACGTCGCCGCGGTCTCGCTGCCCGTGCTGGGGGCGCTGGTCTGGAAATCAACCGGCGACTATCGCATGCCGTTCTATATCGGCGCGGCGCTCGCGTTGGTGGCGCTTGGCGTCACTCAGCGGCTTCCGAAGGAAGAGGCGACTTTGGAGCCGGCGCTCGAATCGGGCGTCTAGATTTCAAGGATCGTGGGCAGCACGATCGGGCGAAGGGAGGCACGACGTTGGATTTGACGGCGCACCAAATCGGCGACGAAGTGCCGCAGTTTGTCGACGTCCTTCAGGTCGTTCCGCTCGAGGCGGCTCAGCTCATCGGAAAGGACCTCGAGCGTCTGTTCGAGCAGCCCATCCGGACCGTGGAGCCCGCGCGCCTGCATGACGGGCTCGCCCACAATCTCGCCAAGCTCAAGGTCGAGGACCACCGTCACCGCCACGATGCCGTCGTTGGCCAGGTTGCGGCGATCGCGCAGAACTTCATCGGAGACCCCCGGCGTGCCGGAGTTGTCGACCAATATGCGCCCGCAGGCGACGCGTTCGCCGATCTCCGCGTTGTCCTCCAGGACGCGCAGCGTATCCCCATCCTCGAGCATGAATACGCGGTGCTCCGGATAGCCCATGTCGTGGAGCAGATTCCGAAAGAGGTGCTGGTGGCGCGGCTCGCCATGGACCGGCGCGACGTAGAACGGCCGCAGCAGGTTCACCATCATCTTGAGCTCTTCTTGATAGGCGTGCCCGCTCACGTGAACCGGCGTCGGCGCATCATAGACCACTTCGGCGCCCTGACGGAACAGGCGGTTGATCGTGCGCCAGATCGCGGCCTCGTTGCCGGGGATCGGGCGGGCCGAATAGATCAGGGTGTCGCCTTCCTGAATCTGGAGCCGGCCGTATTCGCCTTTGGACATTTGCACGAGGGCCGACATGGGCTCGCCCTGGCTGCCGGTGGTGAGGATGGCGAGCCGGTTCGGCTCGTACTTGGCGAGCTCATCGAGTTTGATCCGCGTGTCGGCGGGCGGCTTTAAGTAGCCCATCTTCGTGCAGAGCTCGACCACCTGCTCCATCCGGCGGCCCACCACCGCGACCTTGCGCCCGGTCTGCGAAGCGACATCGTATACCTGCTGCATCCGATGCACGTTGCTTGCAAAGGTGGTCAACATCACTCGGCCGGGAGCTTGAAGGAAGACTTTGCGAAGCCCTTCGGCCACCAGTTTTTCGCTGGGACCCCAGCCGGGACGCTCGATGTTGGTGGAATCGCTGAGCAAAAGCACGACCCCTTCGCGGCCAATTTCGCCGATCCGGGTGATGTTAGAAAGCTTGGCGTCGACCGGGGTGAAATCGAATTTGAAGTCGCCGGTGAAGAAGACGACCCCGTGCCGCGTCCGCACCGCAATCGAGGCGTTTTCCGGGATCGAATGGGTGACCCGGACATATTCGACCGAAAGCTCGCCGGCCTCGACCGCCTCGCCAAAGCCCACGACCCTGAGGTCTAGCCCTTTGAGCCCGATCTTTTCTTCGAGCTTGTTGCGGATCATCGCGTGGGTGAATTCGGTGGCAAAGACCGGACACTTCACCTTTTCGAGCAAGTACGGCAAGGCCCCAACGTGGTCCTCATGGGCGTGGGTGAGAAAGACGCCCCGGAGCTTGTCTTGATTCTCGATTAGATAAGTGAAATCGGGGATGACGATATCGACCCCCAGCATCTCTTCGTTGGGAAAGGACAGGCCGCAATCGACGACAAGGAGATCGTCTCCTTGGCGGACCACGGTGCAGTTCTTGCCGATCTCTCCGGTCCCGCCAAGAGGAATGACTTCGACGCTCATGCGGCGAAGAGGGTACCTTCTGCCGCCTTGAATGGGTCTTCGGCCCCGACTGGTAACATGGAGCCGTCCGTCGCGCCATGCTCGAAGTCGCCCACCTCGTCAAGGAGTACAAGAGCCTGCGTGCGGTGGATGGACTCTCCTTCACAATTCAGCCGGGGGAGATCGTCGGCCTTTTGGGGCCGAATGGGGCGGGAAAAACCACGGCGCTTCGCTGCATCGCCGGCATTTTGCGTCCGACCCACGGCGAGATCCGAATCAACGGCTTTGACCTGATCAAGGACCAGGGTCGCGCGAAAGCCGGCCTTGCCTTTGTGCCCGAACTGCCCAGCCTCTACGAATTGCTGACGGTGGATGAGCATCTCCGATTCGTGGCGATGTGCTTCAACCAGCTCGCCCTGTATGAGGAACGGGGCGACCTACTGCTCAAGCGCTACCACCTCCTGGAAAAAAAGAATGCCCTGGTGGCCACGCTCAGCAAAGGGATGAAGCAGAAGTTGGCGATCGCGTGCGCTTTTGTGCATGAGGCGAACGTGCTGCTCTTCGATGAGCCGATCATCGGCATCGACCCGGCGGGCGTGGCGGAAGTGAAGGCGGAGCTTCATCGAGCCCGGGATGCCGGTTGCGCCATTTTGGTTTCGACCCACCTCCTGGACACCGCGGAGCGGCTTTGCGATCGGGTGCTCATCGTCTCCCGAGGACGGCTGCTGGCCCAGGGGACGCTCAAAGAGCTTCAAGACCAGAGCGGCATGGCGGGCGAATCGCTGGAAGAGGTGTTCTTGAAGCTGACCACGGAACGCGATGAAACCCCTGTGGTATTTGACGTATAAGACGTTCCTGAACGGAACGAAGCGGGCGCTCAGCTCGCCCCGCCGGCTCATCGGGCTGCTCTTTTTCGTCGGCTATTACTTCATGTTCTTCGTACGTCCGGCGATGATGCCGCCGCGCGGCCGCTTCCGGATGCCGGACCAGGTGGCGGGCAAACTCGACTTCCCTCCTTTCGAGGTGATCGACGCGTTTTCATTTGCGATTCTGGCCGGCCTTTCCATGTTTATGATGCTGGGGGTGGCGGCGCAGCAGGCGGCGTTCAAGCCGGCGGATGTGGACATCTTGTTTCCAACGCCGGTCAAGCCCAAGATCGTGCTGCTCTACCGAATCGCGCGGGACTACCTGTTCACGCTGCTTCTGCCGCTGTTTCTGGCCCTCGTTGGGCTGCGGCCGGTGATGATGGGGTGGGAAGCGGTGTTCCGGAATATGCCGCACCCCGAATACAGCACGCTGACGATGCGATCCTTGATGGTGAGCTGGAGCCTGATGGCGATGAGCTGGGTGACGATCAGCTATGCGATCAGCCTGCTCATCAACCGCAGCGACCGGGCAAGCACGCGCAACAAGCGGATCCTGGGCTGGTCGATCGCAGTTCTGGTCTTGGGCACCCTCGCTTTTGTCGTCTGGCGGAGCCAGACGATCGATGGGCTCGGCGGGGTGTTGGAGCTTTCGCGGGCGCCGCTTCTTCGATCGGTTTTCTTCACCGCCACCTTGGCCAACCAAATGGTGCTGGGGCCGTTGGAAGGCAATTTGGGAATGGCGGCGCTGGGCGCGACGGGGCTCCTCGCGCTCATTCTCGGCTCACTCTACGTGGCGATCACCCAGGCCGGCTGGATGTATGACCAAGCAGCGGTCAAGGGATTCGACACCGCGAACGTGCGGCTGGCCCAGCGGCGCGGCGACACGATGGGAGCGATCGCCGAAATGGCGCGCCTAGGAAAAGTGAAGGCAGGCCGGAGGACGTTTGTCCACCGGCTCCGGATGGCCGGTCCCTGGGCGCTGATGTGGAAGGAGTTTTTCCTGCAGACCCGCGGCATGCTGGGCATGCTGCTTCTGTTGGGCCTGATGGGGGTGGGCATGAGCCTGCTGCCCGCGCTGATTCCTCAGCGGCGCGGCGACATGAGCACCCCAGCGTTCTTTTTCACGATGCAGGCGACCGCTCTCTTCATGATGACGATCGCGATCTCCCAGACCGGCTTCATCGAGGTGCTGCGACGAGTCGATCTCCAAAAGCCGCTTCCCTTTTCCGCGCCGAGAATCGTGCTTTTCGAGGTTGCCTCGAAGGCGCTGTTGGGCATCGTCGTCAGCGTCCTCGCGGCGCTCGTGGCGTGGATTCTGAACCCCGCGCTTGGCCCCTTCGTGCTGGCGGCATTGATCTATTCGCCCGCGCTTTCGCTTTTGCTTTCGTCGACGGTGTTTCTGACCACGATCATGTTTCCGGATGTTGACGATCCGACCCAGCGACAGTTTCGCAGCTTGGTCATGATGTTGGCGATCATCATTCTGGGGCTTCCGCCCACCGGCGCTTTTCTGGGGCTTTGGTTCCTGGGTTTGCCGGCCTGGGTGGCGGCGTTGGTCGGCAGCGTCGTCTGTCTCGGGGTCTCCGTCCTTTCCTGCTTCATTTCCGGCAAGCTTTACGAAGCGTTCAATCCGAGCGAGTGAGCTTCACTTTTGAGTCTTGAATCGATAGGGCGGCTCGATAGGGTTCGTGGTCGGATGCGTTGACATCGAGCGCGTTCGCGGCGAGCACATCGATCCCTTTACTGACAAAGATAAGGTCCAACCTCCGCATCGGGAAGACGGCGGGGATCGTGGCGTCCCAACGCCCGCGTTGGCCCTCGCCCGCCTCTTGGAGATGCCGGCCAAGCCTTCGGTAGGCCGCGTGAAAGGGCGTGAAATTGAAGTCACCGGCGAGCACCAAGGGATAGGGACTGGCGTCGATTCGGGCCTCGATCGTTTTCAATTGTGCCTGGCGGACGTCGAGCATCCGGCCGATCCCGGAGGGCCCGAAACCAAAGATGTGGGTCGCGACTAGGTGGACGTCGAGAACGCGCACCCGACGGCCACGGACGTCGAGATCGACCTCGAGAACCGGTCGGGAGTCGAGGTTGCCGGGGAGTGGGAATTGGCGCCTCGCCACGATGGGATAGCGGCTGGCGATCATCATTTCTCCGAACCAATGGAAGGCGAAGCCAGGAAGCGCGTGCTTGAGCGCGACGGGATCGAGGTGCGGCGGGGGATGCGGGGAGACTTCTTGGAGGCAGACCACATCGGGTGAATCGTCGAGTACGGCTTGGGCGACCGCTTCGGGGCCTCGGACATTGCCCCAGTTCATGTTGAACGTCATGAGCTTCAAGGGCACGCTGCCCGGGAGCGGGTGGTTGTCGCTGGGCCATTCCACATGAAGCCATGCGCAGCGACGAGCGGCACGAGCAAGGCGAAGAGGCGGCGATTCGAGCGCTCGATCCTCGCCGCGATGAGCATGGCGAGGAACGCCCCTAAGAGCCATAGTCGAACCGGCACCCAAAGGGCAACTTCGCTGAAATAGGTTGTCTCGCCGCCCCATTGCCATACGCCAATGGGGACAAGGCAGAGCCCAACGCCGGCCACCCGCAGGATGCGAGGCCATTTCGAGGGCGAAGGGGCGGTTCTGGCGGCGTCCATTGAGAGTGGCTCGATGGGTTGAGCAAAAGGGAAATGGCGGAAGCATCCCGAAATGCTCGACATGCTCGCCTTCGCGCTTGTTTCCTGCTCCCTCCAACAGCCGCCCAAGTCGATTGGTTTCCAAGGAAACGATGTCGCCTTTGTGGCGCGCCGAACCTCCGCCGGCGAGTGGGTCGAGGAGCTCTCGGCGCGGGATGCCAAGGGAGCGTTCCGCCCGATCTTGATCTCGCCCAATGATGCGACGATCCGGTTGACATCGCCTCGGCGCATGTCGCCGGCGCTCCGGATTCCCGGAGGCAACCTCTTCTCGGAGCCGCCCTCCTTGGCCTTCGACAAAGCCTCGACGATCCCGTGGATCGAGGAGGGAAAGACGCTCGGCCGCATCGTTTCCTTCTTTGGCGAATCTTCCGGTGTGCATTTCCAGAAGAGCCTATGGCTGCCGCAAAGGGGG
>CAYONY010000039.1:0-3630 GCA_964405415.1 uncultured Fimbriimonadaceae bacterium | reverse complement strand
TCCGGGTCGAGCAGACGGCCGTGTTTCCTCGCAACGCCAACCCCGTGCACCATTTCATGAGCAGCTATGCGTTTGCGCCCGACCGCAAGGCGCTGAGCAAGGGCGGGAAGCCGGATTCCACGTTTTCGCCGGGGCTTCGGCCCCGAGATGACCAAGTGGTGGGCGACCATTTCTTCCGGGCGCCGGTGATCTCGGCGCAACGGGGTCCGCTTGCCGCTCTGATGATGCCCGACCTCGATGTGTTGAACGAGAACCGTCCGATCCCGATGATTCTCGATCTTGACGCGAAGAACGGGGTGGTCGATGCGACGCTCATGAGTTTCGGCTTTATCGAGCACCGCTTGGTGGGGCATGTCTACTTCGCCATCGATTCCTCGCGTTTGGGACGCGCGCCCAAGGAGCTTCGGCTGGCATACGATCTGACCTTAAGCGCCCAAGCGGAGCCGTTTGGGGCCTATCGCGAAGCGCTTCCGATTCAATGGGCCAAGTACGGCAAACCGATGTTCGACAAGGTGTTGCCGCAAGCGATGCCGTTCGCCGAATACGCCGAGTATTGCTATCCGCGCGTGATTGAAGAGGCTTACGGCGCGAACAAGATCGGCTGGTTCGAGGTGGAGATCGACGGGCAGAAGTGCGGGGGGATCTCTTCGGGCTGGGGCTTTCGGGAGGGGTGGGTGAGCTGGCAGTCCTGGTTTAACCAGCTAAGGTCGGCTTGGGGGTTACGTTGGTGGGGCAAGAAGCTCGAGAAGGCAGATTGGGTTGACAAAGCCGACAAAATGCTGAATCTGGCGCTGGCGGCCCCGATGGACCGGGGGGCCGTACCCACGACCTACCAGTCGCGCGAAAAGGTGTGGAAGGGCTCGTTGATCATGCCGTCGCCGGATTGCTATTACGACCTGACGAACATGGCCTGGAAGGGGATTTGGATGCTACGGTGGCTGGAGTTCGAGGATTGCCCGCGGCGGGACGAGATTCTGAAGCAGTGCCGCGAGATGGCGGAGTGCATGATGCGGATGCAAAACGCGGACGGCTCATTTCCCAGCTGGCTGACCAAGGAGCACAAAGTTGTGCCGATCCTAGACCATTCGGCGCAGAGCGCGCTGCCGGCGTGGTTTTTGGCGGAGCTCTCGTTGCAGCGGGGCTCGGAGCTTTTTCCGGCCGTCAAAGCATGGTCGGCGGCGATGCGAGCCGGGGAGTTTCTGCTGAAATCGGTTGTCAACCAGCAGCGATGGTATGACTTCGAGACCTTCTTCTCCTGCTCGCCCAAGAAGTGTCTCCAGACCAACGGGAAGCTCGACGACCCCGCCATGCATGATGCCCACACGTTGAGCCCGCCGCAAAACACCCTCTGCATGCAATGGGCGGCGGAAGCGCTTCAGATCTTGGGAGACAGCGTCGCTCCAGGAGGCTCGCCCTTAACCCTTGGAACCTACGGTCCCGAAACGGCAAAGGCCCTTCGATCGGCTGCTCTGAAATCGCTGGACATCATGGCGCTCTACCAGAACGTCTCGAACCTCAGCTTCCGCAAAGCGGCGTACATCTACGGAGGTTTCGGGGTGCAGAACTCGGATGGGGAGTATCTCGACGCCCGGCAGGCCCAATTCGGCTGTACGCTGGCCGATTTCGGGGCGAAGCTTGGCCGGCAGGATTACTTCGAGCGTGGGGTCGCCGCGACCCGCGCTTCGATGACCCTGATCAACCACCCGCTCCACGCGGCAAATGGCCTTTATCCGAACCCGAACTATCCGCCGGGGCTGCAGCCGGAGAACACGGGGCATGGGGGATCGGACCAGCAGAACGGCCGCACCGGATTCGATTGGGGGGAAGGCTCGGGCCTGGCGAGCATGGCGTGGCTTCTGCACCGATACGGCCCCACCTACCAGAGTAAGGGCTGGAGCGTCCTCGTCGACGGGGGCAATGAGGGCCAGAAACACTTCCCCAAGCCAATTGCACCGCTTATCGATCCGGAGTTCGATTTTTCGAATTGGCGCATGCGGGGCTGGACGATCGAGGGCGATTTCGCGGAGGTTCCAACCTTTAGCGATCGAATGGACTTCGGCATTCCGAAGGGCGAGGGCTTTATCGGAACTTGTGAGGACGGCCATGGCGGCTATAACGATTCTTATACGGGGACAATCACCTCTCCGGCGTTTATTGTAACGAAAGCTAAATTGAGCTTCTTGGTCGGCGGCGGCAGCGGTGAGGGGGTTTCCGTCGAACTAATCGACGAGTCGGGCAAGCGGCTCTTGGCCGAGCGCGGGCACAACTCGGAGCGGATGCGGTCCGTGAGTTGGGATGTGTCCGCATTCCGCGGCCAGGCCTTGCGTTTACGGATCGTCGACCGCGAAACCGGTGGTTGGGGGCATATCAACGTGGGGCGGGTCCGGGCGAGCGACTAGGTGCGGCTCAGCGGAAAATTCCCAGCAAGCAATCACATCCTCTTCCCATTGAACTTCATGATCTTCCATTCTCCGTTGCGCTGGATCAGCTCCATGGTCACTTCGCCCTTGCCCTTTTCGAACTCGGCCTCGGCGCGATACTGGGTCAGGATAAACGAACCGGTTTCGGTGGACGATTTGGCTTCGATCCCCGACATCGAGCTCTTGATCGTTTCCGGCTTAATCGGGCCCAGCGCCTCCTTTAGGGTCACTGTGACTTGATCGATCGCTCCTTCCGGGTTTTGCTCAAAGACCTCCTTGGCCATCCGGGTCTTCAACTCGCTAGGGCTCCAGCTTGCGGCGACTGCCTTCAATGACGCATCTCCATAGGCTTGGCCGCCTTCAACGACCTCTTTCCCGGCGGAGAAGAGCCGGTAACCCAAGAACGAGCCGCCTCCACAGCACAACACACCGACGACGATCAGGGCAATCCAAAGGGGTTTCACGTTACATCCAGCATAGCGCGTCCGGCCCGGTTTGAGAAGGGATGAGTACAATCATGATTCCAGCGCCCTCGTAGCTCAGGGGATAGAGCGTCTCCGTCCTAAGGAGAGCGTCGGGGGTTCGAGTCCCTCCGAGGGCGCCAAAACCTCCGAGTTCGCAGTTAGCGGATGGCGATTGGCGGGCGAACCGGATTTTGCTCACGCCAAAGAGATGCGTTTCGAACTCCTTTCGACCTGCCCCCACACCGGCGCGCGGCGCGGGCGGCTGCACACGGCTCATGGCCCGGTCGAGACGCCCGCGTTCATGCCAGTGGGCACCCAAGGGACGGTCAAGTGCGTCGGCAGCGAGGACCTCGAGGCGCTGGGATTTGAACTCATCCTTTCCAACACCTACCACCTGTCGCTGCGACCCGGATCGAATCGGGTCGAGCGATTGGGAGGGCTCCATCGGTTCATGAGTTGGAAGGGCGCGATCCTCACCGATTCCGGCGGCTACCAAGTGATGAGCCTTTCGCAGCGTCGGACGATCGACGACGAAGGGGTTCGCTTTGCGTCGCATTTGGATGGTTCGGAGGTGTTTCTCACCCCGGAACGGGCGCTTCAAATCCAAGCCGAGCTTGGGGTGGACATCCGGATGGTTCTGGACGAATGCCCGCCCTATCCTTGTACGCGTGAGGACGCGGCGCGGGCGATGGAGCGAACGCACCGATGGGCGGAGCGGAGTCTCTCCCCCTCCTTTGAAGGAGGGG
>CAYONY010000038.1:10959-19742 GCA_964405415.1 uncultured Fimbriimonadaceae bacterium | reverse complement strand
GGCGCTTGCGGAGATGTTCGGGTACGGCGCGGAGGACCTGGTGGGCCAAATGGTCAGTCGGCTCATCCCCGACCGATACCGAGAGAGCCACGTGGAATATGTCGGCGAGTTTTTCGGTGCGCCTTCGCGCCGGCGCATGGGCCACCAGCTATTCACGCCGGGCCTTCGGCGCGACGGCTCTGAGTTTGCCGTGGGCATCACTTTGGGAGCGCATGAGACGGCGGGCGGCAACTACACCGTTTGCATGGTGCGCGACCAATCGCCCGAGCTCGAACTGTTGATGAAATACGCGCCGAGCGTGCCCGAGACGGCGGCATTTCAGAAGCCCTAGTCGAGGATTTTGAGCCTCCGGCGCGGTACTGTTGGGCTCTCCATGACCAAGAACCCGCCTTCCCATCGCCTCGGCACCCCGCTTCCCAAAGTCGGCATTCGCCCCACCATCGATGGCCGCTACGGCGGGGTTCGCGAATCGCTGGAAGCCCCGACGATGGGAATGGCGAAAGCGGCGGCCGAGCTCATCTCCCGTCGGCTTCGCCACGCCTGCGGCCTGCCCGTGGAATGTGTCCTATCTGAGGGGTGCATTGGCGGCGCGGCCGAGGCGGCGGCCTGTGAAGCCAGATTCCGACGCGAAGATGTGGGCGTTTCCCTCACGGTCACTCCTTGCTGGTGTTACGGCTCGGAGACGATCGATATGGACCCGCACCGGCCCAAAGCAATCTGGGGATTCAACGGCACCGAGCGGCCCGGCGCCGTCTATCTGGCGGCCGCCCTGGCCGGCCACACCCAAAAGGGCCTGCCTTGCTTTGGGATCTACGGCCGCGACGTCCAAGATTTGGGCGATACCGCCATCCCGGCCGACGTCGAGGCTCGGCTGCTTCAATTCGTGCGGGCCGGTCTGGCGGCGGCCACGATGAGGGGCAGCAGCTATCTGGCGATGGGCGGGGTCAGTATGGGGATCGCGGGTTCGATCGTCGACCCCGACCTCCTGCAGAGCACGTTCGGGATGCGCACCGAGTACGTTGACATGGCCGAGTTCGTCGGACGGATGGATCGGGGGATCTACGATCCGATGGAATTTGAGCGAGCCCACGCCTGGGTGCGCGCGAACTGCCGGGAGGGGCGCGATTGGAATGAAGCGGGGGCCCAGCGCTCGCGGGCCGAGAAGGACCAGGACTGGGAAACCAGCGTTAAGATGGCCCTGATCGCCCGCGACCTGATGGTCGGCAATCCGCGTCTGGCCGAAATGGGCTTCCCGGAGCAGGCGCTTGGGCACAACGCGCTGGCGGGCGGCTTCCAGGGCCAGCGGCAATGGACGGATTATTTCCCCAATGGCGACTTTATGGAAGCCATTTTGGGCAGCAGTTTCGATTGGAACGGAATTCGCCAGCCCTTCATTCTTGCGACGGAAAACGACGCGCTGAACGGCCTTTCGATGCTGATGGGCCACCTCCTGACCGGCGGCGCCCAGCTCTTCTCCGACGTGCGAACCTATTGGAGTTCGGACGCGGTCGAACGGGTTTCGGGCTGGAGGCCGGAAGGCGACGCGGCCCAAGGCTTCCTCCATCTCATCAATTCCGGGCCGTCGGCGCTGGACTGGACGGGCGAACAGCGGGTTCACGGGGAGCCCACGGTGAAGCCTTGGTGGGAGATCACGCCGGACGAGGCTCAGGCCTGCCTGCAGGCCACGGAGTGGGGCGCCTCCATCACCGGCTACTTCCCGGGTGGGGGTTGGTCGACCGATTTCACGACCCGAGGCCGTATGCCGGTCACGATGTGCCGCCTCAACCTCGCGGCAAACCTTGGTCCGGTACTCCAAATTGCCGAAGGTTGGGCGGTTGACCTGCCGTCGGAAGTCCATCGCGTGCTCGACGAGCGCACCAATCCGAGCTGGCCGACGACCTGGTTTGTTCCTCGCCTAACTGGCCAAACGCCGTTTGGAAGTGTCTATGACGTGATGGCGAATTGGGGGGCCAACCACGGCGCGATCAGCGCGGGGCATATCGGAGGCGATTTGATCAGCCTGGCGTCGATGCTTCGGATCCCGGTGGACATGCACAATGTCGCGCCCGAAAACGTATTCCGCCCCTCGGCCTGGTCGCGTTTTGGCGCGATGGAGGCTCAAGGGGCGGACTATCGGGCGTGCGCGGCCTACGGACCGCTTTACGCCTAGGCGAGCGCGGACTCCCGTCGAAACGCGAACGCTTGGCGGAGTTTGACGATCTGCCCGGCGTGGTAGGCGTTGTGGACGAGGATATTGGTGACCATCGTGCTGCGCTTCGACTCTTTGCCGCGGGGTACGCCGTAGATTTCGTCCAGGCTCCAATTGTGAAGGGCCCGGTGGAGGTCCGCGACGGTGAGTTTGAGCCGCTCGACGAGCGTCGTCCAGGCCGATTCGCCGGTTCCGATGAGCGGCGGCCAATCGTCGTAGTCCTGATCGGCCATGCCGAGCACGGCGCGAAGGGTTGCTTCGAGATGGCCGTTGACGTGGGCGACGATCTCGGCGATCGAGGCGATCTCACCGGCCGGCTTCCAGAGCGCGGCCTCCGCTTCGACGCCATCGACCGCATTGAGAAGCGGGGTGATCCAGTCCTCCTCCGTGTTGACGGCGGCGAAAAAGTGGTCCCACTCCGATTTGATCACGGGTTCGAGGGTATGCATGTCGTTTCTCCTACTGTCTAAAACATCTTAGACAGTTACAATTATACATCGGCTGGACGCATCACTTTGCCGCCTTTATCCGTATTGAGAGTGAGAATGGACCAAAGTCCCAGTTTTCCGCTTGAGTCGGCCCCTCTTTGGGCGGACGATCGGTTTCGCGACGAGCACGTGCTGTGTATCGAGTTCGTCAACACGGTTTCCTGGCGGGGGCGGCCCAACCCGGACGACCAAATGGCCTCGCCCGCGGCCTGGCTTGCCTGGATTGAAGCCAACGGCGTCTTGCCGTCCGAAGCGCGGGCCGAACTGGGCCGGCGGGCCTCGATGTGGCCCTTCGAAGCCGAAAGCGGTTTTCGCCGGGCCATCGAATTCCGCGAAGCGCTCGATCGGCTCTTGCGCGACGCGATCGAGGGGAAGAGGGCGCCCGACAAGTCGGAGCTGGATGACGTGCTCGCGCGCGCCTTCGAGCGGACGCGGCTTCGCCAGGAAGGGGGCGTTTGGTCCTGGACCTTCGAGCCGCTGCCGGTGGACTGGGAGACCCCGCTCTATCCGGTTGCCCTTTCGGCGGCCCAGCTCCTGACCTCCAGCTGGCGCGAGCATCTGAGGGCTTGCGAGCGCGATGAGTGCCAATGGCTGTTTTTGGATCTCACCAAGAACCACAGTCGAAAATGGTGCGATATGGCCTCTTGCGGCAATGTGATGAAAGCAAGGCGAAGCTACGCCCGTCGAAAGTCGGCGCCTACCGGCCCCCAAGGCCGCTCAGCGTCACGCCCTCGATGAAGTAGCGCTGGGCGAAAAAGAACACGAGAAGCACCGGCAGCATCGACATGGTGGCAAACGCCATCAGGAGCCCCGGTTCGGCCAGCCGATCGCCTTGAAAAAGCTGAAGGGCGTACGAGATGGGCATGTTTTCCGGCGAGTTGATGTAAATCAGGGGCTGCATGAAGTTGTTCCAAGCACCCATGAAGGTCCAGATTGCGACCACCGCCAAGGCCGGCCGGATTTGGGGGAGCATTACCGTCCAAAACGTGCGAAGGTAGCTGCAGCCATCGATCTTGGCGGCGTCCTCGAGCTCCATCGGGATGCCGAGAAAGAACTGGCGAAGCAGAAAGATATTGAAGGCGGTTCCGAAAAAGGCGGGGACCCAAAGGGGGCGCAGGGTGTCGATCCAGCCGAGCCAACGGAAAATCAAGAACTGGGGGATCAACGTGACGGCGGCGGGCAGCATCATCGTGCTGAGCAGAATGATGAACAGCACATTCTTTCCCGGGAAGCGGAGTCGAGCGAAGCCGTAGGCGACGACCGAACTGCTCAAGAGCGTACCGATGAGGCTCAAGAGGACGATGATCAGGGTGTTCTTGAGATACACCAGGCCGCGGTTCGTTTCGCGAGGAAGATAGTTCAGGGCTTCGGGATAGTTCACCCACTTGAGGCCTACTGGGCGAACGAGCGCCGCCTCATCGTGGTTGGCCGTGAAAACTTCTCCTTTGAGCTGGGCAGGCTCCATCACCTCGATGCGGTAGCCGCCGCTGGCCAGATCTTCGATCACCCGGCCTCGAATACGGGCCCCCTTGAAGTCGGCGGTGACGACCTTCGCGTCCTTGGGCACGATCTTGAGAGGAGGTTTGGCCAAAAAAGTTCGTCCTCGGAGAACCGCGGGCTTGTCGATTTCCACAACCGCACTGCCGTCGCCACGCCGTTCGATGATCGCGCCTTGGGCGGCTTCGCCCTCGAAGACGCCTTCGACAATCGGATTGTTGGGGTCGAAGTAGGGAACGGTTTCTTGAACGCGGGGAATCCAGACCAATCCCGATGAGGAGGACATGTCGCGGTCTTCTTTAAAGCTCGTGATGAGCAGCCAGGCGAACGGTACGCCAAACACGACCGAGCCGGCCAGCAATGCCAAGTGGTTCGCCACGCCCTTGGCGATGCCGCGGGCTCGCGAGTGGCGTGCGGTGCCCACCACGACCGCCATCGTCGCGAAAATCAACCCGCCCAGGCCAAGGGCGGTGCCCAGTGTAAAGCCGATGCTGCCTTTGAGCACTTCGATCCGGTCGACGCCCGACAGAAACCAAGCGCCGCTGCCCAATCCGGCAACGAGCCAAATGCCGGCAGCGCTGAGCCGCCCACGTTTTTCCTCGGGCGTGATCGCGGTCGCGCTTTGGATGAACCGGCCGATCGCAAAGGCCATCGCTCCGGCCGTCGCCCAAGCGGCAAAGGGCATCACGAGCCATACCACGGGAAGTCGGCCCTGCGCCGCCTTGCCCACCTCGAGGGAATTTGCCGCCAGGAATCCCAAAGCGGCCATCGCCGAGGGCAGGGCAAGGTCGCGCCAAAGTCGGGCGCGCGCCTCGGGAATCGAGAAACCCGCCCGCAGCAGCACAAACGCGATGCGAAAAAGGGCTAGGCCCCCCGCCCAAGTGGCGGCCGTTCCCAAAACATAAAGGAGGTTGGCGTTCACTTTTGCGCGTTTCGGACGCGGAGGCCGGCGACGTCCCGAATTCTTAGGATACGAATTCCATTGCGTCAAAGCAAGCGGTTGCGCGCAAGCGCACTGCAAAGTTGGGGGTGACGTGCCGAAGATGCTAATGGGTGGCGAAGCGATTCAGCCCACCGGCCGGTCATGGAACAGTCGCGAATCAAGGATACAAGGCGTTACGAGCGCTTTCCGTGCGCCCAAATGGTCACGATCCGGCCCAAGGCCGGAAAAGGGGCCTCGGACGATGCACGGGCGATCGTCGTTGACGTCAGTCTCGGTGGCCTCAAGATGCGCACGCGGACGAAGCTCGAACCGAACACGCCGTACATCCTGACGATGTCGACCGGCGGCAACCCGACTGAATTCAACGGAACCGTCGTTCACTTAGCGGAGGGCGGCCCCGACGATGAGACCTTCGTCGGCTTTGTCTTTCGGCCGGAAAGCCATGAAGAGCGGGTCGCGATTGCGAACTTTGTGCATGGTGTTTTCACCCAAGCGTGGCATGCCGAGGCGGCCTGACGGCCACGAAACCTCGCCCCGTTTGAAGCGTCTAACGTTTCGATGCGCTTCCGCCTGACTCTCGTTGCCGTTTTCGGTTTGGCTGTGATGGCCGTCGCTCAATATGGCGCCGGCCCGCTGGATATCGTGCGCTGGAGCCCGTTCAAGTCCGGCGCGACGTCGCTTGCCAAAGCCCCGTTTGCGCGCGCGATCGTCAGCGAAGCCGATTTTCAGACCTACTGGGCGAAAAATCATGGCAACGCCCCTCAGAATGCCCCGCGGGGCATCGATTGGCTCAAAGAGCAGCTGGTGGCGATCCACCTCGGCGAACGCAATTCCGGCGGCTATGAGGTGAAGGTGACCTCGATGAAACGCAGCCACGCGGCGGAGATTACGATCGAATACGCCGAGGTGACGCCGGCGAAGGGCACGATGAACGCCCAGATGATGACGAGCCCGTGGGTGGTGGTGCGGATGGACCGTGCCGCGGGCAGCCTGAATTTCAAAAAGACCACGCGTGCCGCGATGGCGCCGATCTCCGGCGGACGGGGATGCGGCTGCTGCGCTCGCTGCTCCCATTCCGGTCCGGCGGTCGAGATCCTCAACCCGATCGCGATCGATTTTCCGAATCCCTACGGCAATCCCCATGACCGTCGGGTCTGGTGGCGCGCCTTCGACCAGGGCGAAACCTGTGCGATTCCGGGATTTGGCGTGACGACGATGCGGAACGTTTCGGACTTGGGGCGCTATTGGATGCGGCTGACCGGCCAAAACCGAACGCCATGGGATCGCGAGCCGATCGATTGGATGCGCGAGCAGCTGGTCGCGATCAACTTGGGCAAAACGGCGGGCCCTGGGTATCGGATGGTTGTGGACTCGGTCGAGCGAACGCGGATGAACGAAATCACGGTGCGGTATACGGTGGTCATGCCGCCGCCGGGGCCGCCGATCGCCGACCGGGTTTCGAGCCCCTACGCGATCATCCGGATGGAGCGCAACTCCGACAATCTCGTGTTCATTCGGCAGAACGTCCAGCCCTACGGCAACGACCAGTGCGACTGCCGTTGCGGCCGCTGCCGCGGCTGCTGAGGGGGCTACCAGGCGCGGACGACGCGGTTTTTGAGCTTGAGCGCCCGACCGGGCCGGGCCTTGGTGTGGGCGTCCGCCCGCACCACGGGAACCCCGTTCACCATCACGAGCGCAAAACCGGTCGCGAACCGCTGGGGGTCTTCAAAGGTTGCATTGGCTCGAACAGTTTTGGGGTCGAAGAGAACCAGATCGGCCGCCATGCCTTCGCGCACGAAGCCGCGATCGACGATGCGGAAAGTTTGCGCAGGCAGCGAGGTCATGCGGCGGATCGCGTCTTCAAGTCGCAGAACCTTCTCCTCGCGCACGTAGGTTTCCAAAACTCGGGCGTTATTGCCAAAGTTTCGAGGATGCGGGACGGCTTCGCCCACGACGCGCGGACCCCCATCGGACGCGATCATCGTGTTGGGGTGGGTCAGATAGCGCCGAACGTCGTCTTCCGCCATTCCATGAAAGACCGCACTGGCTCCGCCGTCAGCTTCAAGGTCGAGAATGAACTCGATCTGATCGCTGAGCGAATCGGAGCCGCGCTTGGCGCGCGCCGCTTGGGGCACTGATTTTCCATTCAGGGATTTGTCGGACCGGCAGCTCGAAATGACGGCGTAGGTGTAGTCCTTCCGAGCATTCTTGGCCAGGTTTTCCATCATGTCGGCCACGATCTTGGATTTTGCGGCGGGGTCGCCAAGTCGTTTCTTGAAGGCCGCGCTGCCGCCTTCCTTGGCCCAGTCGGGGATGGTTTGGTTCAGCGACGTGCTGCTGGCGGTGTAAACATATTGGTCCTGGGTCACATCGATTCCGCTCGCCCGTGCCTTTTCCAGGGTTTCGAGGGCCGCGGCCGACTTGCCCCAGCTGGCGTTCCCGCTGGCTTTGATGTGGGAGACCTGGGCCCGGCAACCGGCGGTTTTCGCGATCGCCACCAATTCTTGAATCGCCTCGAGAAGCTGAAGGCCCTCGCTTCGCATATGGGAAACGTATAGCCCGCCGTGGCGCGCAGAGACGCGGGCGAGCTCCGCGATTTCGTCGGTCTTTGAAAACGTCCCCGGCATATAGATGAGGCCAGTCGAGAAGCCGACTGCGCCCTGGATCATCGCCTTTTCGACGATTCCCCGCATCGTCGACATTTCCTGGGTGGTGGGCACGCGGTCGAAATCACCCCCCATGGCGGCCCGACGAACCGCGTTCTGGCCGATGAGGGTGGCGACGTTGGGCGAGACCCCCTTTTGGAGCATCGCGGAAAAGTACTTGGACGGCTCGAGCGACGAGCCGCCGCAGTTTCCGGTGACGATCGTCGTGACCCCCATGCGTAGGAAATTCTCCGCGAATGGGATTTCCGCGATGTTTTCCGAGTGGGTATGGACATCGATGAAGCCTGGGGCGAGAACCAAGCCCGCGCCCGAAACCTCTTCGTGGCCCTTGCCCGGAACGTCGCCGATCTTGGCGATTTGACCTTTGCGCACCGCGACGTCGGCAAAGTAAAGCGGGTTCCCCGTGCCGTCGGCGATGCGTGCGCCTCGAATGACAAGGTCGAAGTCGGCCGGCGCACCGCCGGCCGAAAGGGTCAAGGCCACTACCGCCAATGCCGGAATCATTCTGCTGAGGGTTATATCCGGAATTCGCCACGGAGGTTGAACGCCGAATCGGCAATACGCCCGCCCTTGTCGAATCGTCGAACACCTGTTAACATTTCGGAGCCGGCAGCAAGACCGGCAAGAGGTTGCCATGTGGAATCGACATCGGGCGAATTGGACAGTTGGGGCGGCGGCCATCCTATTGACGGCGTGGGCGTTCCCTCAGGGGACGAACCGAAGCGTCAAGCTGAACCCCAAGCTGGGCGGCGTTTTCGCCCAGACCAAGCGAGAGGTCGTCAATCCGGCCAAAGTTGAAATCCTTCGGCGTTCAAAGATTGCCTTTACTCCGTTTGCCCTAAAGCACCCCATCACCGGAAAAGCGCTCGGTCCCAACGACATGATCGACTTGCCGGAAATGGGCAAGCTTCCCACCGAGCGGGCCAAGCGGGTGAAAGCGAGCGTCTACTTCGATGAGCTCAACAAGCTTGAAAAAGGAT
>CAYONY010000038.1:0-10945 GCA_964405415.1 uncultured Fimbriimonadaceae bacterium | reverse complement strand
GAAATCGTCCGCCGATGAGGTGGTGATCCAGCGCTCGCGCATCGACCGTTTGGCGCTCAGCCGCGTGGCGACCCAAGCCAAGAACGATCACAAACGCTTCGATCCGGGCACGATGGTGCCGCCGCCCACCCTGCAGGACTTCAAGGCGAAGCGCGCGATCGGACTAGCCCACGTCAAGGGCGGCCTCTTGGAGACCCGAGAGACCACCCCTCGTTATAACAAGAGTTTTCAATATTCGGCGGGCGATCCGGACATTGCGACCGGCCTGGTGCGTGGCTCCTTAAAAGTGGAGGGCTCGAAAACGCTGACGACCGTCAGCGGCGAATTCGCAATCGGGGCCACGCTCTTCAAGAAGAGCGCCGATATCCTTCGAATGGCCGGGAACATGAGCACGCCCGGCACCGGGTCGATGAACGGGCGGGTGGAGCTGACCTTCCTCGGCTTTGTCATTCACTCCTACAAAAAGGATACGGACGCGCCGTTCACCTACGACAGCGATTTCACCAAGGAGTTCCGCCAGCCGATCGTTCCGATCACGTTCATGCTCGGCCCGGTGCCGATGACCGGCGAGGTGGGCATCGTCGGCCGCGCCGGCGTGAAGTATGGGATCAGCCTGGCCCCGCTCAACGCGAAGGGTTTGCTTGCGCCCTACGGCAACATCGGCGTTTACGCCGAGATCGGGACCGGCATTCCCATCGTCTCCCTTGGGGTCGGGGCGGAGCTCGTTTTGGTGGAGGACCGGGTGGAATTAGTCGGGCAGGCGCAAGTCATGGATGTGACGACGGCTCAGCCCTATTTGCTCCTCTCGGCCAGCGGCACCAACGTGCTCGAAATGCTCGCCGGACGGCTTTACTTCTGGATCAAGATTCCGGTGCCCACCTGGAAGCCGCCCTTCTGGAAGAAGAAGAAGTACGATTGGAGCGTCTTCGAATGGGAAGGGCTCAAGGTGGAAGGTGTCCTGTTCAACAACACGAAACGGGTCAATCTTTAGCTGGTCTCTTGCCGGAGCGCTGCTGGTTGCCCTGGCGGGATGCGGCGCTCGGCAAGAATCGACGCCGAATCTCTCTCAAGTTCATTTCAAGGTTGGCCAGGTCCGTGCCTTCACGATAAGTTATACCGGCCGCGGGTTGAGCGACCTGCGGCCGCTGCTCGGACAACCCGACGCGGCGCCGGCTCCGGGGCTCGTCCACACCTTTCGGGTCGACCTTGATGGCGAACTGTTCGTTACGGCAAAGAGCGAACAGCGGCTCCACGTTTGGCTTAAGCCATCTCGACTTGAGATCGAGGCCGACGGCCGTCGGGATTCGAGTGTGGAGAAGACCGTCTTGGCCGACCTTGGGCGAGGGGCGCGGATCGATTTCTCGCCCCGGGGCGCCCTTCTGAAAACCACCACGCCGAAGAACCTGCATCGGGTCGCATTGGGCATGTGGCAGATTCTGGCAACGCGGCTGCAGTGGACTCGGCCCGATCGGGCGAACTCAGATTCGAAGGCGCGCGAGCCCGACCCCAACCGAACGCTTGAGGTGTCTTACCGAACCGTGGGCCGCGAGCTCGAGCGCCAGCTCGAGGCGATCGAGGCGCCCGAGTCTTCCGGTGCCGATTCCACAAAAGCCAGTGGGTCCGCGATGTTTCGCTTCGATCTTTCTGACGCCTTGCCGGTCGCCATCCTTGGCGAAGATCAGGTGGAGCTCTTACGGTCGGGCCGGCCGATCGCGGTCAGCCACAATCTGCTATCCCTTTCTCAGGCCGCAACGGACGAAAAGGAGGTCCGCCGGCTTTTGGCCGAATGCGAGTTGAAGGCGCCTCCGACCCTCTGGACGGAGGAGCAGGCGGAGGGCAAGGTGGCCATGCCGGCGGTCCGAGCTGACTTGGAACGGGGCCGACTGGCGGGCCAAAAGCCGGCTGAGGTCTGGGCCGCTTTCGAGCGAGAAGCCGCCACGCCCTCAGGCCCTAAGGCGTCGTTTCTTGTGCTCAAGGCCCTGATTTTTCTCCAGCCAAACCAGGCCCGCGAAGCCCAACGGCGCTTGATTCAGCTCCCGGTGAAATCGCCGCAACTTCCCGGGATCGCCGAAGCCTTGGCCGACGCCGGCCATCGTGAAGCCCAAGTGGCGTTGCGAGCGGCTCTGAGTAGGGCCGACGCCAAAAAGCGCGACCTTCTGCTGGGCGCGATGGGGGGTCTCACGGCTCCTGACCCGGCCACGATCGGCGAGCTTCAACGGGCGGCGATGCGCGAAGGGACCGAGTCGGCCACCGCGCTTCTGGCCCTCGGCCGGATCGCTCATCCAAGGGGCAAGCCGGAGGGGGATGGGTCGGGGCCCGTGGTGCGGTGGCTCCTGGGCCAGTATGCGGCGGCGACGTCGGACGATCGCCGGTCGATCGTTTGCCTTGCTTTGGGGAATTCGGGAAGTTCAAAGGCGGCTCCGGTCATCCTTCAGGCGAGTCGTTCCCAAAGCGCCGATCTTCGCGGCTCGGCGGCAACGTCGCTTCGTTGGATGGCTGAACCCGAGGCAGACCAGCGACTTCGCGAACTGTTGCGGGACGATGGCGAGCCCGATGTGCGCCGCCGGGCGGCCTCGGCGATAAGTTTTCGCATGAATGACGCCAACTTGCGCGCGTTGATCCAGGCGGCGAAGGATGTCTCTCCATCGGTCCGAATTTCGGTTTTGGCCGCCCTGAGCCGTTGGGAACCGACGACGCCTGAGATTCGGGCCACCTTCGAACACGGGCAACTGGACCCCGACGAAGACGTTCGGAAGTTCGCGCGTTCGCTTTCGGAAGGCGGGCCCTAAGGTCCCGTTTGACCGTAACACGCGCGCCTTTCAATCGACTAATTTCGTGAAATCCTAGGCGAGAGGGTGCTTTTCGCCTGTATCCTAACGGTAAGCGATTTCGGAGGAGCAACGATGAAACGGGCCTTGACCAAACCGTTCCTGGTATTCCATGTGATTTTGCTGGGGTTGGCGATGCTGATCGCTCAGCAGACTCCGCCTCAAGGCGACCCCCAGCAGCCGCCCCCGGCCGATCAACCGCCGCCGGCCGCGGCCGCCATTTCCGAATCGGGGCTTCTGCCGGTTTACGGCATGACGCTTGAACTCGACAAGAGTTGGGTTGACGGCAAGAAATTCCCGAACCCGACGCCGGTTTCGGCGGAGTTCCAGCAGCTCTACGATTCGCAGATCAAGCCGTGCGGTTTCAATGTGCTGCGGGTTCAGTTTGACGTCAATGACGGCAAAGCGGAAGAGAGCACTCGTTTGGCCAATCTTTGCGTTTGGGCCCAGCAGCAAGGCCTCAAGATTGCGCCGATTCTCACCTGCGGGGAAATCGGCAAGCCCTATCCCAAAGACTACGCGGCGCGCGCCAAGGCGTTTGTCACAACCGTCGTCTCCGCCCTTAAGCGCAATAAGAGCGCGAACCTTCCGGCCTATGGCCAGATCGCTTTTTATCAGCTCGGAAACCCGCTCAATCATCCGGGCAATCACGGCGTGGTCGATCCTGCTACGGCGGCTGAATCGGTCAAAAAGGCGGCTGCCGATATTCGCGCCTATGAAACGACGGCCCTTGCCGAGGCGGGGCAGCCCCCGACCCAGTTGATGGCGTCCGCCTCATTCGACTTCGAGCTCCTCAAAGGCGGCGCAATCGTTGGGGTCGAGCTTTCTCCCGATACATTCTCCCAAGCGTTCGAAGCGCTCAAGGGCTATTTGGCCGGCCTTGCCGATTCGCCTGAAATCGGCATGTTTTCGATCGAATGGTTCCCGGGCAGCGTCACTTCCGATGCCACCGATAAGCTCGCCGATGTGGTGCGCGGCCTGATGGCCGACGTCCAAGGCAAGCTGCTCCTCCTTTCGACCGGCTTCTCGACCGGCTTCCGAAGCAACGAAGATCAAAGCCGCTTCTACGCGCTTGGCTTCGCCAATTTGGCCGACTTGCGGGCCAGCGAAGGCGTCGATTGCCCCTTCACCGGGGTCATCTGGAACGGCGCGATCAACGGCGGCGATGCCAACGCGAACCCGCCGAGCGAGCAAACCGCCCAGAACATCTCGGGTTGGGACATGGCCTCCAAGGCGGCCGAACTCGTCAAGATGCTCCAGGAAGGTGGCGGGGACCCCGACCTCAACTGGTGGTGGAAGAAAACCCGATCGAATTTCGGCGTTCTCACTCGAAATGGAGCCGAATTCGGGCCGAAACAAGCGCACGAAGTTCTAACCGAACTGCAAGGCGCGACCGCCCAGGCGGCGATCGAGAGCGGCGTGGCGGAAACCGTTCAGAAGATCGAAGATGTGCAGACCCAGGCCGCCGAAGCGGGGGTGGACCCGAATGCGGCGCCCCCGGTGGACCCGAATACGGGCCAAGCGATCGATCCCAATGCGGCGCCTCCCACCGATCCGAACGCCGCGCCCCCGATCGATCCGAATACGGGGTTGCCGATCCAGCCGGGCGCGGTGCCCAGCTCGAACCCCTTCCAGCCGGTGATGGACGACCTCAAGACCAAGCTCAATGGAGCCCTTGGCGAACTGCTGGGCGGCATCATTGAAAAAGGGAAGATGGGGCTCTCCAACCTCATCGGCAAACTTCTCGGCGGCAACGTCGGCGTTCCCGGCGTGCCCGGCTTCGACCCGAATGCGGGCGGCGGGGCGCCTCCGATCGATCCCAATACCGGACAGCCGATTGATCCCAATACGGGCCTTCCGATCGATCCCAATACCGGGCTTCCGATCGACCCGAATACCGGCCAGCCCATTCCGCAAGGTGGGGGCCAGCCAGGCGGGGGCCAGCCGGGCGGCGGACAGCCCACCGGCGGCGAGCCGGGCCGGGCGCCCACGGGCGCCGATCTTGCATTCGAAGGCGGCGTGAGCCCGCTTGGCTCGCTCACCACGAACGTGCCGATCACCGTCACGATCGCGATGAAGAACAACGGCGACACCCAAGCCGAAGGCGCGACCGCTTATCTGATCGATCAGGAAGGCAACGCGTTCGCGGCTTCAGAACCGAAGGCGGTTCCGGCGGGGGCCACCGTGAATGCGGAAGTGATCTTCACGCCGCCGTCGGCGGGCTCGATCCCCGGCGTGCGCGTGCAGCTGTTCTGCGACAACGAAGCCAAGCCGGAAGACAACTTCACCGATGCGGGTTCGATTACCATCAACGATCCGGCCGGCGGCGTCGATGAAGGCTTGCCGCAGGGCGAGCCGACCCCCGATGAGCCGGGCGGCGGCGCTCCTCCTAGCGATCCTCCCCCCGGCGGCGGCGGCCGCGACCCAGGTGGAGTTCGTCCTGGCGGAGGCGTGAAGCCCGGTCTGGGCGGATTGAGGCCTGGCCTTCTGAGCAACATCAAGCTCGTCATGCCGACGTTTGTGGGTCGAAAGCCTCCGTTGGGTACGGTCGTTCGGCCTCCGGGCATCGTGCCCAAACTGACCCTGATCACGCCGGGCCTCTTCAATGTGGCTTCATTGACGCCGGGTACGACGGCCAAGCTGATGCAGGCGACCAGTGCCGACACGGGCGAGCCGATCTTCGGTCCGCGATCGATCGGCTATCAGGCCGGCCAGCCGGTTCCCTTGAGCGTGCCGATCACCAATCCGTTCAAGCGCGGGTTCTCGAATGTTCGCGCAACGTTGTTTGTCGACGGCTCGCAGATCGCGAGCCGAAATGTCGGCATCATCATGCCCAAGCAGACGCGAACGGTTTCGTTCAACGAGTTCACTCCGCAAAAGGCGGGGATCTATCGGACGGAAGTCCGCTTCGAAGGAACCGGCCCCAAGGGCAAGAACCTTCGGGGCAAGGTCCAAGGCGAAATCCGCGTCCTCGACGCGACGGTTGGCAAAGCGCTGATCCGTCCAAGCATCATTGCGCCATCGGGCGAAAAGGGATCGCCACGAGCCGTTTCGGGCCTCATGCCGACGCTGATCAAACCGAGCATCCTTCGCCCGACGATCCTGGTGGCGGGCGGCCTTACGCGGCCCACGCTCACCCTCCCGGGCGGCGCGATTCCGACGCGAGGGACCATCGTTCCCGGCGGCGCGGCTCCGGCTCCGATCAAGACCGGCTTCACGATGCCGGTCATTCGGACCATTGCCCTCGTTCGGGGAGCCGCGGTCAGTCTGGTCGCCGACGATGTTGCGCTCAATCCCTTCCCGCCCGCGGCCGGCGCTTCGGTCTCGGTCACCGTTCGCCTGAACAACACCGGCGGCGCACCGGCCAAAGCGGTGAAGGTCGAGGCGTTCGCGGATGGCAAGAGCTTGAAATCGCAAACCCTGGATGTGCCCAACGGCCAGCAGGTCGTCGCCACGCAATTCGATAAGGTTACGGCGACCGTCGGTTCGCACACGATTCGCGTGGTCGCGACCGTCGACGGTAAGCCGCAAGAGATCTCGCGGACCTTCGATGTGAAGACCGGCGCGATTGCGGTGCGGCCGCTGATCTCGATCCCCATGCGGGCGTCGCTGGCGTTCACCGGCAACGACATCCAGCTCAATCCGATTCCCCAGCCGAACGCGCCGACTTCGGTGACCGTCAACGTGCGGAACCCGGGCAGTGCGGCGGGCAGCGCGGAGTTCGAAGCGATCGTCGATGGGCGAAGCTTGGGCAAGGTGAGCAAGACCATCGGGGCGCTGCAGACGCTCCCCGTCGATGGTTTCCCCAACTGGAGTCCGACCGCGGGCAGCCACACGGTGAAGATCGTGGCGACGATTGCGGGCCGCCAAATCGCAGCCGAGAAAGCGGTCAACGTGACGGCCACGGCGGCGATCCGGCCCTTGCTCGTTCGCCCGTCCACCACGTTCGTGACGCCCAAACTTCCAGCGGGCCTCTTGCCGGCCGGTACGGGCATTTCGCGCCCCAATATCGTGCAGCCGGGTGGGACGACGATTCCGCGGACCAATCCGGGCACGACGCTTCCGGGCGGGACGACAAACCCCGGCACGACGAATCCCGGCGGGACGACTCGGCCGCCGATCAACCCAGGGCTCATCTCGCGACCGCTCCTGTTGACCGGTCCGGACGTGGGGGTTGGCGTGGGCGATCTCTCGTTCACTCCGGCGGCGCCTCCGGCCAATGCGGAGGTCACGCTCAATGTGAAGGTCCACAACTTTGGGGGCCAAGAGGCGACGGGCGCGGTGCTCGAGATGTCGTATCAAATCGACACGCAAACGCCAAAGTCGATGAAGCTTCCGTTGCCGACGATTCCGGCCAAGGGCGAACTCGTTCGGAACTGGAAGTTCAAGCTCGACGGCGGCAAACAGCTCGTGGCACGCGTCAACGTCACCCATCCTCAGGATCGCAACTTGGCGAACGCCCAGGGGAGCCTATCCGTTTCGATTGGCGCGCCGGGGCTCATTCGTCCGGGCTTGCTGAATCCGGGGCTGATCAAGCCTCCGGCCACCAACCCGGGGACGACCTTGCCCGGCACGACGGCTCCGGGAACGCTGAACCCGGGCTTGGTGACCCGGCCGGGCCTCACGCCAGGCTTGATCCGGGGCAACCCTACGCCCGATTTGGCCGTGACCGCCCCTGACATCACCTTCTCGCCCAGTTCGGTCAAGCCGAACGATCGACTGAACTTCAACATCAACGTGAAGAACGTCGGAGCGGCGGATGCGATGGGCAGCAAGCTGATCGTGACGGTAACCAAGGATGGCGCGGCCCACGAGACGAAGGAGTTTCCGTTCGACGCCAAAGCGAACGAAACGAAGACGATCTCCTATGGCCTCACGGTCCCAGCCGCGCGGCAATTGGTGCTGACGGCGACGGTGCAGCATCCGGCCGACCGCAACGCCGGCAACGGCCAGGCGACGGCGACGGTAAACGTCACCCAACCGCTGAACACCTTGCCCGGCCGCCTGGAGCTGAACCCGCGCCTGGGCGGAGCGCCTGATCCGGCCCTTGGGGTCGGAAGCGTGAGCGCTTCCAAGAGCTCGGCGAAGATCGGCGACTCGGTGGACTTTACGGTCAAAGTCGGCAATCCAAGCCGCGCGGCGGCGAACAACGTCGAGTTGGTCGTTCGATTCCTCGTGAACGGCAAAGCCGCCGGAGAACGCAAGATGACGCTCTCGGTTGCCGCGGGGCGTACCGAGGAGCGCAAGGTGAACTTCAAGGTTCCCGCCGGCAAGACGCTCCAATGCATCGCCACCGTCTCGGTGAGTGGTGACGCCAACACCGGCAACAATACGGGCAGCGCACTCGTGAGCATCACGGGCTAACGCCGCTCGCCTCCACCAGATCGGCCTCCTCCGCGCGTCGGAGGAGGCCGGTTTTTTCTGCAGCCGGTTTTGCTGCCGGTTTTGCGGCAAACCCTCCATTCCGACGGGAATCGACCTATACGGAGATTAGTGCCGTTACGACTTCGCCGCGTTCGAGGGCTGACGCTCGTCGAGCTGTTGCTCGCCATCACGTATCTGGGGCTCTGTGCCTCGTCGATCTTGGGCTGCATCACGGCGGCGGCCCAAAAGATGAAGGAGATCGAACAGCGCGAAGCCGTCTTGAGTTACTTGACCTCCCAAATGGAGGCCCTAACCGCGACCGCCCGTCGCCCGGGAGCCACCACGCTTTCGAACTCCATTAATGTGACGATCGCCGGCGTGCTCAAGCAGGTCAATGTGGTCCGCAAGATCGAATCGGTGGGTGGCTATCCAGACCTTTTTTACATCGAAGTCACGGCGACTTGGACCGTTTCGAGCACGCGCGCCAATCGAACCCAAACCTTGAAGCTTTCGAACTATGCGAGGTCGCCCTATGGCTAAACGCGCGTTCTCCATTGTCGAGCTTCTCGTCGTGGTGAGCCTCACCGCGATGACCATCGGCATTACGGTTGCGCTCTATGGCTATTCGGTCAACCGGCTGGCCCAGGCCACCTCGCGCTTTGCCGCGGTCGACCAGGTTCGCAAACTTCATGATGAGATCGATGCCGTCGTACGGGACTCCGTGGCCGCCTCGACGGTCGCGACCGGATCCGGCACCGCCCTCAAATGCCTTCTCGCCTACGAATCCAAAAGGGCCTCGAATGTCACCACCGGGTCCGAATCGAAAACATCCCTTTCCGCCAAGCCGGTGAGTGTGACGAAGCGGGGCTACGAAAAGCACGGCGCCGGCAAACGCGTCTGGTTCTTCCTCGCCGATTCCTCGGGAGCTTTTGGCAGTACGGGGACGACCCTTTGGCGGGCCGAACGCAACGACGACTCGACCCCGACCGTGCTCGACGTCGTGTCTTCCTGGAGGTTCTATCCCGGAACGACCAACCCTCGATTCAACCTCGTGACGTCCTTGGGATTTGTCGTGAATACGTCCACACGAACCGTGACGACCACCGTCGGCGCAAGGTCGCTTTGGCGTGATGAGCGAACGGGAACTGCCGCGGAAAAGGACAGCCAATCGTTCACCGAAGCCCGGACGACCGGATGGAGGCACTGGTTCCAATGAGGCGCCAACGCGGGACGGCAATGCTCTTTGTTCTGGTCTTGGTCGGCCTGATGACGATCGCGGTTTTGGCGGCGGTTGAACTCAGCACTTCCGCGGCCACTCTGGCCGGGCGGCGCGAAGCGGAGGCCCGAGCCCGCTATGCCTTCGAAGGTTCGGTTCAACTCTTTCTTTGCGAATACCGAAACAAGACCAAGAGTTTGCCTTCGACCACGGTCTATACGGTGGGCGAGCAAAAGGTCGATCTGAAGGCGACGGACAACTCGGCGGATCGTCCGCGAACGATCCGTTTTGAAGGTTCGACGACCGTCCAGGGCAAGCTCTACGCCTTCACGGATGTTGGCGGCGACCGGCTCGACCCGAATCCCCTCGATTACGCGCTGTTCACCAACTCAAACCTCGACCCGACTTTTGGCATCACGCTTGGGGCAAACAGCACGCTTGGCGATCTTAACGTGAATGGGTCGATCGTCAACCGGGCGAACCCCTTTGTCATCAACGGCGACCTTGAATCGATGGGGTCGACCCTGCCCACCGGGGCCACGATTCGCGGCAATCAGATGCTCGGCGAATCGGCGGTGCCCTTTCCGAGCACGAACTCCGTGACCTATCTCGCCGCGGCGTTGGTTTCGCTCCTAGTGGGCACGGTGGCCGATTACGTCTTCCCGGGGCTGGATCCTTATCCGGTTGTCTACCGGCTCGGGGGTCTGGATATCCGGGGCGTTATCCGAGGGAAAGGCACGTTCTACGTCAATGGAACCGCCACCATCTCCGGGGACATCACGTACGGCGATGCGAATTCCCGGCTCGTGGTCATCGCAACCGGTGGGGTCACCGTCAACGCCGGAGTCGCCAATATCGCCGGTTTCTATTACACGAATGGGACCTTTCGAACGAACGGGAACGTGAAGAACACGTCCGGTTCGATCGCGGCCCAGACCTTGACCCTTGGAGGAACGTTGGAAGTGATTCACGACCCCTCGCTTTGGAACGATCGGGGCGAAGCCGTCAAGCACAAAGTGCCGGGGGTATGGCCTTGAGGAAGAACCTCGAATCGCAATGGCTCGCCGACCAGAAACTGCTTCGTTTGCGAGCCCTGCTTTTGGCGGTGGTGGCGGCGATCTTCTGGTCCGATCTGCACGATCCGCTCGTGGTGGGCACCTTCGGGTTTCTCGGGCTGCTGAACGTCGCGGCGTGGCATGCCTGCGCACAAGCGCGACGCTATGCGGCCTACGGCGCGAACCTGATGACCGCCATCCGGACGCTGGACGCCACGCTCAGCGCGTTTGCCGCTTGCTATGGCCCCCTGCACGGGGAGAATGTGTGGCTCTTCGCCATTCCGGCGATCATTTGCGAAGCGGTGGCTTCCCGCTCGCGCAATCGCGTGGCGGCGATGGCGGGGATCGTGGTGATCTTGGCGATCGCCGCGACGGCGCTTGGCGCATTGAACTCGGCGACGGCGGTGACCATGAGCTTGGCCGCGGTGGCTTCGGCCGCTGGCGCGGTGGTCTTAGGCGTGTTTCATGCGCGCGACGAGCAG
>CAYONY010000037.1:0-20148 GCA_964405415.1 uncultured Fimbriimonadaceae bacterium | reverse complement strand
TTACGGGATTCGAACCCGTGACCTCTTGCATGCCATGCAAGCGCTCTCCCAACTGAGCTAAATCCCCACAAATCGGAGAGCGCCATTATACCGCCCGTCCAGGTCGTCCGGTAACCTCGGCCCATGAACGCGGCCGCCCTCGCCAAGCTGCTGCCGGCCGGCGCCAGTCTGGGCTGGTTCGCTTTCGCGGCGTTGCCCCAGGGCAAGCCGCCATCGGTTTCGAAAGTGGACTTCGGACGCGACATTTTGCCGTTGCTCTCCGATCGCTGCTTCAAATGCCATGGGCCTGATGCGGGGAGCCGGATGGCCGGTTTGCGGCTGGACACGCCGGAGGGCGCGTTCGCCGATCGGGGCGGACGGTGGGCGATCGTGCCCGGAAAGCCCGATCAGAGCCTCTTGATCCAGCGGATCAACCACGCCCAGAGTCCGATGCCGCCGCGCTCAAGCGGCAAGTCGCTGTCCGAGACGGAGCGCGCCTTGCTCGCGCGATGGATCCTCGACGGCGCCCGTTACGGCAAACTCTGGTCGTTCGAGCCGCTGCCCAAGGCCGTCGAAGTTCCTCGGGTCTCGGGAGATTGGCCGCGCGATGACCTCGACCGGTTTGTGTTGGCTCGGCTGAACCGGGAGGGCCTCAAGCCCAGCCCGGAGGCGCCACGATGGCGCTGGCTCCGCCGGGTGACGCTCGATTTGACCGGGCTCCCTCCCACGGACGCGGAAATCGATGCGTTCGAGAAAGACCGACATCCTTTGGCGTACGAAAAGGTCGTCGACCGCCTACTTGCGAGTCCCGCGTATGGCGAACGCATGGCTTCGGATTGGCTGGATACCGCTCGCTATTCGGACAGCTACGGCTATCAGTCCGACCTGATCATGCCGAGCTGGCCGTATCGGGATTGGGTGGTGCGCGCATTCAATCAGAACCTTCCGTACGATCAGTTTCTTATCGATCAGGTCGCCGGCGATCGGCTCCCGAACGCGACGCGGGACCAGCGTTTGGCCACCGCTTTCAACCGGCTTCACCGGCAGTCGAACGAAGGCGGGTCGATCGCGCTCGAATTCAAAACCGAATATGCGGCCGATCGCGTGGATACGTTCGGGACGGCATTTTTGGGATTGACCTTGGGTTGTGCCCGCTGCCACGACCACAAGTTCGACCCGGTGAGCCAAAAGGAGTACTACCAGCTCTTTGGCTATTTCAACTCGATCAAAGAGTTTGGTTTGCTGCTGAGCACGGAGATCGTGCCGACGCCGTCGCTGTTGCTGCCTTCAGCGGAGCAAGAGAAGACGTTGGGCGAACTGCTTGCCCAAAGCACGTCCCTTCGGGCGGAGATTGGCCCGGCTAAAGTGGCGGCGGCTGCGGAGTATCGCGGGGGCCAAATGGGGCGTCGGCTCGGGGGCGTTCGGACGATCACGTTCGATGAGCCCTCAGATGGCGCCTCCTCCCCGCAATCGGCGCTTTGGCAAGCGGTCGGCAAGGTGAACTTTGGCGAAGGGCATTCCGGCAAGGGAATCGCCCTGGAAGGAGACAATGGCATCACCGTAAAGGGGCTACAGGCTCGTGAGCGGTGGGACCCGTTTTCTTGGTCGTTTTGGATCCAAGATCCGCGGCCGCCCGGCCCCATGGTGCTGTTGCATCGGACCGGGGGGACCGACGTCGGGTTTTGCGGTTTCGATCTCATGCTCGAGGACGGTTTTCTCACGGCGAGGGTGATGCGCCATTGGCCGGGCAATGCCGTCGCGGTTCGTACCGAGGCGCGCATTTTGCCACGAAAATGGGTTCACATCGGGTGGACGTGGGATGGAACGGGGAGCGCCGAGGGACTTCGGCTCTATGTGAACGGGGCGCCGGCGCCTACGACGGTGTTGAACGACCGGATATGGAAAAAGGTAAACGCCTATGGCGATCTTGGCGGCAGCGGAGGGCATTGGTCCTTCGGGCAACGCTTCCGCGATGCGGGTTTCAAGGACGGAAGGCTTGATGATATCGCCTATGCCGACCGCGAGCTTAGCGAACTCGAAATGCGCGTGCTTTTCGACGGTAAGGAAGACGAGGTCCTCCGAAGATCCCACTTTGCTTCCCTCGATGCAACCGTTCAGCGAAGCAAAAACCGCCTGCGGGACATCGAAAAGCAGTTGGCGGAACTTGAAGAGGGAATCCCCGAGATTTCGGTGATGGAGGATGCAAGCCCGCCGATCCCTGCTTACCTTCTCGCCCGCGGCGCGTACGACGCGCCGCGGACGGAGGCCAACCGGGTGGAGCGTGGCGTACCGGCGTCCCTTCCGACACTCGCAAGCAACGGGTCCAACGATCGGCTTGCGCTGGCGCGGTGGGCCACTCGTCCCGACCACCCGCTCACTTCCCGCGTTGCCGTGAACCGGCTCTGGCAAATGCTCTTTGGGACCGGGCTGGTCGAAACGAGCGAGAACTTTGGCATGCAGGGGGGCCGGCCCAGCCATCCGGAGTTGCTCGATTTCCTTGCCCGCCGATTCGTCGACTCCGGATGGGATGTCAAACGGATGTTAAAGGCCGTCGTGCTTTCCCGAACGTATCGTCAGGATTCGGCACGGGCCCTCTCGCCCCGATTGTCTGAAGGGGAGAAGGACCCCCAAAACCGGTTGCTTGCGCGTGGACCCAGCGGGCGTCTCAGCGCGGAGATGGTCCGGGATCTCGTGCTCGCCGCCTCCGGACTCCTGAAGCCCAAAGACGGCGGCCCCCCGGTCAACCCCTATCAGCCGCCCGGACTTTGGCAGGAGTTCAACACGATGAGTCCCGGGTTTGTTCAGAGCAAGGGCGACGACCTCTACCGGCGGAGCCTCTATTCGACGTGGAAACGCACGACGCCGGTCCCGAGCATGCTCATTTTCGATGCGAACGGGCGCGAATCGTGCAGCACCCGGCGGCCCACCACCAATACGCCGCTTCAGGCCCTGGTCCTCATGAACGATGTTCAGTTTGTCGAGGCGGCCCGGGTGTTGGCGGAGCAAGTTTTGAAGTTTCCCGGCGACGATGCGGTCCGAATGCAAACCGCCTTTCGCCGCCTGGCCGGCCGATTCCCCGATGCCTCCGAGCAGGCCCTGCTCCAACGCACGCTCGACGAGCAGCGCCTCGTTTTCCGGCGAGATTTGGCGGGGGCGACGCGTTTGATCCGGGTAGGAGAAACGGCGGTGGATGGGAGCCTGCGGCCGAGCGAATTGGCGGCGTGGACGGTGGCGGTCCAAACGATTTTGAATTCCGATGCGGTCATCGTCAAGCGTTGAAACCAGCTATGCTTGGGGGGAACCGGTTGGCCCCTCTTTCACGTATCGCAGAGGGAGTACCAAAGGAAGGATATTCGACATGAAGTTTTCTAAAGTTTTCGCCGTTCTGGGCCTACTCGGTTCGGCGTTCGCCTTTGCCGGCGCGCAAGGCTTTCGCATGATGGGCGGCGGCGCCGCCATGAGCCCGGGCATGGTCCTCTATGGATTTGGGCCCGAGGGCCCGACGCTGCGTGAGGACGTGGCCAAGGAGCTTAAGCTCACCGATGCTCAGAAGGGCAAGCTCGGCGCCTTTCAGCAGAAGCAGATGGAAGAGATGATGGCGATGTTCCAAAGCGGGGAGCGGCCCAGCCAGGAGCAGATGCAAGGCATCTTGAAGAAACGCCAGGAAGCCGAAGAAAAGGCCTTGAAGGAAATCTTGGAGGAGGCTCAACAGAAGCGGCTTCGCGAATTGTGGCTTCAGCGCCAAGGCAACGGGGCGATCAGCAATGAGGCCATCCAGAAAGAACTTGGCTTAAGCGACGATCAGAAGAAGAAGATCAAGGATCTTCAGGCCAAGCAACAGGCGGCCAACGCGGCGATTCGCGAAAAGATGATGAGCGGCGAGATCGATCGCTCGGAGATCATGCCGCTGATGGAGAAAAACACAAAAATCCTGAACGAAGAGTACGGCAAGCTCCTTACCGAAGAGCAAGCGGCCAAGCTCAAGTCGATGCAGGGCGCCCCGTTTAAGTTTGAGAACCCGGGCGGCGGCTAAGGCACGATCCCAATCACTCGGGTCCGGCTTCGCATCGAGCGCGAAGCCGGACCTCTTCATTTTTGACGGAACCGCTTCCCGGCTCGGACCAGCCAGGCGGCATCCTTGCCGCGCAATGTGTGGGCAAGGACGCCGTTCTTGACTTCCGCATGGAAAGACTCATTTCGGCCGGTGTCGAGGTCGAGCGCATTGATGGCTACCGGTCCGTCGGGGATTCCGAGGCCGCTCACCGAAAATGCTTCGGAATCGGAACCGGTGGCATTCGTGAGCCTCAAGAGCCACGATTCGCCGTTCTTGGCGGCATTGCCGGCGACGGCCTGGCCGACCCCGTCAATGCGAAACCGGTCGACCATGTACCAATCCGGTCCCGGGTTCTCGATCGTCACGGTATGGCGTCCCGGTCCGAAATCGAGCGCGAACGACCGATTGATCGGCCGATCGCGATCCTGAGGCTCAAATATCTCGTCGACCTTGGCCTGGCCATCCAGAAGCATGCGGACCTGGGCGCCCATCCGAGCGATCGTTCCCACCGTCATCACGAACTTGCCGGCTTCGGCCGATTCAAAGACGAAGCGGATCGGTTGGGCCATCATGTCTTTTTTGCCCGGGCCTTGGATGAAGCCCGAGAGGGATCCGAGCGCGCCGCTCTCGGCATCGCGGGGCATTTGGAACTCAAATTTGGTGGTCGTCGCCCAGCCTTGGCCGGGGCCGAACGCGATGGCGCCCGATTTGCGGCTTGCCCATTCCGAGGCGACCGGCTGAAAGGCAGGTGCCTCGTTCAGGCGATTCGAACGATAGAACCCGATAAAGCGCGCGTATTCGGGATAGAGCTTGTCGAGCACCACTCGGTCCCAATACCAATACTGGGCAGCGCCCGCGTGGCCCGCCATCAGAGCCGGCCAAAGAGCGCCTCGTACCGCCATCCGTTCCCTTTCGGCGCCGCCCGGGCCGCCGCCCAAGCCGACTTCGCCAAAAAAGAGCGGCCGGTCTTGGGTTGGTTTGGTGCCCAACACGAGCGCCTTGATGTCGGGCGGGTAGCCGTGCGGCTGGTAATAGTCCATCTTGCGCCAGATCGGAAGCTGCATGCCCGAACTGCTCACCACCAGACGGCGATAGGGATCGATCGAGCGAAGGTAATCAGCCATTTCGTCGTGCCACTGGCCGACTTTTTCACCCTGGCCCGCTCCAAACGCATCGACCCATTCGACCTCGTTGAAGAGCTCCCAAGCGAGAATCGCCGGTTCGTGTCCCCAACGGGCCACCGCATAGCGGAGCCAATTCTTGGCCCGCGCTTTGGCTTCGGGATCGGTGAAGAACTCTTCTGGTTTGGCCAGAAATCCTCCATTCGCGACGTTCCATGAGTTGATGTTCCAGTTCGCGTCGGTCTTCGTGCTGAACATGCCGTGATGGAAGAGCACGAATTGGAAACGGACGCTGGAACTGGCGGCGGCGGCGACGATGCCGTCCCATTGGTCCATGACTTTGGGCAGGAGATCGCGCCCCTTTGCCGGAGGCATCCCTTCGCTGAAGAAGGGATTCTTGCCGTCCCAACTGCACGCCCAGATTCGCGCCCAATTCAGGCCGTGCCTGCCCATTTCGACGAGTTGTTCGGGCACGGTCATTCCGGTGCGGCGGTCCGCCCAGCCAAGGTTGTGGCCAATCGGCCAATAGCGGGCTTGAAACTCGTCGACGAATCCTCGCTTATCGTCCGCCAACCGGATGAAGGGCCGATTGAAGAGGGCCTTGGCTTCGACTTTGTTTGGCAGCTTCTGGACCGCCCGACCGTTGAGCAGCACCGTCGCCGTATACGTCCCGCCTTTGGGCGCCAGCAGAATGGCATGCCATTTGGACCCATCAAAGTAGGCAAGGCGCGTTTCCGAGATGGGGCCGTCGTCGAATCGGACCCGCACGTCTTGGGTCTGACCGTCATAGGGCGATCCTTCTACCGCCAGATCAAAGGAAACCGTTGCCGGACCGTGCCAAATCTTGGCCGATGGGCCCGCCATCGCCGTCCATATCGCTATCCACAACATCCGCAACCTCGCGTAAACAATCTGGGCCGCTTTGCCCTCGACAAGTATACAAAAAATAGGCATTGGCGTGTTTGTTTTCTTTTTGTATAATGCCGACGTGAGCAAGCGGAGCGGCGACGAAGCCGGCCGGCGGCCGAGCTACAAGGACATCGCGTCCGAATTGGCCCGGGAGATCGAAGAGGGAGGGATTCCCGGCGGCGCCTTTTTGCCGACCGAGAAGGACCTTCAGGCGCGGTTTCGGGCGAGCCGCACGACCGTACGCCGGGCGCTCGCCAAGCTGGCCGAAGACGGCATCGTCGACAACATTCCCAATCGAGGCATGGTCGCTCGCAAGCTGGGCCCGAGCCGTTCGCGAACCATCGCCTTCATCAATGGCCATAGCGTCGTGCTGCGCCACATCTATTCGCGGTTGAGCCAAGCGTTTCTTCGGCAGGGCATCCACCTGATCCACGTCGATTCCCAGAGCGTGGGCCTCGAAAACTCCCTGCACTTTGCCATGGAGCGCGGGTTCGACGCGGCGTTTATCTGGTCGTTCCAGGGTTTTGCCGATATCGAGGTGTTAGAAAAGGCGAAGGCTACGATGCCGATCGTCGTTCTCGACCACGTGGTGCCCGGTCTGGACGTGGACTTGGTCACGTTGGATTACTTCCAGATGGCGAAAGAGGTCACCGAGCATTTGGCGGGCGTCGGCCGCAAACGCATTGCCGTCAGCGGCATGTTGGACATGCTCGACGTCACCCATTCCCGTTTTTCGGGCTACATGATCGGGGTGTTCGAGTCGGGCATGCAGCCCCATGCCAAGGATTTCGCGTTTTGCTGCACAAGCGGTGAAAACCGTTCCGACCCGTTCCTCTTCGAAGCGCGACTAAAGAGCAAGGACCGCCCCGATGCGGTGTTCGTGCTCCAGGATGAATTCGTGCTCCCGGTGGTGGAGGCGGTTTTGAGAAACGGGTTGAGGATTCCCGAGGACATCGCATTGGCGACGATCGGGGATGACGTTCAAGTTTCGGTCGGAGGCCTCGGCGTCACCGCAGCGCACTGCGAGTGGGACGAATTCACCGACCTTGCGCTCGGCGCGATGCTCGACAGGATGTCGGGTTATGCCGGGCCACCTCGTCGTATTGTCGCCAGCCACAAGCTTGTGGTTCGCGGCACCTGTGGTTCTCATATGGAGGGGAGGCATGAAGCCGAGGGCTCGCTCGTGTCGGTGCGACATGGGTGAGGTTTCAAGCCACTGCCAACTTCTATCGCGTACGTAATCCCTCGTAGCCGGAGGAAATTCAATGAAGAAACATCGAGCCTTTACTTTGATCGAGCTCCTTGTCGTCATCGCGATCATCGCCATCCTGGCGGCGATCCTTTTCCCTGTCTTCGCCCAAGCCAAAGCGGCGGCGAAGAAGACCTCGTCGCTCAGCAACGTCAAGCAGCTGGGTCTCGCCACGATCATGTATCTTGGCGATTTCGACGACAAGTTCACGTTCGGCAGCGCCGCCTGCTGGTGGCAGCCGTTGGATGGCGGGTGGACGTATAACGTTCTGCCCTACATGAAGAACGTCAACGTTCTGCTTTCGCCGGGCGATCCCAAGAACAAGAGCTTCTGGATCGACTGGATGCGCACGACTCCCGAAGCGATCGTCATTTCGTACGCCTCCAATGGCTATATGAAATGGGATGGTGTCGGCTGGGGCGTGTACGGCGTTATCGGAATGGACCAGGCGAATACCCAGGTCCGTGCCGATGGCACCACCTGCTCCGGATGGATGACCAAAGGCATTGTCATGCAGTCCGACGTACACATGGCCGCCGAAACGATCATGTTCGCCGAGCGCAACAGCAGCTACCCGGTCTTTGGGCCGAGCAACTTCTACACCGGCGTGAACTGGTGGGATGGCGTGGGCACCGGAGGCCTTATTCCGGACGCCACCCGCGATGGCTCGCCCTATATGGTCGATGCCTGGGACGGCGATCCGCCCAAAGAGTGGCAGAAGAACAACCGCTGGGGCGGCATGAATGCCGACTGGGCAAAGAAGTCGGTCGTAGTCTGGGTCGATGGGCACGCAAGTGTCGTCCACCCGCCGCAGACCAACCCCGATCCGGTCAACCAACCCAACAAAAACCTCTGGGATCATCAGCACGATTGATCCCTGATCGAGGACCCGCCGGAATTCCCGGCGGGTCCTCGAACTCGCCCATTCCCGTGCCCGCATGCCCAGGAGCCAGCCTGAAATGACACGAATGCTCACGTTTGCCCTTTTGGCCGCCCTTGCCGCCGTGCTGCTTGCCGGCTGCTCGAGCAACGCCGAGGTGCAGTTCACCGACAACGAAATGGACAAGCTGAAGAACCCTTCCAAGGAGCTTCCGCCCCAGCTTGCCGATACGATGAAATACGCGGCGGAGGACACCAAGAAGAAAATGGCGGAATCACAAAAGAATCTGCCAAACGTGCCTGCCAAACGCTAACGCTCCATTTAGTTTCGGGGACCGTCATTCGGTCCCCGAAATCGGACGCCGCCGTTTCATCGGCTAAGCTCAGCTATGCTCCATCGCACCCTCCACGAGGGCTGGACCTTTCGTCATGCCGGCCCGCCGGTCGGCTTTGCCCGCCCCAACGCCCCCGCCAACCCGTGGCGGCCCGCACGGGTGCCGGGAAACATTCACCACGACCTGGTCGCCGCCGGCATGTTGGCCGACCCGTTTGAGCTCGAACATGAGGCGGGTGCGCAATGGGTGAGCGAGACGGATTGGGCCTACCGCTGCATCTTTGAGTGGCGTCCTCAACCCGAGAACCCCCGACGCGTTTTGCGCTTCGAGGGGCTTGACACGGTTTGCGAGATCCGGCTCAACGGGGCGACGATCGGCCGCCACGACAATATGTTCGTGCCGCTCGAAATCGACGTGACGGACCGCCTCGTCGAAGGGAGCAACGAACTTGAGGTCGTCTTTGATTCGGCCGTTCGGACCGGGATGCTTCGCCGTCAGGCCTATTTTGAAAAGGAAGGTATCCCCCACGGAACCGCATGGTTCGATGAGCGCGCGTTTGTTCGCAAGGCGCAGTACATGTCGGGCTGGGATTGGGGTCCTCGATTGGTTTCGTGCGGGATTTGGCAGCCGGTCGCGTTGCTCGAGTTTGCGGCTCGTATCGTTCGTTTCACGGTTTTTCAGGAACGCTTGGACGACGGTCGATTTCGCGTTTGGTCCGAGACCGAAGTCGAGGGGGAGGCGAGTCTTGAAACGACTTTCGACGGCCAATCGTTCGTTGGCGATTTCAACCTGACGATCGACCAGCCTCGGCTGTGGCAGCCCAACGGGGAAGGCGAACCGTTCCTCTACCCGGCGTCGGCCCGGCTCTCGTCGGGGCACGAGGTTCATAAGCGGACCGGCTTGCGGACGATTCGATTGCTTCGTGAGAAGGATGCGATTGGCGAGAGCTTCGAGTTCGAGGTCAACGGCCGCCGCATCTATGCTCGCGGCGCCAATTGGATCCCCAACGACAGCTTCCCTTCTCAGGTCACGCCGGCCGATCACTGGAGCCAAATCCAAGCGTGCCGCGATCTGAATATGAACATGCTCCGCGTTTGGGGCGGGGGGCTTTACGAGCTTGAACCGTTTTACGATGCCTGCGACGAACTCGGCATCCTCGTTTGGCAGGATTTTCCCTATGGGTGCTCCTACTACCCCGACGGACCGGAGGCACAGGCCGTCGCCGCCCGAGAGGCCGAGCATCACATTCGGCGGCTGCGCGACCGAGCCTGTCTCGCGCTGTGGTGCGGCAACAACGAAAACGACGTGATGTGGCAGGGCAAGTGGGGCGGTCCTGAGACCGCTCCACCCCGCTACTACGGCGACCACCTGTATGGCAAGGCGCTGGCGGAGGTTTGCGCGAAGCTCGATCCGAGCCGGCCCTACCTCCGCAGCAGCCCGATCGGCTATCACGACGGCGGCCAAGCCTACGGCGACGAGCACTATTGGGACGTCTGGCACGGCCGCGGCGATTGGAGGTTCTACGCCGAGTCGAACACGCGCTTCTCCAGCGAATTCGGGTTCGCGAGCGCGTGCGGAGCCGACGCGTGGCGGCGGGCCGCGATGGAACCGTGCGAACATTCGCCCCACGACCTGCCGGTGGTTTGGCACGACAAAACGAACAAGGCCCATGAGACGTTCGTCGGCTACGTCGATCTCCACTATCCCGAATCCAAAACGTTGGAGGATTGGATCTACTTCAGCCAACTTAACCAGCGGGATGCTTTGAGGTTTGGAATCGAGCACTATCGCACCAACCCCTACTGCCGGGGAACGCTCATTTGGCAGTTCAACGACTGTTGGCCGGTGCAGAGCTGGGCGGTGCAGGACTACGCGCGTCAGCTCAAAATCGCCGGATTCGAAATGCGGCGGCTCTACGCGCCGGTTCTTCTTTCGATCCGAAGCGACGAGGGCCGGGTCGAGGTTTGGGGGGCAAACGACGGCGCCGATCCGATATCCGAGACTTTGGACTTCTCGACCTGGCTCACCACCGGAGAGACCCAGTCTTTGAGGGAGTTCTCAATTGAGTTAGCGCCGCGCGAACGCAAGCTCCTATTAAACGTACCGACAAACGATTTAGACCCGATTCGAACCGTTTTCCGCGCTTCTCTGCGAGGCAAGCCCGAAACCGAGACCTGGCGGCCGCTCGGCGAGCCGAGGGCGATGGAATGGCCGGCTCCGCGCTTTGCGTTGCGTCAGGGATGCCTGACGGTCGAAGGGCTTGCCTACGACCTGGTGGTCGATGTCGAAGGCTCAGCGGGGCAGACGGCGTTGGCCGATACCGCAGGCAAAGGAAATCGGGCGCTTTGCGTGGCCAATGACGAGCTTCGCCTTCGGCCCGAAGCGGCCGGTGGGCCTTTGCGGGTCAGAAGTTTGGCGGGGATCGTCTCCATCGCTCTCCTCAATCCGCGAGACGGTTAGAATAGGGCGTGATCGCCGCGCTCCTAACGATCGTCATGGCTGCTCCAACCACGCTCCCACTCGTCCCCTTGCCAGCTGAGATGGACGAGCGTCTCGGTTCGGTACGCCTCGGAGAGAGCCTGACGATCGCCTTCGATCCGGGACTGGACAATGAAGCCAAAGCGCTCATTCGCGCCTTGAAGGAGCGAGGCATCCGAGGCCGAACGGTGCGCGGCGGCGGCGACATTCGGCTCGAGTTGAACCCCCAAATTGCGGGCGACGAGGCCTATGGGCTCGAAGTCGACCCTCACGGCATCAGCATTTTCGCCTCAAAGCCGGCCGGGGTCTTCTACGGAATCCAAACCTTTCGGCAAATGCTCATCGGGCGAGGACAGGCCCCCTTTGAGATCCCCGGGGTTCGGATCGGAGACGAGCCTCGCTTCGGGTGGCGCGGGATGCATCTCGACGTCTCGCGCCATTTCTTCACGGTCCAGGAGGTCAAAAAGTACATCGACTACCTCAGCGAGTTGAAGATGAACATCTTCCACTGGCACCTGGTGGATGACGGCGGCTGGCGGATGGAGTCGAAGAAGTATCCGCTCTTGACTGAGCGAGGGGCTTGGCGCAAGGACATCTCGAAGATCGTTTGGAGCTACACCGACCTCGAATTCCCGGGTCGGGATTCGGGCAAAAAGGTGGAAGGGGGTTATTACACCCAAGATCAGATTCGCGACGTCGTCAAGTACGCCGCCGAGCGGCACGTGACGATCATTCCCGAGATCGAGATGCCGGGACACTGCTTGCCCGCGATGGCGTGCTATCCGGAGCTCGGCTGCGACATTGAAAAGCGGCCGAGCGACGCCTTCCGTACCAACGTCTTTTGCGCCGGGAAGGAAGCGACCCAGAAGTTCATCCGCGACATCTTGGATGAGACGATCGAGCTCTTTCCCTCCAAGATCATCCACATCGGCGGGGACGAGGTGGACAAGAGCTATTGGTCGCGCTGCCCGACGTGCAACGCCTATATGAAGCAGAAGGGTTTGAAGGACACGCATGAACTCCAATCCGACTTTATCAAACGGGCCGAAGCCCACCTGAACTCGCGCGGCAAGACCCTCATGGGGTGGGATGAGATCCTCGAAGGCGGGCTCGCCCCGAACGCGATGGTGATGAGCTGGCGGGGCACCGAAGGCGGGATCGCGGCGGCCAAGAGCGGGCACGAGGTCGTGATGAGCCCGACCAGCCACTGCTACTTCGATTACGGCTATGCCGGGACCTCGACCGAGCACGTTTACAACTACGAACCGGTGCCGGCGGAGCTGAACGCGGCACAGGGCAAGCTCGTGCGGGGCGCCCAAGCGAACATTTGGACCGAGTGGATGGCCGACTTCGACCGGGTCGAAACCATGATTTTTCCTCGGATGCTGGCGATGGCGGAAGTGCTGTGGACGCCGGCGGCGCGTAAGTACTATCCTGGTTTCGAACGGAGGCTCGAGGCCCACTACGGCGAATTCGTCCGGCGCGGAATCGATTTTTACGTCGGGGCGCCCACGTTCGAAGCGAACCTGATCGTCACGGATGGTCCGGCCGAGATCGCGCTGGCCTCGCCGACCCTGCCGGGAATCGCCCTGCGGTACACGCTGGATGGGCGCGATCCGACTTCGTCATCCCCGGTTCTGGCCGGGCCTTTGAAGTTGGATCGGGATGCGGTGGTTTCGGCGGCTTATATGCGCGGGGGCAAGCTATTGGAATCGGTGGCGCGGGCGACGGTCTTGCGCGGGGCGCCGAAGGGTCCGGTTCGGCCCGGATTGGAAACTGCGCTTTGGGTGAAGAAGTTCGCTTCCGTGGCGGAGGTCGACAAGGCGGGGGCCGGGCGGCCGCTTTCGGTTTCCAGCTTCGATATCTCGCCTTACGTTTCGGAAGAGGCGTTCGCGATCCGTTGGGCGGGGTTCCTTCGGATCGAGAAGGAGGGGGTCTACACCTTCACGATCGGCAGCGACGACGGGAGCCGGCTAAAGATCGCGGGGGCCACGGTGGTGGACAACGACGGTCTGCACGCCTACGGGGAGAAGTCGGGGAAGGCGAAGCTTTTGCCGGGGACGTATCCGTTCGAGCTGGTTTTTTTCGAAGCGGGCGGCGCGGAGCGGTTCGGGGCGTGGGTGTCGGGTCCGGGGATGGGGAGGAAGGGGTTGGAGGAGTTGGTGGTGCGGTAGACGACGCTCCTTCTTAGGTCGAGGGTCGAGAATCCCAGGAATCCTAGGAAGCCAGGGTGCGTTGGGCATTTCATTGGATTGGCGGTTAGCAGTTGGCGGTTGGCAGTCCGGACGGAGACCCAGAATCACAGGAATCACAGGAATCATCGTCATTTGAGCGATTTGCTTTTCATGTTTGAACCTGAGCGAGGGCGTAGACGCGGGATTTATCTTCGAGGCGTTGGACGACGACGAGGCCTTGCCTTCGGAGCACGGTGATCGCGTTTTTCACGGAGCCGGGGGTGGCGTTGAGGCGGTCGATCAGGTCGGCGGATTTGGCGGGGGCGGTTTTGAGGAGGTCAAGGATCTCTTGCTGGACCCAGGATTTTCGGATCGGGTCGGGGGGCGGGAGAGGGTCTTGGTCGAGGCGCATGTAATCAAGGGGTCCGGAGGAGAGAAAGTAAACCGTGCGGTTGGCGAATGGGCCGCGGCCGCGGCTTGCTAGACACAGCAAGCGGTTGGCAGTTGGCAGTGGGCAGTTGGCAGGTCCGGAATCGGACGGATCGGCAGAATCGGGAGGAGAACTCCAAGTTCGCGGACCGGGATGCGAGCTACAAGCTCGCGCTCCTTGCCCCTCACCCGGTTCGTTCCTCACCGATCCATTCGCAAGCTCAGGACAGGCTCTCTCCACTTGGAAAGGGGGGAGGTGGCACCCGGATCTCCCACCCCCAACCCCTCCCTCATTTTCGCCTTTGGCAAAAACAAGGGAGGGGCTCAGATTCGCTTATCCCGATTCAGGTAGGCATAGGCGTTGTGGGCGTGGATGGACTCGTGGTTCTCCACTTCGATTTCGTAGCTCACGATCCGGGCGTCGGCATCGAACTTGAGCGCCACCTCCCGCACCATGTCCTCCACGAACCGGGGGTTGTCGTAGGCCTGCTCGGTGACCCATTTCTCATCCGGGCGCTTGAGCACCGGAAAGAGCGAGCAGGACGCGGACGCCTCGATCATCTCGATGAGTTCCTCGATCCAGACCATATCCTTGGTGCGGACTTTGCAGGAGACGTAGCCGCGCTGGTTGTGGGCGCCGCGGGCGGAGATCTCCTTGCTGCAGGGGCATAGGGTGGTGACGGGGACGACCAGGGAGATTGCGAAGTCCTCGGTGCCGTTCGATTCGGCGATGAAGCCGCAGGTGTATTCCATCATGCCGGCTTTGCCGGTGACGGGAGCCGCTTTTTCGATGAAGAAGGGGAAGGTGACTTCGAGGTGGGCGCGCTCGGCGTTCAGGCGTTCTTTGAGCGAGGAGAGGATTTTGGGGATGCCTTCGACGCTGACCTCGCCGCGATGCTCGTTGAGCACTTCGAGGAAGCGGGACATGTGGGTGCCTTTGAAGTGGTGGGGGAGGTCGACGGTGAGGGTGAAGTTGCCGATGGTGTGCTGGTGGCCCTTTTCGCAGTCGAGCACGACGATGGGGTACTTGATGCCGCGAACGCCGACTTTGTCGATGGCGATGTTGCGCTCGTCGCGGGAGGATTGGATGTCGACCAGGGCGGTGGGGGCGGCGGGATCCATGCTTTTCTATCTTACGCCGAGAAAAGGGAGCGTGTGGCGCGGGGGGCGTTGGGGCGTGGGCTGCAGTAAGGAGTGAGGCGTGAGGAGAATGGGAGACCGGAAAGGAATTCAAGCGATCTGGGAGGAATTCCGGACGTACGCGTTCGCGGGTGACAGTGCAGATCAGACTGCCAACTGCCCCAAAAGAACTGCCAACGAGGTTTGAGGATGCTGAAAGAATTTCGCGAGTTCGCGATGAAGGGCAACATGGTCGACCTAGCGGTCGGCGTGGTGATCGGCGGGGCGTTTGGGGCGATCGTGACGTCGCTGGTGAACGACATCATCATGCCGCTGGTCGGCATGCTTTTGGGCAGGACGGATTTCAAGGACAAGTTTTTGGTGCTTTCGACGACTGGCGAGAAGACCGGCCCTTGGGATTCTTTGGCGGCAGCCAAGGCGGATGGCGCGACTCTGCTGACGTACGGGGTGTTTATCAATGCGGTGGTCAGTTTTCTGATCATTGCGTTTGCGATCTTTATGGTGGTGAAGGGCATCAATCGGATGCGGCGCGAGCCGGCTCCGGCGCCGGAGGCGCCGGCGGAGCCGAGCGACGAGGTGAAGCTGCTGACGGAGATTCGGGATGCGTTGAAGGCGCGGTAGGTTGCCCCTCACCCCGGTTCGCCTGGCACACCGTCCCTCTCCCTCCCCTGCCCCTCCCTCATTTTCGCTACGCAAAAACGAGGGAGGGGTGCGAAACCTCCACCCCCCTACCCCTTAAGGAGGAGGGGGGTTCGAATCTTCTAAACTCTTCGAATGCCCATCGCCGCGCTGGCCCTGACGACGCTTCTTCTTTCCGGGCCGCCAAGCAAGCCGCCGCAGAACTCGCCGAGCGTCTTGCTTGCGCTCAAACCGCCAAGGAACCGATTTCTGCTCGAAGCGCCGTTGCCGAGCCTTAGCCCCGTGCAGATCGACTCGTATCAAAACGGCTGGGGCTATGCTCAGCAGGCGGCGCGGGCCAAGGGGTTGCAGGGCCGCATTCTTTGGGTGGATGCCACCGCGAACCTCGACCGGGTGAACGATGAGGCCAAGATCAAGGGCTTGGTCGCGCAGATCGCGGCATCGGGCTTCAACACGATCGTATTCGATGTCAAGCCGATCAGCGGCCACGTGCTGTTTTTCAGCCGGATCGCGCCCAAGCTGAAGGAGTGGAAGGGGAAGGTGTTGCCCGACAACTTCGACCCGCTTGCCGTTTTCGTTCGCGAATGCAAACTGGCGAATCTGTCCCTTCTCGTCAGCCTGAATGCTTTTAGCGAGGGTCACCGCGACTTTTTGGTCGGGCCGGGCTATGAGAAGCTCGACCAGCAGTCGGTGCTCTACGACGCCCAGCCGATCGTTCGGGCGAACGGGTCCACGTGCGATGTTGACGAGACGGTGAACCGCATGCCCAAGAACGAAGCGGAATTGGGGGTCTTCAACGACACTTCGAAGATGCCGACAAACGCCGAGGGCTTGTTTGCGGTGACGCTCGACCGTGAGGGCCGCGTGGTGGACGGTTTTGAGCGGGGCGGCAACGGTCCGGGTGTGCCGACGATTCCGGCTCGGGGGGTTGCGCTGGTCGGCAATGGGATCGGCGCGGAGTTTCTGCGGAAGAATGCGCAGCCGGGCGCGCTTTGGTCGTTCGATACCCGGGCGAATTTTCTTCCCACTTCGGCCCGGCCGGAGCTTCAGGTGCCGTTGATGATGAACCCGCACCACGGCGACGTCCAGCGTCGGGCGCTCGATTTGCTGAAGGAGTTGGTGGGGCGCTATGAGGTCGACGGCGTTTTGTATGACGACCGGATGCGGTTTGCCGGCCCGAACGCGGACTTTTCGCCCCAGGCCCAGGCCGGATTTGAAAAATGGGTGGGCCGCAAGTTGAATTGGCCGGATGATGTCTACCGGGCGGTTTACACGCCATCGTTCGTCAAAGGCATCCGGCCGGGGCCGTTTTACGATGCGTGGCTTGTTTGGCGTGCCCAGACGCTCCGCAACTTTATCGCCTTGGCGCGCCAAGCGGTGAAGGAGACGCGACCCGCCTGTCTCTTTGGAATTTATGCGGGGTCGTGGTATGGGGAGTACACGAACTGGGGGGCCAATTACGCCGCCAGCGAATATGAGGCGGGGTTCTGGTTTTTGACGCCGACCTACCAAAAGACCGGCTTTGCGGGCCAGCTCGACATCTTGATTACCGGCTGTTATTACCCGACCGCGACGATCTACGATGCGATGCAGACGGGCGTGCCGATCGGGGTGACGGTGGAGGCGGCCGGCTCGTTGACCAACCGGCTGGTGCGCGATCGGGCCTGGAGCTACGCGGGCATTTCGCTGAGCCAATTCAAGGGCAATCCGAAGGGCCTGGAGAATGTGCTGCAGGCCGCTTGCGCGGCGACCCAGGGGGTCATGGTTTTTGACCTTTCGCACGACATCGCCCCGTTTTGGGAGGTTTTTCGCAACGCCTTTGCCAAGCCGGCTCCGGCGCCTCACCGCTCTCCGGACGTTCTGCATGATGCGCGGAAAAAGCGCTTGGCGGTGGAGCTTCGCGGTACGAAGGAACGTCCGCCGATCATCGTGGCCGGAGCTTCCGGCATCGGGCACTAGAAGCCATACGGCCCCTTGGGAAATCTCGGGGGAGCGAGAGAACCCTCAGGGCCGTGTGTCTGTTTGGTTCCTGGGTTGTTTTTATCGCGACAAACCCCTCAATTCGTCGCAATAACGATATGGCAATTGTATGCCAAGAAGTCGGCGGTCCGCAGGGAAACTCGAACAATTGCGGTGAATGCCGCTAAATCGAGGATTCCCGTTCGACCAGTTCCATTTCGAGTTCGACGAATCGGCCGGGCTGAGTGGGGTTCGCCATGCGATCGATCAGCCAGTCCCACGCTTGGTCCACGATTCCCTTGAGGGGGGGCCGCACCGTCGAGATCGCGATTTTGAAGTCTTCGCTTTCCGGAAAATCGCCAAAGCCCCAGAGCCGGCAGTCCTCCGGGATTCGCGCCCCGGTGGCCAAAATGGCCCGAGCGGTCCCGACGGCGATCGGGTCGGTAAAGGCGAAGTACGCATCGGGCAGAGGGTTCGACTCGAGGTAGCGCCCCACAACCGCTTCCGCCTGCGAACTGGAATCTTGAACGACCGCTAGGAACTCGGGCTCGAGTCCGGCTTCGGCCATGGCTTCGGAATAACCTCGACGGCGCTGTTCTCGGGGGAAGCCTTCGAGCACCCAATCGAGGGTGATGTGAACAATGCGGCGGGCCCCCTTTTGAATGAGTCGGGCGGTGGCTTGGCGAGCCGCTTCGGCGACCTTCCACCCTACGGAGTCCCCGTTGGCAACTTCTTCGTAGCCAAAAACCGCCATCGGCACCGCATCGTTCTGCCGGTCCTTCCGAAGCTGCTCTATTGCTTTTCCGGCGTCGATCGAGATCAGGCCATCTACGGGCCAAAGGGCGGGGATTTTGCCATCGGGGGTCAGGGCGCTGGTTGCATCGAGCCCGGTGATCATCAGGTCGTAGCCGCTGGTGCGGGCCCGCTGATTCAGGAGCTGGAGGAACCGCATATAGGTGAGAATCGGGCGATCGACCGGCATCCAGATGCCAATAACGCGGGTCTTGCCCGACTTCATCGCCTGGGCAAGCCGGTTGGGGCGATAGCCGACTCGGGCCGCGGCTTCGGCCACCTTTTGGCGCGTGCTTTCGGGGAGCCGGACCGTTTTGTTGCCCGAAAGAACGTGCGACGCGGTCTGCACCGAGACGCCGGCTTCGCGGGCCACATCGGCCAAGGTCACGCGCTTGCCCGAAGGGCTCATTGAGTTCGAAGATACCTGGGGCGGCTAGATTTCGGAATCGCTCGACGCGGCATGGGCGGCTTCAGGAGCCCGCTCCACTTTGACCCGCAAGATCCGACGGCCATCGGAATCCGCGATGGTGAAGCGGTAACCCTCCGCTTCGATGGATTCTCCCAATTTGGGCGGACGGCCGAAGAGGCCGAAGACGAATCCTCCGAGCGTGTCGAACTCTTCGCTCTCCAGTTGCGTACGGGCGGCTTCATTCAGATCGTCGAGATGGGTCTTGCCGTCCACCAGCCAGCCCCCCGGCGCTTCAACAATCTCCGGTTCCTCAACGTCGTATTCGTCCACAATGTCGCCGACGAGTTCCTCGACGATATCCTCGATCGTCACGACGCCGGCGGTGCCGCCAAACTCGTCCTGCACGATCGCCATCTGGCTCCGGTTTTGGCGCATTTCAGCCAGCAGTTCGTGAAGGCTCTTGTTCTCCGGCACGAAGAGCGCGGGCCGCATGAGGTTCTTCAGGTTCGGCGCTTTCCCGTTGAGGAGCGCTCCGAACAGGTCTTTGGCGTGAATGATGCCGACGATCTGGTCGTCGGTGTCCTCAAAAAGCGGGATGCGCGAATGGCCCGACTCCTGGATGACGCGGGCCACTTCGGTGGGGTCGCCCTTGACCGAGACCGCATCCATATCGACGCGCGGGGTCATGACTTCGCGAGCCACCGTATCGGTGAATTCGAAGACGGAGTGGAGCAACGCGCGCTCCCCGACCTCGATCTCGCCCGTTTCGTGGCCCTCTTCGGCCAGTGATTTGATTTCCTCTTCAGCCAAGTTGGCCGTTCCATCGGTGGGGGCGCCAAACCGCTCGACAAAGAACCGGCGCAGGGTGGTGACGCCTCCGGCGGGAACGCCGAACAAAACGGACACCGCCAGAGCCAGGCGATGGAGCCGCGCGGCGACGCGTATCGGGTTGACGGCGGCATAGCTTTTGGCCACCAGTTCGCTCAGGATGAGATGAACGAGCGCGACGGGAATGAGCAAGAGGGCCGCACTCAGCAACAGGTTGGCGTGGTTGTTCGACCATCCGAAGCTCTGGCCCATCCAGTCGAGGAGGCCGGGGGCGAGGAGGAAGGTGCAAAGGGCAATGCCGATGCCGAGCGTCCAGGCCGCGACGCGCAGGGCGGCGGTGACTCGGTCGCGCTGATCGAGCAAGGTTTGGAGCCGCTCGGCCTGGCGCGCGTCGCGCTCGCGTTGGACTTTGACGTGGGCGGGCCGAAGGGCATCGACCGCGGTTTCGACGGCCGAGAAGAGGGCGGTGAGGGCGAGCAGGGCGGCAAGGGTGAGCAGCAGGCCAAGCCCGCCACTGCCGGCGGCGGGGGTGGCGGTGGCCATCGCCATTTCCACGCCTTCCTGAATGCGGCTCCCCATCGCCCAAAGCGCAAAGAAGGCGAGCGCAAGCGTGGTGGCGACGCCGGTCTCGATCCGCTCGATCGGCGAAGGACGCGGCTCGCGAGGCGGATGGGGTCGAGATCTGGATTTGCGAGCGCGTTTCATTTCGGCGTCAACCCAAAGAGGACGAATCCCAGAATCACGCCCAAGACGGCCCCGAGACACAGCTCGAAG
>CAYONY010000036.1:0-20402 GCA_964405415.1 uncultured Fimbriimonadaceae bacterium | reverse complement strand
AGCGCATGAGCAAAAGTCTCGGCACCGGCGTGGACCCCACCGAAGTGATCGAACGCATCGGCGCCGACGCTCTGCGCTACACCCTCCTCAGCCAAACCGGACAAAACCAAGACATCCGTTACTCTGACCGCCGGACCGAAGATGCCCGAAACTTCTGCAACAAGATCTGGAATGCGGTGCGGTTCGTCCTGCTCAACGTCCCCGAACCTCCCGACACGCCCTCTGCATTCGACCTCGCCGACGAGTGGCTGCTTTCGCGGCTCCACCACACCGAACGGATCGTTAGGGAGGCTTACGAAACGTTCGATCTCCAGACCGCGACCGGCGCCCTCTACCGATTCTTCTGGTCCGAAGTCTGCGATTGGTACATTGAGATCGCCAAGACGCGGCTGGCCGACCCGGCGGCGGCCAACGTGCCCCGCTGGGTGCTGCTCACCGTCATCGAGGCCTTCCTCAAAATGCTCCACCCGGTGACGCCTTTCCTGACCGAAGAGCTCTATCAGCACCTTCCCCTCCATGGCAAAGACCCGTTTCTTATGGCCTCCCCTTGGCCTCAACTCCCGACCGACTTCCAACGTCCCGAATCCGAAGCGCGGCTCGAACGGGCGATCGCCATCACCCGCGAGCTTCGAGCGATGCGCCACGAGCTGGGGCTCACGCCACGGGATCCTGTCGCCGTCGCCTATTTCGGCGGGTCCCTCGAGGGCGAAAAGGAGCTCATTGCCAGCCAAGCTTGGATTGAGAGCCTCCAGGAGGGTCCTCCCGCCGGCGCGAAGTGCCTGGCCGCCACCGTTGCCGGCGTCGACCTCTTTCTGCCGTATGAAGGCCTGGTCGATCCCGCCAAAGAGCTAGCGCGGCTGGACCGGGAAATCGAAAAAACGGAGGCGGAATTGCGGCCGCTTCGCGAGCGGCTACAAAATCCGCAGTTCGTTGAGCGGGCCAAGCCGGAAATCGTCGAACGCGAGCGTGCCAATCTCGAAGAAGGCGAGATCCGCCTCGCCAAACTTCACGATCGCCGCCGCCTTTTCGGTTAGCGGATGACCCGCCGATAGCCTCGGCCCCGCGCTTCAAAGGTGATGGAGCCGTCCTCATCCGTTCGCAAAAGCTGCGCTCCCGAGCGCTGCACGCGCCGCCTAAACGAGGGCGCCGGATGCCCGTGGCGATTCCCGGCGCCACAGCTTGCCACGACGGTTTTCGGGCGCACTTCGTCCAACCAAACCGAGCCCGTCGAACTCGCACTGCCGTGGTGGCCGGCCTTCAGAATGTCGGCGCGCCAATCGCCTCGCCCCGCCTGGTAGATCTCCGCCTCTTCGCCCGCATCGCCCGAAAGCACGGCGGTCAGCCCGGGCTGCCGCACTTTCACGAAGGGCGATCCGTCATTGTCACTCTCCATTTTATTTGGTATCCGAATAAATAAGTCCATTCGCGAGGTACGGAGACGCCAATCGTGACGGAGCCAAATGACGTCGCCCTCGGAAACGCCTGCCTGCTTCAACTTGGCCGCTAAATCGGGATGCCCGCGAAAGGCCTCCGAAACCGCAATGCGGCGAACCCGAACGCGCGCCATCAGGCCCGGCAATCCGCCGATATGGTCGGCGTCGGGGTGGGTGAGGAGGACCAGATCGACTGTATCCACCCCTCGTTCGCGTAGGCTGGGCGCGACGATCCGCGCGCCCGCGTCGTAGTCTTCGTTTCCTGGGCCGACGTCGATGAGGACGGTCCGTTCCCCGTCACGCAGGATGGTGCAATCGCCCTGGCCCACCGACAGGAAGGTAATCGAGACTTCATCGGGCGGCCGAACGAAATGGCCCAAACCCACGCCGCCGGCCACCGCCGCCACTCCAAGCAAGCCAATCCTAAACCGGCCGGACATGGGGCCTCCAGAGCAGCAGCATGGCGCCATAGTAAGGCAGCATCCAGTACGCCGAGAAGTTCGGTATCCCAATGGCCGCGTTCGGCAATGGGCCCATACCATTCACCACCCCAAGCACCCATCCCGTGAGAGGCTCGACTAATCCCCCCATCAGCCCCTGGCTCAGGCCGGGCAAGAGCGAGGCGACGAGATGAGCAAAGAATGCGGTGAGCGTGATCGGCGCCAAAACCAAGGTGATGAGGATGTTCGCCGGCACCGAGATCAGCGAAACCATTCCAAAATAGTAAGCCGTCAGCGGAGCCGTTGCCAAAGTCGCCACCAAGCTCGCTTTGGCGATCTCTCCGATTTGACGGCCAAGCAAGCGAACTGCTCCGGTGGGCATTTCATTCGGTAACCCAAGGAACATGGCGAGTCCGGCCACCGCCGCAAACGAAAGTTGAAAGCCCACGTCGAACACCGCGACGGGACGCCAAAGCAAATAGGCCGTCGCCGAAACCCCCAGCGCCGACAATAAATCCGGCTCGCGGCGAACCAGCGTGGCAAAGCCCAGCACCGCCGCCATCAGCACCGAGCGCACGACCGGGGGACGCATACCCGCTCCAATCGCGTAAATGGCCAGCACCGCCCCCACAATAGCCAGCTTCCACCCCCGTGGGATCGGCAGCGCCGCCAGAACGAAACTCAATCCGGCGGCAAAGATCAGCACATGCAGACCGGAAGCCGAAATGATGTGGACGGTGCCGGTACGCTGCAAATTGCCGTAAGTCGATTCCGAAAGGTCGGCATCCACATTGAAGCAAAGCGCTTTTGTGGCCGCGGCCGCCTCCCGGCCTATCGCCCCATCGACAAAGGCGGCAAACGATCGACGCCATTCCACCCCCATTCGAAACGGCGCCGCTCCGTACCGCCGAACCTTCAGGCCCTCGGCTTCGACCCAGATCGTGCCGGAGATCCGGCGCATCGCCCCCAGGCGGCCCACCCCCGTCGAAAGCCCCCGCGCCTGTCCGACCAGCTCCAGAGCATCGCCGGTGGCCAACGTCGGGGAGGCTGGCGCATTCAGAGTGAAGAACGCGCCTCCGGATTCGATTTCGCAGGCTTGCCGCGTCCGGGAAAGCCGCGGGATCGACGTCACCACCGCTTCGCCTCGAAAGGGCCGGGTTCCCGAAAGGCGCGGCGCCGCGGCGGGCGCCAAGCCCAGCCCGACCAAGAATGCGGCGGTGATTCCCAAACGCCAACCCGCGCCGAGTCCCAGGGCCACCGAGGCCAAGGCGAGCGCAATCCCAACCGGACCGTCCCACGCCGTCAATCCACCCGCGAGCGCAAGGCAGACCAAAAGCCCGGGCCGCCGCGAAAGCTCACGTCTCATCGTCCGATTTGGAAAGGATTCGGTCGATAATCCTTTGCATGTCCTCGCCCGAATCGTGCAATTTTGCGCGTTTTTGCGGAAGGACTTCGGGCCGGGGCGGCAAGGGGCGAACGCCAAAACGCAAGTCGCGGATGAGGTCCTTTCCACCGGCAAACTCGCGTAATCGCGCTAGGATTACGCTCTTTTGCATACGCAATTCAGTGGCCCACTCCGAGCTTTGCACGGCCACCCACGCCGTGCCTTTCTCAAAGCGGTCGGGCCAGGAGCGTTGCGCCAACGGCTCGCCCACCGCCTCCGGCCACCGGTGCAGCGCCCGCCACGCCTCCGCCGCGTGGATGATGCTGCGCTGCGGAAGGGCGTTGGGGAGAATCCGTTCGAGCCGCCTCATGGCCCTTCCATTCGCCGTCGCCGCCGCATGTCCTACTCCACTGTTCCTGCGCGAATCCGAAAGAGGCGAGCTTGGTCCAGCAGCGGCCGGCCGAGCGCCTCCGGCTCCGTACAAGTCAGGACCGCTTGGCCCGCATGGGTGAGGATCCAGGCGGCCAGTTGGGCGCGCCGCGTCTCGTCGAGATCCGAAAGCACATCGTCAAGCAAGAGCAAGGGTTGCGTCCCCCGTACTTCGGATTGATGACGATGGGCCGCCAACTTCAGGGCCAGCACCGCCGTTCGCTGCTGGCCTTGGCTCCCGAAATGGCGAACGTCGCGGGCCTCCACCCAAAGCGCCAAATCGTCCCGATGCGGCCCGGAAAGCGCGGCCCCCCGCGCAATGTCGCGCCGACGCCCTTCGGCGAGCTCTGCGCGCAGCGCAGGGGCATCCAGAGCCGGATCCTTGGCGACGTACTCGATGCGCAGCGGCTCGCCTTGGCCGAATTCGGCGTGGACCTCCGCCGAGGGCGCCGAGAGGGCCTCGACGTAGGCCCGTCGATAACGGCGAATCGCGGCGCCATGCTCGGCCAGGGTCTCCTCCCAAGGCTCGAACTCGGAAGCTTCCACCGGAAACTCCTGAGCCCGCCGCAGAAGCGCATTGCGCTGCTCCAAGGCTCGCTTGTAGTGGGCCAAGGCGTTCAGGTAGGCCGGATGGATTTGCGCCAATTCCAAATCCAAAAAGAGCCGCCGATCGTTGGGCTCGCCGCGGACGATCGCCATGTCGGCCTGACTGATGCAGACGCTGGGAAGCCGCCCGATCAAATCGGAGGCTCGGGGCAGGGCCATGCGGTTCAATTGGGCGATCTTGCGCTTTCCGGGCTCGAGGAGGACGGTGATTTCGGTCGCGACCTCGGCAAGCGTCACTTCAACCCTGGCTCGGGCCTCGCCCTGGCGCACCGCTTCGCCTTCGCGCGAGCCGCGAAGCAAACGCGTGGTCGACGCAAGGTACAGGGCTTCCAGCAGGTTTGTCTTGCCCTGGGCGTTGGCTCCGTGAAAGACGTTGAGACCGGGGCTCAACGCAAGCTCGAGCGACGCGTAGTTCCGAAAGTTTTCCAGCGCGAGCCGTTCCGCGCCCCCCGCCGCGTTGAACGACGGCATTCTTAAAGACACCTGCCTAGGAAAGAGAACCTGTTCTTATTGCTGAGCGAAGCCAAATTGTGGAAAACCTTGGCGCAATCATCCAGGATCGAGGCGATTCCTAGTGCTATAGAACCTGAATCGATGAAGCTCAGGTTAAGAGGCAAAGTGGAAAACATGGTGGGAAAGCTGTCTTTTGTGTAACTTTGAAACCGCCGGTTTTTCCGATTCGATACGCTTGATTCCGTTTCCACCGCCTGTCCACGACGGTTTACAACAATCCGTGGATACGTCCGTATTTCATCACCACCGCCTCCGCCAGATAAAGGGCATGGACGTTGGCGATGTCGCGTACGGCCAGACGGTGGGCGATCGGCTGCCAGACCTCTGCGATGAGCTTGTCCTGCATCGATTTGGGCATCTCCGGGAACCGGTCGCACATCCTTCGAAGCGCCCAGTAGTCCTCGGTCGACATGCCCCGCAGCTCCCCCACTTGCGCTTCGAGCGGATGGGTGGACTGGACGTGCGGCGCCGGACGGAACCGGGCCTGCGCTCGCCGTTCGTGGAGGACCACCGTTCCCGCAAAAAGGTCTCCGATTCGTTGAGCTTTCGGGTTCGTAAACATTGCAATGATCCCAACAAAATAGGAGCCGGGCAAGACATCGGCGACGCGGAGCAGATTTCGCCCGACCGCGGCCGAAAACGTGACCGGAGTGCCATCCGCCATCCGTACGCGAACGCCGGTGGCTTTTTTGCCCACCGTCTGGCCATTCCACAGCCACTCGAAGAGAATAAAGTAAAGAAACGGCCCTAACGAGAACAAAATGGCCAACAAGACCGTGGCAAAGCCCCACGTGAATTCGCCCGCCGGGGTCAGAATGCCCCCAAGCCCGGCGATCATCGAGATGAGCCCTCCCAACACGGTGAGCGTCACCCCTAAAAGAAGAATGTCGAGCAGGTGGGCGCCGGCTCGGCTGGCGAATCCTGCCAAACGGTAGGTGAGCACCGTTTTCTCCGGACTGATCACGAGCAACTCGTGGGCCATGCCCGGGATGCTACCATCGGAAGCACGGTGATCCCTACCCGAAGGCTTTGGCTGATCTTGGCGCTCGGCATCCCGCTGGCGGTCGTCGGCGCGCTGGCCGGCATGGCCTGGATCGGCGCGGCTTACGATGCGGCGGTGCTTCTGGCCGCCGCCATCACCACTCGGCTCGCCCCCAATCCGGCTGCGCTGCGCCTCGTTCGTCGATTTGATCCCGTACTTTCCGTTCGGGTTCCGAATCGAATCGCCCTTGGCGTGGCCAATGACGGCCCGGAACCGATCGTTGGGCGCCTGCGCGATGAGCCCCCGCCTGACTTTGGCGGAACCTCGCGAGAGTTTCCGCTTAACCTCGCCCCTGGGCAAGAAACGGAACTTGTTTATTCGGCGATTCCTCCCGATCGCGGCGGCGATTTCTTTCGCGGCACCTTCGTGCGGATCCGGTGCCCCTTGGGACTGGTCGAGCGCGAAGCCCGCCTACGCACCGAACAGCCGGTCCGCGTCTATCCCAACGTTTTGGCGCTGCGCGAATTTGACCTGCTCAACCAAAAGGGCCGCCTCCAGCATATGGGCGTTCGGAAATCGCGCATTCGTGGATTAGGCACGGAGTTCGAATCGCTGCGCGACTATGCCGAAGGCGACGATTACCGGAAAATGGATTGGAAGGCCTCGGCGCGCAAGGGCAAATTCGTCGTCCGCCAATATGAACAGGAGCGAAATCAATCGGTCCTCATCTGCGTGGATATGGGGCGCAAGATGCTCTCCGAGGTGAACGGCGTCACCAAGCTCGACCACACCCTCGACGCTTGCCTCCTCTTGGCCCACTCGGCGGCAGCCGCCAACGATGCGGTCGGCCTCCTGGTTTGGGCCGACACCGTCCGGCGCTACATCCCGCCCGCCCGAGGGCGAAGCCAAATCGGGGCGATTATCGAGGCGATCCACGACCTTACCGCCGAGCCGGTCGAGAGCGATGTTCGGGGCGCCTTTGCCTATTTGGCCACGCGTTGGAAGCGACGATCGCTTCTCGTGGGCTTTACCGATGCGGAAGATCCCGATCAGGCGGACGAATTGGCCAGCGCGATGGGGCCGATGGCCAAGCGGCATATCGTCGTGATCGGCTCGGTGGCTGATCCGAATTTGCTCAAGGCGTCACAAGAGCCCCTGCGCACGTCGAGCGATGTGTTTCTTCGCGGCTCGGCGCTGATGTTCAAGTCCTTTCGCAACGAAGCCAAATCGCGCCTTTCCCTGGCCGATGTGCATTCGGTGGAAGCGGAGCCGCAGGATCTGGCGGCCGCCCTGGTCTCGTTCTATTTCGACGTAAAGGAACGCTCGCTGCTCTAAGCCCCGATGACCGCATCGGCTTCCATCTCAATGAGCCATTCGTCTTCGAGCAGCCGGCAAATGATCATCGTTGCGGCGGGCCGAATCTCGCCAAAGATGCTGCGATAGGCCTCGGAAACCGTCTCCGAATTTTTCAATTCGGAAATGTACATCCGCACTCGAACCACGTCCTCGAGCCGCGCGCCGGCCGATTCGAGCGCGCAGCGGATGATTTCGATACAGCGAAGCGTCTGGCCATAGGCATCGCCGCGAAACGCAGTGCGCCCATCCTCGCCAATCGGCGCGGTGCCGGAAACGTAAACCTGTCGATCGACCTTGACCGCTCGCGAAAAGCCGATCCGGCCCTCGTAGGGCGAGCATCCGGTGAAGTTCTCTCGGCTCACGACTCTTTCCTTCGCCATGGGACGGCATTCACCCTGCCAAAAGCCATAATGGACCCATGAACACGCTGATTCCCACGGTATTGGCCCTTAGTCTGTTGGCCGGCCAGGCCCCCATTCCTCCGCTTCCCAAAGATGGCTTCGAGCGCGAACGCAACGGGAAATCGGATGCGGGAAAGAACTCGCTGGAGGGCAAGCCGCCGCCCGCGCTCCGCGGCGAGTGGCTCAATACCGAGGGCCCCCTCACCGCCGAGGGTCTGAAGGGGAAGGTCGTCTTGGTCGATTTCTGGGCCCATTGGTGCGGGCCGTGCCGCGCCGCGACGCCTCATGTGCTCAAGCTCCTTTCCGAGTTTGGCCCCAAAGGGCTCGTGGTCATCGGCGTCCATTCCGACCCTAACCGCGAACAGATGATCCAGGTCGCCAAAAGCCTGGGCATGTCGTATCCGATCCTTTTCGATGCGGACAAGTCGGTCTTCAAGAGCTTCGTCGCCGACTCGTACCCCGATTACTATCTGATCGATCGCAAGGGCAACGTCCGCTTTGCCGACCTTGCCAATCGCGAAGTGGACCGCGCGGTGCGCACGCTGGTCGAGGAGCGGCCCTAGGCTCCACCTGCCGATGCGCATCGCCCTAGCCACGGCCCCCGGCGCGGCCGAAATCTCGAATGACGACGCGATTCTGGCCGAGGCGATCGAAGCATTCGGCGCTCATGCGAAATCCGTCGTGTGGTTTGACCCCGTGCCCTGGGCTGAATTTGACCTAGTCGCGATTCGAACAACCTGGGACTATCAGTTTCGTCTTCAAGAGTTCCTGATCTGGGTGGATTCGGTTGCCGAACTAACCCGCGTGGCCAACGACCCCCGCTTGGTGCGATGGAACGTTCACAAATCGTATCTGCTTGAGTTGGAAGCCAGGGGTATTCCGATCGTCCCCACTCGAGTGGCGGGAAGCGCGGCCGACGTGCGCGCGCTCATGCCGGCATCGTTGGCCGAAGCCGACGTGGATTGGGTCGTCAAGCCCGAGGTGGGGGCCAGCGGCGGCGAGACCTACCGCTCTAGGGCATTGGGACTCGACGCGATGCGCGGCCACTTGGCGGAAGCGGTGTCTCGGGGCAAAGTTCTTGTCCAAGACTATATGCCGGCCATCGAGACGGAAGGCGAAATCTCTCTCGCGTGGATCGATGGCGAAGTCGCCCACGCCGTACGCAAAACTCCCGGGCCTGGCGAGTTCCGCATCCATGTCGAACATGGCGGCCGGAACGAGCGCATCGAGATTCCGGCGGATGGGGCGGCGATCGCCCAGCGCTGCATCGAACGGTTGGCCGTGCAGCCCCATTTTGCCCGGGTCGATCTCGTTCGGGACCCGAATGGGCAGCTCCGACTCATGGAGCTCGAACTGATCGAGCCGGAACTGATGTTCGAGTGGGCTCCCGAATCGGCCAGCCGACTGGCAAGGGCCCTGATTTCCCCCTCCTCTGGCTTCGGAAGAGGAGGGGGTTAAAGGGGAGCGGGGTCAACCTCCAACGTCGAATTTTGGCGCCGGATTCGAATGCCCTTTTCGAGCCAGGGCCCGCAGCAAGAGCGCGCCCGGGAGCCAGATCGGCGCAAAAACGCCGATCCAAATCACTCCCGAGCCCAGCACGCGGCCTACATTGCCCAGCGTGCTTAGAGAAGCGCCCCACGACTCGCGCGCCCAGTTCGGGTCGGCGGTCGCCGCGACCGCGCCCTCCGAGCCTTGCTGCAGCGCCAGTTCGATCGAGGACAGCGCCGCCAGCTTGGACATCGTTTGATGTTGGGCCTGGAGGCTCTCGATTTGGCTGCGCAGCTCCATAAGTTTGGATTGGGCTTCGATCATCTCCTGGTTGCCAGTTGCCCGAGCCACCATCCGGCGGTAGACCTCTTCCTGGGCCAGCATGATCTTGAGTCGGGCGCCCATGTCCACCAGGCTTGCCGTGACGTCTTCGGTACGCACGCTCTTGGACGTGCGAACGCCGAGCCCTTCCAGGCTCTGCATGACCGAATCGAATTGGCTCGCCGGAACGCGGACTTTCATCGTCAGGCGGGGCGTGGCCGAAGCCAGGTCTTTGCTTTCGGCCGAGTCCACGTAGCCGCCGACCCCATTGACCAGCTTGACGGCTTTGTCTTCGGATTCTTCCACGTTGTCAACCCGGACTTCGAGCTTGCCGTTCTTGATGACCTGCCGAATCGGCACTTCCTTCGGAGCGACGGAAGGGGGGGTGTTCCCACGGAGTTGAGAGACCAAGCTCGGTTTCGAAACATCCGCGGCCGGACTTTCCGTTGGGTTCGCGATCGCGCCTTCGGAAGTCTGGCCCGCATATTCGGCGGCTTCTTCTTTGGCACATCCGGTCGCCGTGAGCAAAACGGCGAGCGCGGACACCAAAAGGGTGTTTTTCATGAGTAGCACCTCATTTCCGGCAAACCACGCCATGGGGCCGGCTGGTTCCGAAGCTAGGTGCCGGAAGGACTTCCGTCCGTTCAAACCCCGCAAGATGTATCCTCCAACCATGCGGACCAACGGGGCCGGACAAGCACCCTTTGAAACCGAGCGCCTGATTGGCCGCGAATGGAACGAGGCGGATGTCCCCGCCGCTTTCGCGATCTATGGGGACGCAGAGATCATGAAAGGGCTTGGCCGCGGCCCCGAAGCGGACCTCGAGAGCCAGCGCGAAAACCTGCTCAAAGCGGTCGCCGCCTATCGCGAACGGCCCTACGGCACCGGGTACTGGGCGCTCGTGCAAAAATCCGACGGACAAATCGTCGGCGCTTCAATCGTCAAGCCGATTCCCGGAGACGAGGCGAAGGTCGAGATTGGCTGGCACTTGGCCCGCGAGTTCTGGGGCCGAGGCTACGCGACGGAAGGAGCCCGCGAGGCGATCCGGATCGCCTTTCGCCATCTGCCGGTCGATCGGCTCTATGCGCTGGCTTTTCCGTGGAACGTGCGATCGCTCGCCGTGATGGGGCGCTTGGGATTTCGTCGCGGCGAACTGACGCGAGCCTATTACGACGCCGAATTGGTTCTCCATACCCTCGAGCGAGCGGATTGGCAGGCGGCAACCTGAGCCAAAATTGGGACCAACGCATGACCCTTCGCGAAATCCTCCACGCCCATATTCCGGTGCTGTACGCCGAAAGCACGGTTCGCGATGCGGTGGACCGGATGGATGTGTACCAATTTCCCGCCCTTGTCATCGTCGACGAAAACCAGTTTCCAATTGCGGTGGTTACGGAAGGCGACCTGGTTCGGGCGGTCTCCCATCGCGACAGTCTCGTCTCTCTGGCCGATGAACCCGCCTTGGCGCACGCCACCAAGGAGCCGGTGACGGTTGGACCGGATACCGAGATCGCGGAGGCGTTTCACAAGATGCGGGCCAGTGGGCTCACGCTCTTACCGGTGGTCGAAGATGGCCGACTTTCCGGCATCGTCTTGCGGGTCGACCTTATGCACGCGTTGATGCTGGATGTAGCCGCGACCTAGCCTGCCTTCGACCTCCGCCAGTACGACGTAAAGGTCCTATAGGTCATATTCGACCTATGCCCACGATGAAGGAAGGCGATTCCTTTCCCGATTTCTCGCTCCCCGACCAGGACGGCAACCTCGTTTCCAAAGCCGACCTGGTGGGAGCCCCGGCGATCGTCTACTTTTATCCCAAGGACGACACGTCCGGCTGCACCGCCGAGGCTTGCGCGTTTCGAGACCTGATGCCGAGATTCACTGGCGCTCGGGTCTTCGGCGTCAGCCCCGATCCGCCCAAAAAGCACCAGAAGTTCATCGCCAAATACGGACTGAACTTCACGCTTCTTTCGGATCCCGAACGAACGCTCATCGGGCCGTTGGGCCTTTGGGTCGAGAAAACGTTCTATGGGAAAAAGTACATGGGGGTCGCCCGCACGACCTACCTGCTCGACGCCGAAGGAAGGGTCAAGAAGATTTGGGAAAAGGTCGATCCCCAAGGCCACGCCGAACAGGTCCTTTCCGCCCTTGATTCGTCAATCGTCGATCGACCTTCGTAAATTGTTGGAGTCGGCCTGTAAGCCGGATTCTGTCTTTGTGTGGCGATTTGTCTCTGCGGCCAACCCGGACGGTCGGCGAGCCGCGTCATTCCGTCCCTATTTGGCCTTGCTTTCGGCGGGGTTTGCCCGGCCGTCGGTTACCCGAACAGCCCGTGAGCTCTTACCTCGCGATTTCACCCTTGCCCCGGCAAGCCGAGGCGGTATGTTTCTGTGGCACTTTCCATCGGTCGCCCGTCCCCGGTTGCCCGGGGCGCCGTGCTCTATAAAGTCCGGACTTTCCTCCCCTCGGCAAGCCGAGAGGCCGCCACCCGGCCGACTCCGAGGGGATTATGGCGTCACTTGAGCCCCTCCCTGGTTTTTGCGAAGCGAAAATGAGGGAGGGATTGGGGAGGGAGACCCCGGGTGATGGAACCCTGCCGCGAACCCTCATGTATCCTAATACCGGAGGAAGGCAAGGAAAGATGGACGTTCAGGAGCGCCCGGCGGTCGCGCTGGATTCGGCTCAGGCTCTCGCGCGGCATTTGCGCGAGAAGCCGGAAGCCGCGCGCGCCGACGCGTCCGAGCTGGCGCGTGAATTCTCTCTATCCGAAGCGTTCGTTCGGCAGTTCCTCGAGAGTCTGGCTCAGCCCCGCGAAGCCCCGATCCGCCCAAGGTCGAATCCGTTCAAGCGTGGGTTTCACGCGGTGCGGCTGCTTTTTCGTCGGCTAACCGCCAAACCGATACCCTTCGTCGGCATCACGGCCGCCCTCTCCATCTTTGGCTACATCGCGCTGGATATGTTTGTCTTCAACCAGCCGGGCGAGACTCCGCTATCGCCCAGCGGCAGCGGGGTCCGCCTCGTCATCGAGGGTGGCGAAGCGGCTTTCCTCGTTATCGCCCTGTCCACGCTGGCGCTGCATTTGGCCTGCTATTTCCGGCATGGCATGGTCCGCTACCCCTTATTCGGCGGGCTCACTTGTTGGCTGATCTCGGCTCCGACCGTGATGGTGATCGTCTGGCTCGATCAGGCGGAAAAGAACCGCGAGCATATCCATTGGGCGCTCATCGGCGTCGCCCTCGGCATGCTTGTTTTGAACCTGATTTACGCCAGTCTTGGCGTCATGATGGCGGTGGTGGGCGGGGCTTGGCGCATCCGCCAACAAGACCGCGAGCGGGAAACCCTCTCCCGCCAGACGCTGCTCGAACGGATGTTCGACATCCAGGAACGGCTGCAGAACGCGGATTCCAACCCCGGACCGGCAGGCGCCGAGCGATTCATCGAGCGTTGGTCGGGCGCCTTTCGGGCGCGCGGCTGGCTCATCGCGATGCTGCTGGGGGCCGGGGTTACGCTGACGCAAGTCCTTCTTTTCGGGCTCGTCTTTCCCCAGCGGTTCATGGTGGGCTCGATGACCCCGTTCATGCTTCTGGCCGAGATCTCCGTTCAGGTCTTATGGCTCATCGGGATCATCCTCGTCGGCTTCCTATCGGGCGGCCTGCTTCGTTCGATCCTTTACGCGTGGCTGTTTGTGCTCTCCGGACCGCCGATGACGCTGATTCCGATCGGGCCGTTCGGCATGAAGGCGTTCGAAGCGACGATCTCGCCGGCTAGCCTCGCCGTAGGCCTGGGCATCGCGCTCATCGCCGCCGCGGTGGCTTCGGCCGGCGCGCGCGTCGAGGCGCGGGCCACCCTCGAGCGACGTCTCCATCGCAACGATCCGGCGGCCCTGCTGGCCGAGCTGGTCCGCCTTCAATGGCAGCTTTCGCCCCAAACCAGCGACGTCTGCGTGATGGTGGTCGATGCGGCGCGCAGCGCCGAGATGAAGGCCAGCGCCGACCCCTGGGCGGTCGAATACAGCTTCCGCGAGTATCAGGGCTTCTTGGAGGACGTCGTTCACGCGGGAGGCGGCTCGGTGCTCTCCACCGCCGGCGATGGCGCGGTGGCCGAATTTCCCACCGTCGCCCAAGCCTATGCAGCCGCTCGCCAGATTCAAACGGAAATCGAGACGTTCAACCGCAAAACCAGCCGAATCGACAAGCCGTTCCGCTTGCGGATCGGGCTTCATATGGGCCCGGTTGCGGGCTGCATCAACGATGTCGAGTTCTCGGCGGTCATCGATATCGCGGCCCACGTCCAAGCGGCGGCGCCGATCGGGGGTATCACGCTCACCGCGCCGGTGGCGGAGCATCTGAAAGAGGAGCCGCTGGCCAAGCTCGCCGATCCGGTCGATGAACAAGAGGTTTACTTGAGCCTGAGGCCGGTGAGGGATGAGTGAGCCGTCCGTGATGTCCGGACTGCCAACTGAACGCTGCAAGCTGCTTGCTACCCCTTAGGATACGCCCATACCGGGCTCTTCAGCAGCCACGTCTCCAGCGCCTTACCCACCTTCCCCAGACTCTCGGCCGAGCAGTTGGCGGGCACGTCCTGCAGCGTGTGCCAGTAGGAATGCCCCGGCCCATAGCTGAAATCGATCAGGTCGATCGTCGGCACCCCCGCCTCGTTCAGCGGCAGATGGTCGTCCAGGATCACCGGCCCGTAGGTCTGCGGGAACGTCGAGCGCAGCCCCACCGTCGCCGCATGGCGATAGAACGCCTGCACCAGCGGACGCGCGTAATCCAGGCTGTTCGGCTCCATCGGGATCACCAGATTCTTGTCCCCGATCATGTCGAGCAGAATCCCGTAGTCCGGCTTCGGATCGGGCAGGTTCTTGGCAAAATGCTTGGCCCCGAGGAACATCTCCTCGAGCTCCGGGCCCAGATCCTCCCCATCCACCATCAAGTACATCACGCCCAGACCCTCGGGGAGCTTGCCTTTGACCGCGCGCATGAGCTCCAGCAGCACCGCCACGCCGCTCGCCCCGTCGTTCGCGCCGACGATCGGCTGCTTGGCCTTTGCGGGGTCCAATTCCTCGGTGGCGAAGGGCCGGGTATCCCAATGGGCGAGCAGCAGAACCCTCGTTTTGGCGTTTTTCCAGTTCTGCTCGCCGATCACGTTCCACATCTCGACTTTCTTTTTGCCGTGTTTCCAGTCGTAGCTGAAAGGCTGGAGCCGTACGTTCTCGCAGGACGCCTTCATCGTCTCTTGGATCCAGTCGCGGGTTTTGCGGTGGCCCTCGGTGCCTGGCACTCGGGGCCCGAAATCGCATTGCTTCACGAGGTGCTCCCAGGCTTTGGCCGAATCGAATCCGACCGTGGGCGTAGACGCTTTTGTGGGTTCGGATTGGGCTTGGCAGGCGGCGGCCAGCCACCCGGAAGTGAGCGCCGCCAGGCCGATCAGGCTGACGGGCAAAAAGAACGCGCCGCGACGGGTCATAGCAAAGAGTTTGACGCGTTGACGCGCGGGAAGTGACGCGGAAGTGGACCCCGAGCCTATTTCTCGGCTTTCCAACGCGGCGAGGTCTCGGTCGCTCGCTTGCCGGCAAGCGCCTTTTCCATCGTCTGGTTGGGCAGGGTGTTGGTGATCTTCGAGCGATCCCAAATCTTGAAGTAGCCCAGGCCGCCGCGGCCCAGCGAAGCCGGCATCGCCACGTTGTAGGTCTTGGCATCATCCAAGGGCGAGCCGCCCGCCGTCACCCGCTTGATGCGCGCATTCGCATCCGCGTTCGGATCGAAGACCACTTCAAACCCGGAAATCTGCAAAAAGCTCGTATTCGACTGCGGATAGAGCGAGACCGAGCGCTCGAAGGCCTGCCGGATCTGGCTGCCTTTGAGGGCCAAGACCACGATCTCGTCCTCGGGGTACTGGAGCATTGAAGCCAGGTTGTCGGATTGGAAGCTGTCCTTGACCAAGCCGGCCGCCATGAAGGCGCCGTCGGCATTCGCCAAGTCGCGCAAGACGTCCGCCGCCACCTGGGACGGGCTGTGCGCCTCCGCTCCCGGGCCCTTTTGGATGGCCCAGGCAACCGAAAGCGTCGCCATTAAGGCGAGGGCATTCCCGGCTCGAAGCAAACATTTCATCGGATAGCTCTTCAAGGGGTTAGACCGGCTCAGCCGCCTCGGCGTTACGGCCGATCAACCTCATCTATCCCCATTATAGGGCATTCGCCCCAAAGGTAGAGGTCCACGCCAAAAGGACCTACGCGCATTGCCTCGAATTCGTTCCCTATGCGGCGCGTCCCCACGGGGGGCTCCTCTTGGTGGCAAACGTTCGTCGAGCGCAGTGAAAACCCCAATTCCTGGATTCCGTTTGGCTCCTCTATTCGGGCTCGGGCTCGTGGCCTTGATCTCTTTGGCCGTCTATCGGTTCGCCCGTCCCAATGAGTTTCGCCGTGAGTTTGGCGACGCATTCGCGGACATTGTGTTTGAAGGCAAAATCGTCGAAGCCAGCCGCATCAAGGTCGAATTCCACGATCGCCCTTCGGGCGGCGACGAGGTGACGATTCGGCGACTTGGCCGTCCCGTCGTCCCCGATGCACGTTGGCAGGAGAGGTTCCTATCGGCTCTGCCGCGGATGAAAGGCAAGCAAAAGGATTGCGCCCCGATGCCCGGGGTGCTCCTAATCTTCCAAAAGGGCCGCCAGTCCTGCGAAGTCCGCATCTGCTACGAGTGCGGAATGATTGGGGTCTCTCGGCTCGGTGCGGAGTTTTTCGACGGGAATTGGGGCGATTTCGACTCGATCTATGCCGAACTCGTCCGACTCGCGAAAGAACTGTTCCCGGACGATCCCGCGATTCAAAAGCTCAAGACGAAACTGTACTAGTCCTCGACCCGAACGCCCATCGACCGCGCGGCGCCCGCCACCACCCGCATCGCCATCTCTTCGTCGGCGGTGTTCAGGTCGGCCATTTTGAGCTTGGCAACCTCGAGCAGCTTGGCCCGGGTGAGGGTTCCTGCCTTGTCCGTCTTCGGGTTCGCGGCGCCTTTCTCGATGCCCGCCGCGCGCTTGATGAGGTCCGTCGTGAGAGGCTGCTTCACCACGAAGCTGTACGAGCGATCTTCGTAAACCACGATCTCGACGGGAAGGGTGTAGCCCATGTCCTTGGCCGTCATCTCGTTGAATTTCTTCAGGAACTCCATCATGTTGATGCCGGCCTGGCCGAGGGCGGGGCCGACCGGAGGCGCGGGAGTTCCTTTTCCCGCCGCGATGTTGAGCTTGATGACGCTTGCGATACGTTTAGCCATAGTGCGATTTCCTTCTTATAATGGGGCCGCGTTCGAAGAGATGGGGAAGCGTCATCCCGAATCGCGAAGAGCGATTGTACCCGAGTTGCGGCCGTCGTCGACCAGCTCGGCCTAACCGCCGCCGTATGTCCACGAAACGGAAATCCGGTTCGAATCGCCGGCCCCGCGAAAGAACATCTTGGCTTTGCCCGAAGGATCGCCAAAATCGCCATACCATTTCCTCGTGTTGAGGTCGTACCAACCCTCGACGTGCTTCTTGCCCTTGACCGGGTTCACGTCGCAAGTATCGTCGCTGAAGGTGTCGGCGTCCCAGACATCGATTCGGAAGTAAACAAGCGACTTCACGGGTCTGACTTGCACAAACCACCGAGCCGGCTTGATCCAAAAGTCCGAGATTTCCTTGAAGGTATACCGACGGTCGTCGACCTGAAGTCGGAACTTCCAGTCCGGCTTGTCGTACATGCTGGATTCGAGCCGATCGATCTCGCCGACCTCCCGGATTACGAAATTGATCAACCGGCTCCCCTCCGCAATGTCGGTGATGGGCGAAGGCCCGGCGGGCGGACGGGGCACCGCGATCCGGGTTTCGGTCTTGGCGATGTCGGGGACGACCGGCTTGTTTTGTCCAGGTGAAAGGCCAATGCCCAAGAGCGCCAAAAGCAACACAGTCGTCATCTCAAATCAATAGACGCTTGGCGCCTGCTCCCCTTTCCTTGAATCTTTGTGAAGCCATAGTCGCCCGGCCTCCCAATCTTCCATTCTTCCCGCCTTCCCAAAAGCTGGAGCCTTCGACGAGATTCGAACTCGTGACCTTCCCCTTACCAAGGGGATGCTCTACCCCTGAGCTACGAAGGCTTGAGGCTGGTGGCGGGTGTAGGATTCGAACCTACGTAGGCATTCGCCGGCAGATTTACAGTCTGCTCCCATTGGCCACTCGGGCAACCCGCCGTTGGGGAGGGAGTAGGATACCTCGCGCGACGCTATCTCGGTCCAGCCGTCAGATATTGGACCACTTCATGGGCCGTGTAGGCCAACCGGCCCGATCCAAGAAAACGGCAGAGATTTCGCACGTCGTCTCCGATCGTCACCAAGGGTGGCTCGGCAACCCCCTTGGAAATCTGGCCCAAACCGATCGTGGCCAAGAGGCTGTTGCAGAGGCATTTCCGGCCCAGCGCGTCTTCGGCCACGCCGCCTTTGGCAACGAAGTCCGCTACCGGCTCGGCCGGACACCGAAATCCCACCTTGCCGTTCGCCTTCCGATAGGCTTGACGAAGGTAGCCCAGGTCGCATCGCCTTTCCCGGCGCTCATAGATCTCGGCTTCCGAAAGCGTTCCTTCGAGGCCCATGACTTTGAAGGGAAAGCCGGTGGGAGAGGCGTGGGGGTCGGTGAACACGCGAGCGTCTCCCTCGAGGCACTTATGGATCGCGGCCGATTTGAGATGGGGCGCGATGCCTGATTCTTGGCAAAGGGCGAAGAGGGAGCCGACCTGGATACCTTGGGCGCCCTCGGCCAGGGCCTCACGAAGACGATCCGGCGCTCCATAAGAGCCCGCAAGCCAGAACGGGCGGTCCAACTCGCGAAACTTCGCCAAATCCGGCTCATCGACCGAAGAGTAGATCGGCTCGCCGCCCGCGTCGAGCACAACTCCGCCACGTGGCGGCGCGTTGTGGCCGCCGGCGGTCGGGCCCTCGACGACAAACCCGTCGACTTCCCCTTCTGACCTCCGAATGAGCGCCCCGGCGAGGGTCGCCGAGGCGACGATGGCAAGAAACGTTGGCCGGTGCAGCCGAGGAATCGCTTCGGTGGCGAAGTCTCCGGGTTCGAATCGCGTTGTAAATCGCTCATCGGCCAAGGCGCCCGAAACTTCTATGGAGAGTTCAGCGGGTTGATGGTCGGATAGCTGGTCCAACGCATGGGGAATCGACCGAGGGATTCCCGCCCCCATAAGAACGACATCCACTTTGGCGAGCAATGCCCCAAAGAGGGAGGGCAAAGTCTGGAGTTGGATCTTTTCTATAAGGTTCAATCCGATTGGCCCCGAGTGGCCCTCTTTGGCCAGAAACACCTCGACGAAATTCGCCACGACGGTGAGTTCGGCGAGAGCCCTTGGGGGTTGCAGCGCGGGAACGGGTTTTGACTTGTATGCGGCTCGGGGCGATTTGCCACCTGGGCAGAAATAGCGTTCGAACACCCGCTTGGCGATTTCAGGGAATGGGAAGCTCTGGAGGGCGCGCCGAATGCTGCCGTCAAGATCGCCAAGTTGGAGTCGCCGGGCTAGCACGGTGTCAATACCGGTGCCGGATACAACCCCCATTTGGCCGGCCATCGCAACGGCACGCGCCAGGGGCCATGACGAAACGCCGACACCCATGCCCCCTTGGATGATGGGCGGAAACGACGCCATAGGCGCTCAGCGTACCTATCGCTTTTTGGAGGTTCGACGTTTGGGCTGTCGTTGAAATTGTGGGTAGGGGTGCTTCGGGCGTAGAATGGATTGCCGATGTCTACTCTTTTCGACAAAGTTTGGGACCAGCACGTCGTCGCCGATCTTCCCGGCGGCGGGGCTTTGCTCTACATCGACCGCCACCTGGTCCACGAGGTTACGTCGCCCCAAGCTTTTGATGGGCTCAGGGAAAGAGGCCGCAAAGTGAGAAGGCCCGACCTCACCTTTGCCACTGTCGACCACAACGTCCCCACCGACGGCCGGCCCATCGACGATTCCACCCTAAGCGGGATCCAGCTCAAAGCCCTGGCCGAGAACTGCCGCGAGTTCGGCGTTCCGCTTTTTGGCTACGACGACCCCAACCAGGGCATCGTCCACGTCATCGGCCCCCAACTGGGGCTTACTCTGCCCGGAACCACCATCGTCTGCGGAGACAGCCACACCAGCACCCACGGCGCATTCGGCGCCCTCGCCTTCGGCATCGGCACCACCGAAGTCGAGCATGTCTTGGCCACCCAAACCCTGCGGGCCGCCAAAAAGCCGGAAACGTTCGGGATCCGAATTGACGGCTCGTTGGGACGGGGAGTGACGGCGAAGGACGTCATCCTGGCCATCATCCGTCGCGCCGGGGCCGGAGGGGGGACGGGCTTTGTGGTCGAGTACTACGGCTCCACCATCGAGTCGCTTTCGATGAGCGGACGGATGACGATCTGCAACATGAGCATTGAGATGGGGGCCCGGGCGGGAATGATCGCTCCCGACGAGACGACCCTTGATTACATCGCCAGAGGCAATCGCCCCTACGCGCCAAAAGGCAGCGAATTCGAGGCGTTGGCGGAGGCCGCCAGGAAACTGAAAACGGACGACGCGGGAGCTTTCGACAAGCATCTCGAGCTCCACGTGGACGGCCTCAAACCCCAGGTGAGCTGGGGAACGACGCCGGCGATGACGGTGGACATCGACGAGCCGATCCCCGAGTCGGCGGATGCGGGCGAGGAGCGGGCTCTCGGATACATGGGCCTGAAACCCGGCGCCGTGATGATGGATGTGCCGGTGAACACGGTTTTCATCGGGTCCTGCACCAACAGCCGCATCGAAGACCTCCGCGAAGCCGCCGCGCTGGCCAAGGATCGTACGGTTGCCGAAGGAGTTCGGGCCATGGTGGTTCCCGGCAGCGCGGCCGTCAAGGCGCTCGCAGAAAAGGAGGGCCTCGACGCCATCTTCAGGGAGGCCGGGTTTGAATGGCACCGCTCAGGATGCAGCATGTGCCTTGGAATGAACGGCGACATCCTGAGGCCCCAGCAGCGCAGCGCCAGTACCTCGAACCG
>CAYONY010000035.1:8016-20444 GCA_964405415.1 uncultured Fimbriimonadaceae bacterium | reverse complement strand
TTCGAGGTTGCGAAGCGCCCCATAGGCGATATCGGCGGCTTTAAACTGCGGGTTGTCGCCGGGAGTCTGAAAATCGACGTTCGGGGTGTCAAAGCCGGCCGAGCGGTTATAGCCGTGGATGATCAGGAGGCGGGCACGGCTGCCGTTGGGCGCGGTCCGATCGATTTGGTTAAACAGAAACCGTAGCCGCTTGAGATTCTCGGCGCCGTAATTCTCGAGACCGATCGCGGTGATCAGGTAGTGCCTTCCCGCGACGAGCGTGACCACTTCCGACCAGATGTCAACCGACGTCCCGTCCTCTTGGAGCCGGAGGTCGTAGGTATCGGCATCGTGATCGGCGAAGGTCGGCGTGGATTCCAAATAGGCGAGCAAAGCGCCGACGACCTCGTCGTCAAAGAGGAAATTGAGGTTAACGCTGTCGCTGCTGCCGTTGAAGAAGCGAACCGTCGGATCATCCTGTCCGCCGCCGCCTCCACTTCCGCCGCAGCCGGAAATCGCCAATCCCACTCCAATCAGGAGGGCAAGCAAGGCAAGTCGAAATTGGGCCACCAACCGCATACGATACCTATCAGACGTTTGAAACGCCGGGTCTGAACTCAAGGGTTGGCAAATCCTGCGAGAATCTCAGGTTCGAGCACTTCGTAACAGAGCGGACAGCCCAAAAGCCCGGTTTCGCTGAACTGGGCGCGCGTCCATCCGCAATGGGGGCAGGGCCGGTTGGGATCGGGGCGTTCGCGCGTCAATTCCCCAAGCAGCCGCACCACGTCGCGCGGGCCGACCCGCTCGGCGCAGGCGCGGCAATAGGTGCTCTCCTCACCTTCCTGCCCAAAGCGATAAGCGGCCGGTGAGCCGCAACGCGCACAAGTCACGACGCGAAGGGCGTTCCGTTGGCGGTTTCGGCACGGAAACGTTCCATGAGGATCTGGGTGATCGGTCCGGGCTTGCCGCATCCGATTTTGGCCCCGTCCAATGAAACCATCGGGATGACCTCGGTGGCGGTGCCGGTAAAGAAGGCCTCGTCGGCGGCGTAGAAATCGTACGCGGTCAGGACATCCTCATGGACGGGGTAGCCCTCTTTCCGAGCAAGATCCATCACCACGTCCCGGGTGATTCCTCGAAGGATTCCGCATGAAGGATGGGGCGTGTGGAGGCCGCCGTTCTTCACGAGAAAGATGTTGTTGCCGGTGCCCTCGGCCACCTGGCCCTGCTGGTTAAGCATCAACGCATCGCCGGCCCCCACCCGATTGGCATACTGTTTGGCCAGAATGTTGGCCGCATAGCGGCCAATGCACTTGATCCGCGGGTCGAGACTGTCGGCCGGAATCACGCGATAGGGCGAGGTCATGACGGTCAGACCCATCTCGTACTTCTCCGGCGGATAAAGGGCGAGCTCCGAGACCATCACCATCACGTTGGGGGTGCGGCTCATGTTTTTGGGGTCCAACCCCAACCCGGTCCCTCGCGTGACGTTCAATCGGATGTAGCCATCGACAAGCTCGGACTTTCGACACGTTTCCAAGACAACGGCGCGCAGCTCGTCTTGGCCCATGTGCATATCAAAGCCAAGGTAAAGAATGCCGTCGTAAAGCCGGTCCAAGTGGGCATCGAGCCGAAAGACCTTGCCGCCATAGAAGCGAATGCCCTCGAACAGGCCGTCGCCGTAGAGGTGGGCATGGTCCGCCGCCGAGACGGTGGCGGTTTCGAGCGGACTTTCGACGCCGTTCAACCAGACGAGTTTGGGCATAACGGGATATTACCGAAAGGGTCGGCGGGATTTGGCGTCGTCGAAATAGACAGCTGGATAGGTGAAAAAGGCTTACAGATGAGGTAGTTGGTTCGTCATAATCTTCAATAAGCCGCAACGCGGCGAACCTGTCGGGATTGATAAGCGTCCGAAGGATTCGGCCGTGGCTCGGCAAAGGGTGAGAAAACAGGGATGAAGCGGTTCCTCATTGGTTTGGGTTGCGTCGTTTTGGCCGGCGCGGCGGGCCTTGTGCTCATGGCCTCGCGCTATGAGTCCCGCATCAAGCCGAACACCCGGGTCGGCATTGTGGATGTCGGCGGTATGGCGCCCGCCGATGCGGCCAAAAAGCTGCGGCTCTGGTGGGAGACCGAGCGACGTCGCGAAATGACATTGGAAATCCCGAATTCGAAAGTGCCGCCCACACGGGAGACCTTGAGCCGGCTAGGCCTCCGGCTGGACGATATGGGCAGCGTCGGTTCGCTGCCAATGGACGACTTTTGGGACTCCGCGGCGCGCTCGATCGGGCAAGGCGACGGCGCCATTGCCAAATATGATCCCAAGCTCACGCTCGATGAATCGACGCTCAAGAGCCTCGACGCTCGGGTGAAGACCAGCATTGGCGAGCCCCGCCCAGCCCGGGTGCGCTACCAAAACGGGCAGATCCTTCGCGAGCCCGAAGTTTCGGGTTATTCGGTTGACTACGACGCGTTTTTGTCGGCGGTGATCGAGGGCATGAAGGGCGAGGGCGTGGTCCAGGTTCCAATCAAGGAAGCGCCCAAGTCGATTCCCGATGAGGAATTGGCTCAGATCACCGACGTCGTCAGCGTTTTTTCGACGCGTTTTCCGGCGGGCCAAGCCTCCCGCAATACCAACCTTCGCCTCGCATCCGGACGGATCGACGGAACTCTGCTGATGCCCGGCGAGGTCTTTAGCTTCAATGGCGTCGTGGGAAGGCGGTTGGCCAAGGACGGTTATCGCATCGCCGGCGTGTATCGCAACGGCAAGCACGATGTGGCCCTCGCCGGCGGCATCTGCCAAGTGAGCGGCACGCTCTACAATGCGGCGCTCATGGCCAACCTCAAGATTCGGGAGCGGACGAACCACTCCATGCCGGTCGCCTATCTGCCGGTTGGACGGGACGCCACCGTCGATTACGGAACCAAAGACCTCAAGTTTGAAAACAGCACCGGGCACCCTATCGCCGTGTTTTCAACATTTGAAAGCGGCAAGTTGACCTTTGGAATCTTAGGCAAGAAGGAAGCCGGACTCGAAGTCAAAATTGTCACCAGCGGACACCGCTCCTGGGGCCGCGGCATCAAATACGTCACCGACAACTCACTGGCGCCCGGTAAGACCAAAACGGTCGAGAAAGGATCTTCGGGACATCAAATCCAAACGTACCGGGTTGTCATGAAGAACGGGGTCGAAGTCTCACGCGAGCACCTCGGCCAAAGCCACTATGGCGGCGGCGTCCGGATCGTGGCGCGAGGCCCCTCGGCGGCGGCGAGCGCCGCCCCGCCTCCCGTGCCTTAACGCCGGATCTCGATCAGCCGAAACTGCGTGCCCTCGACGACCGTGATGCCCAAGCCGGTTAAATCCGCCAGTCGAGCTTGCGTGAGGTTGAAGAAGTTGTCGAAGGCCTCGGGCACCGGGGCGACGATGTGGGTCGCGCCGATCTCCTTGATCAGCTCTTGACGCTGGGCGGGCGCCATTCGGTCGATAAAGAACGCGGTGGCGCGGTTGCGGCGCTCGAGGTAGTGGGGTGTCTCGCTCCAGTGGCCGGCGTACGTATAGCAGCCGGTCAGGCCGCTCAGGATGGGATTGAGATCGGGAATGTAGGGGGACTCGAAGTGGTCGAGAACGACGCTTCCGTCTTCGGCGGTCGTCGGTTTGGCAATGCCCGGCATGGCAAGCGCGACCTTTCGGTTCGGGACCTGGTCCAGGTAGGCCAAGATCCGAACAACGTCGTTCGTCAGGTTGACGGGATGAACGGTGGTTCGGGAGACGTCCTGCCGAATGTACTCGCCCTCCCGCAGGAACCAACGCACCGAAGAGGCCCCAAGAACGAGGATGGCGAGAACCGCGACAAGGTTCCGCATGCCCCGGTCGAGGGCTCGGGTGGCTTGCCAAAGGCCCATCGACGCCAGAATGGCCCAGGGCACCGAAAGCCCCATGGAGAGCTTGCGCTGAAACAGGGCCGGGAAGTAGATCGCGGCCAAGCCCACAAGGGCCCAAGAAACCACGAGATTCCAAGCGGGATTGGCGCCCGAAAACAGGGCCGAAAAACCAACGGCGGCCGCAAAGGTGACGCCCCACGCCATGCCGTCCATCCAAAACCCATCGTAGGGCCGGCCCGCCGCAAGAAAAAGAATGAGAAGGGCGACCCCGGCGATCGCCGCGCCGACCCGAGAGCGACGCTTCGGCTCGTCTTCATCGCCCCGGGCCAAAGCGTAGAGCCCCATCGACGCCATCACAAGCAGGCCAAAGAGCACGGCGCGGAAGTTGGGCGAGAAGGTGTCGGTCGCCGCGCGAGCCTGGAAAACGGAGTCGTTCCGATAGACGTGAAGAAACCAGAGCGCCGGCCCCACGGCGCCAAGTGCCATCAATCCGACCCGCCCCAGCCAGATCCCAGAAAGCGTTCTCGACTTGATCGTTGCCGCCAGAAAACCGATCAGGACCAGCGCGACGAGCAGCACGTCGTAGCTGTGAACGTTCATCAGCAGTCCGAACCAGACAAAGCCAAAGGGGACCGGCCGCCATGAATCTCGCGCATCCAGGACGCAAAGAAAGATCCCGACGATCAAACACAGGCTGGCCATAAAGAGCCCATTGGTGAGCAGTGAAGGAAAGACGAAGGCCTCCGGCTGCCACACATCGGTGGGCAATCGTCCGCCGATCAGATTGGCCAACGGGTTGCCTTCGGCGGCGGTCGCCATCTCCCCAAACCGCTGCCACACCAGAAAACCCACCCCCCCCCCAATCACGGCAATGGAGAGGCCCAGCTTCACGAAGAAAACGTTGCTGCTCACTCGGTTGAGCAATCGGTAGAGAAGCCACACGAAGAGCGCGGCAAATCCAGCCTTGGCGAGGTTGGCCGCCAGCGCCAAGCCCGCCAACTTTGAGAACAACCCCAAGACGAAGAAGTAGAGGTGGACGGTTAGCCCCGGCTGAGCATCCACCGCGAACCGGTTGTCGAAGAAGAAGCGGCCTTCGGCCGCCTGCCGCATCCATGCCGAATAGACCATATGGTCGTCGGTGTTGTATTGGTAGCCCAGATAAGACTGGCCGACCGGCTCGAGCAGCTTGCCGTAAAGGTACGGCAACAACGCAATCAGAAACGCGAGCCCGGACGCGATGTAGGCATAGTTCCGCCCGTGGATCGGGTCGGACTCGGACGTGCGGGCACGGGGCATAACGAGGTCCCGACCGATTTACTGAGGAACGGGCCGTCCCATCTGCTTATAGATGTCCTCGATCATTTTTGAATTCTCAAGCGCCTCGGCATTCTTGGGGTCGGCCTTCAGGGCGAGCCGATAGAACTTGAGCGCCTTGGAGTATTTCTCGCGAGGGGCCAAGTCGGGGCTCAGCATCGTCTCGGTGGCGAGCTTGACGGTCGCCTCGACGTAGGCCTTCTTCACCTTCTCGTCGGCCGGAGCCTTCTGGAACGCCGCATCCGCTTCGCTTTGAGCCTTTTCAAGAGCGGAAAGGTCCACTGACTTGCCATCGGAAGGCGGAGGGGAATGCGGGTCGCTCTTGGCGTCACCCATCTTGGAGTCCGTGCCGCCGGGTATGGCCGTATTGCCACCAAGCGGCTGCTTCACATCGCCTGGCTTGAGGTCTTTGGCCGGCTCCGCCGCCGGCTCACCACAGCCCGCCAAGATAAGCCCAAACAGAGTCACCGGAAGGATCGTAAGCATCAGCCCTTTCATCCCCGTCATTTTAGCCCGCCAACGCGGCTCAGCGTCGACGCCGCCGCTTACGGGGGCGCTCCAAGCCGTCCAGCTTTTCCAGCTCTTCTTCGAGGTCCATCACGAGGTTGGCGGCTGCCCCTTCTTCGAGCGGGGATTCCGCGGCCAATTCCGCCCGCGTCAGCACCTTGGCCAGGGCCTCGGGCAGGACTTGGTTGCGCCGCGCAACCGGAAGGTCGTGGGGCAGATTGAACCGGCGCCGAATGTTCCGATCCGCTTCGGCGACGATGCGCTTTAACGCGACCTGAGCCTTGCGCGACCGCCGCATCGTATCGGCATAGGCGTCGACCAATTCGCGTCCCGAGCGCTGCACGGATCGATCGACCTCGGGCAGCCCAAAGCGCCGGCCCAGCGTATAGGCGATCACGACAAGGACGAACAGAATCTGCCACCAGCCCGCGGCCGCCCAATCGCCGATGCGTTCGAGCAGGCCGGGATCGCGAACGTCCCCGTGAAGCGCCTCCAGAATCACGATCCGCCCTTGGGAAGGATTGAGAAGGGCCATCGCCCAAAGCAGGAACTCGGCGTTTTGATGCTGATCGAGAAACCGGTTGGTGGCGCCGGTGCCGTCGCGAAGCACCGCCAGCACGCCCTTGCCCGGTCCATACAGTTCCAGAATCGGTTCGTTGGTCTCGCTCCGGACGAGGGCGACGTTCGCTTCACCGGGCCGCACCAGCGACTCGCCCAGGGTTTCGTTGAGCAAGGCGCCTCCCGTCAGTTCCATCGACTTTGGCGACGCGGTGGGCAGCACACTCGAATCGAAGGCGCCCTTTCGCGGGCCGCCACGGGCGGTCTTCGAGGCCCCCACAAAGTCCTCCGGAATCTGCAGGATCCAGCCCCGGCCGCCTCGGTCGATGTGGTCCCGCAAGGCCTTCTCGATGTCGGCGCGATCGCCCCGCTCGACACCCCAGGTGAAGGCGTGCTGCAAGGCGAAGCCAACCACGAAATCGCCCGGCTTAAGGACCGGTTTGGACGACCGATCTACTGCGACGGTGTAGCCGTTTTGGCTGAACAATTGGGCCAAGGCGCGCGTGCCGCTTGGCGCGTAGGAGGCGGCCGAGGGGTTGGCGATGCGCTCGCGCTGGCCCAGGAAGAACAGGATTGCCGAAAGGCTGAGCAGCCCGAAAAGCAGCCACGCGAAGGGCCAGAGGCAAAAGCGCTTCCTCATGCCGCTTTCCTCCGAAGCCGTTCGCCGATCTCGGCATACCACCCGCGCATCTGGTCGAGATCCGAGGCCCCCTGAACTTGCATGCCGTACCAAACGACGTCGAACTTTTGGGTTGCCGGCTCGAAATCGAGGCCCTCGGGCCGGTTCGGGCTGGCTTGGATGCGCCGAAGGTGTTCCCAGTTGGTTTGGCCCTTCAGGAAACGGGCCACATCCCGCTCGTCAAAGAGCAGGAGGCAGGCCAGGTAGAGGCACCGCACCGCTTCTCGGTATTTGCCGGCGGCGGCCAAACGCTCGGCTTCCTCCAAGTATTCGTCGCGCGAAAGCACCGGCTCATCCTCGGCGAAGAGGGCTTTCGCCTTACGCTCCAAGCCCGCCTTCCACCGAAAGTGCCGAACCGCGAAATACAAAAAAAGCAGAACGAGCCCGCCCAACACGAGCCACAGCAGGATGCGCAGGAACCCAAGGAAGCCGCCGACTTCGAGACGGGGCGCATCGAGATTCTGGGGCTGCTGGCGGCTGAGCAGATCCTTGAGCCATTCGCCGACCCGCTCAAAGCCCTTGGAAAACCAGTTGCTCTGTTCCTGCTCGCCGGGGTCCCGATAGAGCGGGCTTTCCGTAATCTTCCTCGCCGCCGCCTGGGCATTGGCCGGGGCGGCGGCGCCTCTTGAACCCTGGGTCATCGCGCGCAGCTCCACCATCCGCTCAACCTGCCCCACCGAAGGGCCGAACGACCGATCGGCGAGGTACTCGCGCAGCCGGGAGCGCAGCGGTTCGTCGATCGAAGGGTCGGCGGCGAGCTCCCGAAGGACCTCGGCTTTCTGGTTTTCGTTGGCGGCTTTGCCGAGCCGCGCGGACATGACGCCGTAATCGGCGGCCCATGCGAGGGACAGCGCCAGCAGGCTAAAGCTCGAAACGACTTTGGCGATCGGTCCGCCAAACCTCTTGAGCGAGCGCAAAGATGTCATAACCTTCCAGCCGGATTCGCCGCTCATAGTACAGCAAGGTGGTCGTTGTACACCAGACCGGGACGATGGTCCAGACGGCAATAAAGAGCGGAATCATGCCCAGAGCCCGCTCCAGGACGGCGCTAAGGGCCGGAGAAAAGTGCAGCGTTTCGATGCCGGCCAGGGATCGAAAGAGGCCAACCGAGGCGCCTGCGCCGATCCAGATCAGCAGCCCCAGCAGCCCGACGACGAGATAGAGCGAGACGACGGTCATGTAGCCCGACGGGGCCCAATGGGCGCCGCGCATCAGGTTGAGGCTGCGGCGGACGGCGCTGCCGACCCGTTGGTTCTCGATGCAGATCGAAGCGGCGGCCAAGGCGTGGCGCGCCAGGACGAAGGGGACCACAAAGAACGAAGCCACGAAAAAGAAGACGGTGAGCAAGGCGGCGACCGCCGGCCACATATTGTTTTCGGGCAGGGCATCGGCCAAGAGCGCGCCGGCCGCCATGCCGGCGAAGGCGAGCAGCAAGGGCGACCAGGCTTGGATGAGCTCCCGGATGTGGAAGCCGAACAGCCGGACCAGCGAGCGGCGGGCGCCCGCGTGGGCGGCGGCCTCGTTGGGGTCGCGGCCATCGATGAAATCCGAAACCAGGAAGACGCAGACGCCGGAGGCGTAGCTTGCCCCGATGAGAAAGAGGGGCCCGCCCACGAGCAGGCCGAGCCCGAGGGTGGCCACGGCTTCGCCGATCTGCCCGGCGGTGCTTCCGGCCTGTTCGGTCACGAAGAGCTGGGGCGCGGCGACCTGGAGAACGAAGGCGAGGGCGGCAAAGCAGAAGAGCGCGGGCACGGCGGTGGTGCGCAGCAGGGCCAAGCCGCAGTTTTGATAGACCCGCATGGCCAGGTCGAGGATCTCGCCGGACTCCATGGGCCGCAGGCGGGAGCGTCGTTCCAACCGCGAGGTGCGGTGTTGGAGGTAGCGGGCAATCGGGTCTTTGGCCACCGGGGAGCAGTATTCCCGATTCGGGAGGTGGATCGGTTAGCCGGGGGGAAGCTGGCGGGCATCGCGGAGCAGCCCCCAGGCGCCGACGGCGGCGGCGAGGCAAAGCAGTATGGCAACGACGTGAAACATCCTTGAATAACCCTTCCGAGCCCGGTTGGCTCGATGAGGTTTTGCCGGTTTGGTTGAGCTTGGACCCTTGGAGGGTTGCCAGGTTCGGGGGAACTCCGGCAGGGTTACGGTCAGCGAAGTTGCGGGGTGGCTCAGCGGCGGATCGTTCTGGCCCGCTCGACCTCGCGGCGTTGCTCGTCTTTGGCGATCTGCTCGCGCTTGTCGTACTGCCGCTTGCCCTTGGCGAGGGCGATTTCGACTTTCGCCTTCCCATTTTTGAAATACATCGCGCTGGGGATCAGAGAGAGGCCTTTCTCCTGCGATTTGCGGGCGATGAGATCGATTTCCCGGCGTTTGAGCAGGAGCTTGCGGTCGCGCCGGCGTTCGGGCTGGAAGCGGGTGGCGTGCTCATAGGGCTCGACGTCGAGGTTGACCAGCCACATCTCGCCTTCGCGGATGCGGCAATAGGCGTCGGTGAGGTTCACCCGGCCCAGAAAAATCGATTTGACCTCGGACCCGGCCAGGACGATCCCGGCCTCGTAGATGTCCAAGAACTCGTAGTCGAATTTCGCGCGGCGATTGACAATCGTGCGCGGTCCGGAACTTTCTTTCTTGGCCTCCTTGTTCTTAGCCATCGTGAAGCTTGCCAGTCTACCGAGCGCCGGTTCGGCACGTTCCTTGCCGGGTAAATTCAGGACCATGGCCCGACCGTCACTTGCCGCGTTTGCCGGCGTTTCTTTGTTGTTCCTGGCCGGATGCGGCGCCAAAACGGCGGCCCCGGCTCCTGGCGCGGCCGCGCCGGCGGCGAGCGGCCTGAAGGCGCTCAACAAGATCGAGAAGAAGGCGGGGTCGGGTCCCAAGCTGAAAAAGGGCGATTTGGCGTATCTGGTTTACACCGGGAAGCTGAAAAACGGCAGCGTGTTCGATTCGAACGACAAGGCGGACGCCCACCCTTACGTGGCCCGCATCGGCGAGGGGGGCGTGATTCCGGGTTGGGTGGAAGGCCTGCCCGGGATGCAGGTGGGCGGCGAATACCGGCTTGAGGTGCCTTCGGCCAAAGGCTACGGGCCCGAGGGTCAAGGTGAAAAGATTCCGCCGAACAGCGACCTTTTTTTCGATATCAAAGTGATCGAGGCGGTTCGGGCGGGCGAGGAGAACTTCTTCGACAAGACGGATTTGAAGGTGGGCAGCGGTCCGGCGGTGGCAAAGGGCGACATGGTGCAAGTCCACTACAAGGCGACATTCTGCAACGGCATGCGTTTCGATTCCACTTATGAGCGTTCCCGTCCCGAGTCGTTCAAGGTGGGAAATGAGGAAGTTTTGAAGGGCCTCGAATATGGGGTGGTGGGGATGCAGGCGGGCGGCAAACGCCGGCTCCGCCTTCCGCCGAACATCGCGTACGGCCGGGGCTATAACATGATCCCTCCCGATCAGCTCGTGATTTTTGAGGTCGAGCTTTTGCAGGTCAAGAAGGGCTAGGCTGAAGGCATGGCCCGCGGCACTTTTTACGTTTCCGTCTTGATGGCGGGACTGGCCGTTTCGGCGGCGACTCCGGGCCAGATCGTGAAGGTGGGGAAGGCCTACCGGCTTCGGGCCAAATACACGGTCGCCCAAACGTTTCGATATGGGTTCGACACGCTGGTCACCCAGCTCGGCGCGAACGCCAAGTCCAAATCGCAGAACATCGCGCTGCCGATCGTAATGACGGTGATCCAGATGCAGGGCGGGGTGGCGCGAATCCGCACCGAAGTTGGCCCTTGGAAGGTCAACGGCGAAAAGTTTCGCGATAAGCAGACGATCGTGGTGCACGTGGATTCTTTGAACCGGATCGTGCACGGTCCGCCGACCGAGGTGCCGCACTTCTCGATTCAGCTTCCGGAGAAGCCGCTGAAGATCGGACAGAGCTGGAGCTCGATTGTGAATACGGCGGGGGCCACGCCGCAGGCGGTGCAGGTGAAGGCGACGTACACGCTCAAGGCGGTTTCGGGCGGGCGGGCGACGATCGGGGTGGGCTATTCGGGGGCTTCGGCGAACAAGGTGATTCAGACTTCGGGAAGCGGCACGGTGTATCTGAGCACGAAAGACGCTTCGCTGATCTCGATGAACGTGAGCCAGACCGTTTCGCTTCGCGGGGGGATCGGGGCCAAGACGCAGATCGCAGTCAAGCGCGTGGGGTAGCGTGCGGCGATGGTGGGGGTTTTGGCGTTGGGAATGAGTTTGGCGCTGCAGTCGCCGGGTCCGGCCGAGTTTTCGGCCGCTTTCGTCAAGCTCTTTGAGGAGGTTTGGCCGAAGAATCGGACGGTCAACTTGGTTTGCCACGGCCACAGCGTTCCTGCCGGCTATTTCAAGACGCCGGCCGTTCAGTCGTTCGAGGCGTATCCGCACTTGCTGCATCAGGCGATCAAGGCAAGGTTTCCGCACGCGGTGGTGAACGTGATCGTGACCGCGATCGGCGGGGAGAATTCGGAGGAGGGGGCGGCGCGGTTTGAAGGGGACGTTCTGGCGCTGCGGCCGGACGCCGTGACGATCGATTACGGCTTGAACGACCGCCGGATCGGGCTTGAGCGCGCGCGAAAGGCGTGGATTTCGATGCTGGAGGCGGCGAAGGGCAAGGGAGTGGCGGTGGTCTTGCTGACGCCGACGTGGGACCTGGGCGCGCGGCCGGAAGACGCGGCGGACCCTTTGGCGCAGCATGCCGAGCAGATTCGGAGGCTCGCCGCCGAGTATCACGTGGGGCTGGCGGATTCGCTGAAGGCGTTCGAGGCAGCCAAGGCGAGGGGCGTCGACGTGAATACGTTGATGTCGCAAGGGAACCACCCGAACCGGGCTGGGCACGAGCTGGTGGTGCGTGTTTTGGCGCCCTGGTTTGGGGCCGGTTAGGCAGCGGCTTCGGAGACGGCTTTGGCCGGCTCGGAAGCTTCGGCGGCAAGAGCGGGCTTCTCGGCGACGATCTGGCTGGTGGGGGCAATGAAAATGAAGCTCGGGCCGTTGACTTTGACGCGGCGAAAGCCGAGCTTGGGCATCACGGCCTGAAATTCTTTGGCGACTTCGATGTCGAGGATGCCGACCCAGCCGCCGGGCTTGAGCACACGAAAGATTTCGCGGACCGCTTTTTCACGGCCGGTGCCGACGGCGATGTTGTGGATGGCCCAGCCGGAAAGGACGACGTCGAAGGTTTCGTCGGGGAAAGGCAGTTCGCGGGCATCGCCATCTTTGACTTCGACGAGGCGGGCGACGCCTTCAATTTTGGCGTTGTCGAGCACGTTTTCGGGCCGGTTCTTGGCCTGGTCGAATTCACGCCAGATATCGACGCCGATCGATTTGCCTTCTTTGAGCCGTTTGGCGGCGCGTACACAGAGCAGACCATGGCCGCAGCCCACATCGAGCACCCGTTCATCGCCTTTCCAGGGGATGGCGTTGAGGAGGTTTTCGGCGAGGCGGATCTTGCCGGACCGGCTGCCGTAGCGGAGCCAAATCGCGGCCAAGATGAACACGA
>CAYONY010000035.1:0-8006 GCA_964405415.1 uncultured Fimbriimonadaceae bacterium | reverse complement strand
GCCCACATGACATAACGGCCGGCCGGCACCCACCAAAAGTAGGAGGTGCCGAGAATGACCCCCAGAATCACGAGATTGCGCTGCATGATCGGGGCATCGATGCCGTAGTCGGGTTTGCGCAGCTTCTTGTCTCCTTTGCCCTTCGGGACGTTCGTCGGTCGAGCTTGGATTCAGTGTAACGGGAAACGCAGATTTAGGCAAGGGGCTTTGGGTTGTGGGCTGTGGGCCGTGGGCAAGTATTCTTCGATATCCATGAAGCGGCTTGTCATCGCGACCCACAACGCCAAGAAGGCGGGGGAGATGGTGCAGATCCTTACGCGGCGGTTTCCGAATCTGGAGATTCGGACGCTGGCGGACTACCCGGGCGCTCCCGAACCGGAGGAGACCGGTGAAACTTACTCGGAAAACGCGGCAATCAAGAGCGAGTCGGCCGCACTTTTCACCGGCGAGTGGTCGTTGGCGGACGATGCGGGGCTTGAGGTTGAGGCGCTGGACGGCGCCCCGGGCGTGCATTCGAAGCGGTTTGGCGGCGAGGACCTTTCGTTTCCCGAGAAGATGGCGCGCATTTTGGAGGCGCTTGCCGAGACTCCCGATGCGGATCGGGGGGCGCGCTTTCGATGCGTTGTCGCCCTCACTTCGCCGAGCGGGGCGACCGAAGTTTTTGAAGCGACCTGCGAGGGAAGGATCGCGCACGAGGCCAAAGGGACGGGTGGTTTTGGCTACGACCCGATCTTCTTTTTGCCCGAATTGGGCCGGCATATGGCGGAGCTCACCCCGGAGGAGAAGCACGCGGTGAGCCACCGGGGGAAGGTGCTGGCGCTGGTCGCCGCGCGGCTGGAGGAATGGGTGACGACTGACGACTGTTGAGAGGCAAGGAGTAAAAAACAGGGGAAGCGTTGAGAGTGGAGAGTGGAAAGGGGAAAGTGGAAAGTCGAAAGGGAAAAGGGAAAAGGGAAAAGGGAGAAGGGGAAAGGGCGAATCGCGTTCAGGAACCGGAGAGTTTGCCGATCGGGTAACTCAGCGCATCGGGCATCTTGACCCCTTGGGGCCGGAATGAACCGGGAAAGAAGACGATCGCATCGACCGCCAAATCGGTGCCTTCGGGCGCGGCGACCTTGAGGACGACTTTCGTTTGGGTCCGCCCGAGACGCGTGCGTCCTAGCGAATACCAGGCATAGCCGGAGCCGTAGCCGCTCACCGCCTCACCCTCGATCGCCAGTTTTTGGCCGCCGATCTCAAGCTTAAGCGAATCTCTGGCCGTTTTGGGCAGGCGCGCCGCCACCCAGCACTCGACCTCTTCATCGGTCCGGGGTTGGACGGTGTATTCAGCGGCATATTCGGCAAGCGGGGAGAGAAGCTGGGTTCGAAGCGCGAGGGCGTTGCCACCGCTCACCCCAGGTTCGGCGGTGATTTCACTGAACGTGCTTTCACGCGTCGTTTCGGCCTCGATCCAAACGTATCGGGCCAGGCGGTTCGAGAGTTTCTGAAAGACCCCGTAGAGCAAGGAAAACGCACCGCCCGGGTTGCGCGGATAGCCGTTCAAGTGGTCGCGAAAGAGAAAGCGCTCTTCGGTGGTGTCGGCATGGCGGGCATCGGCCTCGCCAATGAGATAGCCAAACCGGGCGATCAACTCCTCATAGGCGGGGGCGGGAATCGGGATTTCATCGCAGCCGAAGACGAGCAGGGGCAACTCGCCGATGTCGACCTCGACGCCGTTGCGGACGATTTTGGGCTTGGGGTCGGTTCCGTCAACCGTTTGGAAGGTTGCCCGCTGGGGGACTGCCATATCGAGCCGGACGCGGGCGCGCCCGCTGCGCGCCCAGATGGCGTAGGTCCGTCCGCCGGCGCCTTCCAATCGGTAGCCGTTGAACTGGGAGCCGAGTTCGATGCGCCCGCCGGAGCCGGGGGCGGGCAGCCACCAGCTTCCCCCAGGAAGCCGCATCGCAAGCGCCGGATTGGAAGCCGACTCGGGGAAAAAGAAGGGTCGCACGGTCCATTGGACCAAGCTCGTATCGCCGCTTTTCGCGGCGGCCACCTGGGCGATCGCCGTGCGAAGGGTGGGTTCGGCACTGCGGATAAATCCCCCGCGGACTCCCATGGAAATCAAATCGTCAAAGGTGGGGCCAACTTGGTTCGCCGCATCCGCAGAGGCGGGAAGGTCCACGTGAGTGGCCAGGAACCAGCCCGACTTGGGCCAACGCAAGAGGGTGCTTGCGGCGCGAGCCGAACTCTCGCTGACCGCCGCCATCGACCCGCCGATTGCCCGGGCGCCCAAGCCGTCCAGCCCCCGCGATTCGCCTTCGTAGAGCGGCGCCCAGCCCGACCATTCTTGGACGATCGGCACATCGGCGATTCGCCGAATGGACTTGATGAGCCGATCGGTGCGCCGGGCTTCGGCGGTCGAAAGGACAACGTCCAGATCGCGCCAGATCGACGAGCGCTTCATATCGCACGCATAGAATTGGTCGGTTTGAGGATCCCATAAGGAGGGAACGCCGCGTGAGCCGGACCATAGCGGGACGAAACGGGCCAACTGGTCGAACGTTTTCTCGTCGGTCCCGCTCATCTCCCAGCTTCGCATCAAGGTTTGGGGATTTCGGTAGCGCTGCTTGAGGTAGGCGGCGAACTCGTAGCGAAAAAGCGGACCGGTCGGCACGAACGTGCGGGGACCGGTTTGGGTTGCAAAGCTCCCGAGAGGATTGAGGATGCCTCGCAGCCCTTTCCCCAACCCGGCGCCTTGGAGCGACGTGAGCACCGCGTCGCGATGGCGGTCAAACCCTTCCCAGGCGCCCAGCCGCGCCAGGCTGGAGGTTTTGGGAAAGATCAGGGCCACGTGGTCGAGGTCGTTGGGAGGGGCCACCTCTACGGAAAACGCGCCATTCAGGCTCTTGATTCGCTGGGTTTTTTGGATGAATCCGTCGCGACGGACGGCCAAGACAAGCAACGCTTCATCGGCGCCGTAGATTTGAAACTCAAGGGTCTTTTTGGCGGTGATGCCGCTGATGCGGTTGCCGGAAGGCTCGATAAGGATGCCTTGGGCCGAGGGAGAAAGCGCATCGATGCAGAGGATATAGCGCAGCCCGTGGCGCTCCAGCGCCTCTACGGCGGTCTTCATCACGCCCGGATTGGGCGGACAGTCGACCAACACGTCCTGGATCCCGGCGGCTTTCGCGGCTTCGATTTCGGCCAGGCTCGCCGAAATGCGAAGGCCGAAGGGAAGGTACGGGGCCGAATTCCACAGCAGAACGTGGTTCGGGTTGACGTTCCAACGCGCCTCCTCGCCGCCTTTGGGGCGGAATACGCCTTGGGCCAAAGCCGTTGGCGGGGAGAGCAACACCAGGGAAAGGAGTCCGGCGACGAGCATCGCTACGTTCCCCAGACTACCTGAAGGTCCGGTTTGGTTCAGACCGAGGCGGGCGCCGGGATAGCCCGGTCGATGACCTGCTTCTGCTCATCCGACAAGGTGACGAGCGGAAGCCGAACCCCTTCACAATCGAACCCTCGACGCGAGAGGGCGTATTTGATCGGGGTTGGGCTCGGGGCGGAAAACACGGCCTTGAAGACGGGGGCGAGGCGGTGGTGGAGGCGTTGCGCCTCCATGAGGTTCCTGGAGAAGAAAGCGTCGAGCATGGTTTTGATCTCGGCCCCGACCACGTGGCCGGCGACGCTGACAACGCCGTGGCCGCCGACGGAAAGGATCGGCAAGGTCAAGTTGTCGTCGCCACTGTAAACCCGAAAGCCCTCGGGGCGCGCGCCACACACATCGCTAATCTGGGGCATCGAGCCGCTGGCTTCCTTAACGCCGACGATGTTTGGAATCTGGGCGAGCCGCATGAGGGTCGGCGTTTCGAGGTTGATGCTCGACCGGGGTTGGATGTTGTAGAGCAGCACGGGAAGTTTGGTTTCGGCGGCGATCGCCGCGAAATGGGCGAACAGCCCTTCCTGGCCGGGACGGCTGTAGTAGGGATTGGCGAGCATGATCCCATGGGCGCCGCGACGCTCGGCTTCGCGGGTGAGATGGATCGATTCGGCGGTGTCGTAGGTGCCGGCGCCAAAGAGGATGGCGGCGCGATCGCCCACGGCCTCTCGTACGGCTTCCAATAGGCTCATCTTCTCTTCGAAGCTCAAAGTGGGCGATTCGCCGGTGGTCCCGCTCACCACCAGGCCGTCGTTTTTCTGCTCGTCGACAAGATAAGCCGCGATTCGCCGCGCTTCGGGCAGGTTGACGGTTCCGTCGGCGCGGAACGGGGTGAGCATGGCGGTGAGAAGCCGTCCCCAATCGGGGGCGCCGAAATACGAGCCCATGGGTGAAGAGTACCTCTCACCTTGGACCGGAACCTCCACCCCCTGTCCCCTCCTCCTTGAAAGGAGGAGGTGAGCCCGGATCTCCCGCTCCCACCCCACCCTCGTTTTCGCAAAGCGAAAACGAGGGTGGGGCTCGGAACGGGTGCATAATCGCGAGCATGAAACGGTTTCGTGCGATGTTCTTTTTTGGCGTGTTGGCGTCGGCGTTGGCGCTGGCGGTGGACAAGGTGGCCCTGCCCGACCTTTTGAAGGATCCGAAAGCTTACGACGGCAAGACGATCTCGGTCACTGGTGCGGTGGCGGAGTTCAAGCAAAAGACCTCCCGCAAAGGGAACAAGTACTTCACCTTCCAAATGAAGACGGGGGACAAGCAGATCCTCAACGTTTACAGCCAGGGTGAGGCTCCGGAGGGGACCAAGGACGGAGCAAAGGTGGTCGTGGTCGGCGTCTTTCGCCAGGAAAAGAAAGTGCTCGATTTCACGGTGAAGAACGAGATCGACGCCACAAAGGTCGAAGGCAAAGAAAACGGCGTGAAGCTGGTCAAAGCCGAGAAAGCTTCGGACGGCTAGCCCGATGGCCGAGCCCGGCCGACCCTCATCCACCCCTTTTTTGATCGGGGTTATGGGCCCGACCGCTTCGGGCAAATCGGCGTTGGCCGAGGCGCTGGCGGCCGAGCTCGACGCAGTGCTTCTCAATGCGGACGCGTTCCAAGTTTATCGGGGCCTCGACATCGGCACCGCCAAGCCGGCCGATCGCGCAAATTATCGCCTTCTCGACCTCATCGAGCCAACGGAAAGCTTTGGGGTCGGCGCTTACGTGGGAAGAGCTGCCGAAGTCTTGGCCGACCTTTTTGGCGAGCGAAGGAGCGCAGTGGTAGTCGGAGGAACCGGGCTCTATGTGCGGGCTCTCTTCGAAGGGTACGCCGAGATGCGCCCTCCGCCCGATCCCGAACTGCGGGCCCAATTGGAGGCCGACCGGGCGGCGAATGGCTTGGGTGCGCTCGTTCGCCGGTTGGAAGCGCTCGACCCTAAAGCGGCCGGCTCCATCGACCTTCAGAACCCGGTTCGGGTTCGGCGCGCCCTCGAAAGGGCGCTCGATCCGCGGCCGGGCCTTCGTGTGGAGATTCCGAATTTTCGAAGGTTTAAGGTGGCGATTGTGCCAAAACCGGAAATTACGTCCGCTAGGATCGACTCACGTTTGGATTTCATGGTTTACAATGGATGGGTTGACGAAGTCCGGCGCCTCATGGGGGAGGGAAATCCTAGGGAGGCGCCCGGGCTTCGCGCTATCGGGTATCGGTCGCTGTACGACCATTTGCTCGGAATGGTCTCGTTGCCAGAGGCGATCGAGACCATTCGGGCTGAAACGAGACAATATGCAAAGAGGCAGCGAACGTGGCTGCGGTCCGAGCCGAACCTGACGGTTCTGCCCGACTGCCAGACCGCCGAGCAGGCTTTGAGCGAAACGATGAAGTTGATAGCTCATCGGTAGGGCGGTGCAATGGCAAAGTCGATTAATTTGCAGGACATGTTTCTGAATCAGGTTCGAAAGGAAGGGATCGGGGTGACGATCTACCTCACGAACAGCGTCCAGCTTCGGGGCCAAGTGAGGGGCTTCGACGCGTTTACGGTGCTGCTAGATGCGCCGGGAAAACCGACGCAGCTCGTCTATAAACACGCGGTTGCGAGCATCGTACCGGCGCGCGCAGTGGGCAGCCATCGGCCCCACGGCGAGCACGAGAACGGCCATTCCGACGTCGAAGAAGAGGCGTGATCCGATTCGTCAAAGTCCATGGCCTCGGCAATGATTTCGTCCTTTTGGACGGGATTCGGGAACCGATGGACGGTCGGGACTACCCGCATTTGAGCCGGGCGATGAGCGACCGCCGATTCGGCGTCGGCTCGGATGGGCTGCTGTTGGCGGAGCGATTGGGGGCCGGCCATTTCCGAATGCGGATGTGGAACCCCGACGGATCGGAAAGCGAGATGTGCGGCAACGGGATCCGTTGCTTTGCGAAGTACGTTTTCGACGAGGGCCATACCGGCGCGACGTCCTTTGTCGTGGAGACCGGCGCGGGGCCGCTTCGGCCGGAAATTCGACCGGATGGGCGGGTGCGCGTCGATATGGGTCCGCCTCGACTAGCCCGGGGGGAGATCGGCATGGCGGGGTCGCCCGAGACGCGGATGGTGGATGCGCCCATCGTCATCGAAGGCCACACGATTCCGGGTACGGCGGTTTCGATGGGCAATCCGCATTTGGTGCTGTTTGTCGAAGACGCCAAGGCGGTGCCGCTGGAGCAATGGGGCCTCGCTTTGGAGCACCATGCCGAGTTTCCCAATCGAGTGAACGTGCATTTCGCGCAGGTTTGCTCGCCGAGCCACTTGATCCAGCGGACGTGGGAACGGGGTGCGGGCGCGACGCTGGCTTGCGGGACGGGGGCGTGCGCGGTGGCGGTGGCAGGAAGGGTGACCGGTAGAAGCCAGGATCACGTGACGGTGACGCTGCCGGGAGGCGATTTGGAGATCGAATCCCGAGATGGGGAAAACGTGTTCATGACTGGCCCGGCGGTGGAAGTGTTTCGGGGCGATTGGCCGGGCTAGAGGAGAACCCTCACCCCCGGCCCCTCTCCCTTATTCCTTCGGAAAAAGGCGAGGGGGTCCAAGTACACTCCCCTCCCATGCGTCCTGACGGCCGAAACCCCGACCAGCTCCGACCCTACTCCCTCGAACGCGGCGTCGCCAAGTTCGCCGAGGGCTCCTGTTTGATCAAGATGGGGGATACGCACATGTTGGTCACGGCGACCGTTGAAGACCGCGTTCCGCCCTTCATGAAAAACCAGGGCAAGGGGTGGGTGACCGCCGAATATTCGATGCTGCCGCGCTCCGGCCGTCAGCGGAACAATCGGGACCCGATGAAGCCGAATGCGCGCTCCCTGGAGATCCAAAGGTTGATCGGGCGGAGTCTACGGACGGTCGTCGATATGGAGGCGATGGGCGAACGGACGATCACGCTCGACTGCGACGCGGTCCAGGCCGATGGCGGCACCCGTACGGCGGCGATCACCGGCGCCTATGTCGCGCTTTACGACGCGATGAGCTGGATGATCCAGCAGCGCATGATCAAGCGCCATCTCATCAAAGAACCGGTCGCGGCGGTCAGCGTGGGCGTTTTTCGGGGGGCGGAGATTCTCGACCTCAATTACGATGAGGACAGCACCGCCCATACCGACATGAACGTCGTGATGACCGAATCGGGCAAGTTTGTGGAGATTCAGGGGACGGCGGAGCAGGAGCCATTTTCGGCCCAGATGTTGGGGAAGATGCTGGCGCTGGCCAAGAAAGGGATTGACGAACTGATCCTCGAGCAGAAGCGGGTTTTAGGGTTGGGCTGAGCGATCGTCGGCATTGGGTCCTTGGTCCTTTGCGGACGACCTCGGACCTTCGACCTTTGTGTCTCGACCCTCGACCTTTCGGAAATGGTGCCCAGGAAAGGACTCGAACCTTCACGTCCTTGCGGACACTGGCACCTGAAGCCAGCGCGTCTACCAATTTCACCACCTGGGCACGGCGGAAGAGTCGCATTTTACCGCATGCCCTTGTGGGTACGTTTCAGGTAGAACAACCTCAGAAAACGATGGGTGCATTTCACGGACCGAAAGAATGGGGACGATTGATCACGGCGATGCTGACGCCGTTCGACGG
>CAYONY010000034.1:0-20787 GCA_964405415.1 uncultured Fimbriimonadaceae bacterium | reverse complement strand
GATGGGTCGCGATGCCCGATTCTTGGCAAAGAGCGAAGAGGGAACCGACCTGGACGCCTTGGGCGCCCTCGGCCAGGGCTTCCCGAAGACGATCCGGCGCTCCATAAGAGCCGGCAAGCCAGAACGGACGGCCCAACTCGCGAAACTTCGCCAAATCCGGCTCATCGGCCGGCGAGTAGATCGGCTCGCCGCCTCCATCGAGCACCACTCCGCCACGCGGAGGCGCGTTGTGGCCCCCGGCCGAAGGGCCCTCGACGACAAACCCGTCGATTTGCCCCTCTGACCTTCGGAGCAGCGCCGTGGCCAAGGTCGCCGAGGCGACGATAGCGAGAAACTTCGGCCGTGAAAGCGGATAGATCGTCTCACCCGCGAAGTCGCCGGGTTCAAATCGGGTGACGAACCGATCATCGGCGCAGGCGCCCGCAACATCGATCGTAAGTTCGGCCGGTCGATGGGCCGAAAGCTGGTCCAGGACGTGGGGGATCGATCGGGGAATTCCCGCTCCCATAAGGACGACATCCACTTTGGCGAGCAACGCCCCGAATAAGGAGGGCAAAGTCTGGAGCTGGATCTTCTCCAGAAGGTTAAGCCCGATCGGCCCCGAGTGCCCATCTTTGGCAAGGACAACTTCGACGTAATTCGCCACCACGGTGAGCTCGGCAAGCGCTTTGGGCGGTTGGAGAGCCGGAATGGGTTTGGACTTAAAAGAAGCTTGCGGCGACTTGCCGCCGGGGCAGAAATAACGTTCAAGAACGCGCTTGGCGATATCCGGGAATGGGAAGCTCTGGAGGGCGCGCCGAATGCTGCCGTCAAGATCGCCGAGTTGAAGCCGCCGGGCGAGCACGGTGTCAAGGCCGGTGCCGGATACAACCCCCATTTGGCCGGCCATCGCAACGGCGCGAGCCAAAGGCCATGACGAGACGCCGACGCCCATACCCCCTTGGATAATGGGCGGAAGCGACGCCATAGGCGCTCAGCGTACCTACCGTGGCGTCGAAGTTCGGTGGATCGGATGTCGTTGAAATTGTGGGGAGGGCGGCTTCGGGCGTAGAATGAATGGGCCGATGTCCACCCTCTTCGACAAAGTCTGGGACGCTCACGTCGTCGCCGAACTCCCCGGCGGAGGCGCGCTGCTCTATATTGACCGCCATCTTGTCCATGAAGTCACCTCGCCCCAAGCTTTCGATGGACTAAGAGAAAAGGGCCGGAAAGTGAGAAGGCCCGACCTCACCTTCGCCACCGTCGACCACAACGTCCCCACTGATGGCCGCCCCATCGATGATTCCACCCTCAGCGGCATCCAGCTCCAAGCCCTGGCCGAAAACTGCCGCGAGTTCGGCGTCCCCCTCTTCGGCTATGACGACCCCCACCAGGGCATCGTCCACGTCATCGGCCCCCAACTGGGGCTCACCCTGCCGGGCACGACCATCGTCTGCGGCGACAGCCACACGAGTACCCACGGCGCCTTCGGCGCGCTCGCGTTCGGCATCGGCACCACCGAGGTCGAACACGTCCTCGCCACCCAAACCCTCCGCGCCTCCGGAAAGCCGAAAACGTTCGGGATCCAAATTGAGGGCGAGCTGCAAAACGGGGTCACCGCCAAAGACGTCATCCTCGCCGTGATCCGCCAAACCGGAGCCGGCGGCGGAACCGGTTACGTCGTCGAGTACTTCGGCTCCACCATCCGCAACCTACCGATGAGCGGCCGCATGACCATCTGCAACATGAGCATCGAAATGGGGGCCCGGGCCGGCCTGATCGCCCCTGACCAAACCACGCTCGACTTCGTCTCCGAAGGCCAGCGCCCCCACGCCCCCCAGGGCGTCGCCTACGAAGCGCTTGCCGCGCAAGCCCGGACGCTCAAGACCGATGATCCGTCCGCCTTCGACCGGCATCTCGAATTGCACGTCAACTCGCTCAAGCCCCAGGTGAGCTGGGGCACCACTCCGGCCATGACGGTCGGAATCGACGAACCGCTTCGGGATCCAAAGGACGCCGGCGAAGAGCGGGCCCTCGGCTATATGGGCCTGAAGCCCGGCACCGACATGCGCGAGGTCCCGGTAAACACCGTGTTTATCGGCTCTTGCACCAACAGCCGCATCGAAGATCTCCGCGAGGCCGCCTCGATCGTCCGGGGCCGAAGAGTGGCTGAAGGCGTCCGCGCCATGGTTGTCCCGGGCAGCGCCGCTGTGAAGACCTTGGCCGAAAACGAGGGTCTCGATTCGATCTTCAAAGACGCCGGCTTCGAGTGGCACCGCTCCGGATGCTCGATGTGCCTGGGCATGAACGGCGACATCTTGCGCCCGCAACAGCGCAGCGCCAGCACGAGCAACCGGCCCTACGAGGGCCGCCAAGGACCGGGCTCGCGAACGCATCTGGTGAGCCCGCTCACCGCCGCCGCGACCGCGCTCAAAGGCCGTTTCGCCGACCCCAGAGACTTCACGGTGGAGTGACGAGTAAGTAGAGGCCCACCCCAGTCTCCTCGCTCCTCACTCCTCACTCCTTATCCGCTTCTCCGCAATGGCCTCCGCTTCTTCTTGACCGGCTTCTTCTTCACCGGCGGGGGCTTCGGCTTCTCCACCACTGTGATCTCCGCCGTCGCGGTCTGCCCTTCCGACCACGCCGAAACCTTGACCACCCCGATCCCGGTTGGCCGCAAGAGACCGCCCTGATCGATCCAGCCCGAACCCAAGGCCTGCCAGACCACATCCCGGCTCGCCATTCGGACCCCGGCCGAATTCACGACCTTCAGGGTCTCGCCTTGTCCGACAAAGAGCTTTTCCGGCGTTTGGATTTTGATGGCGCCGCCGTGATGCCGCGTGGGCTCGCCAAAGAACAGCACCGCATTGGCCACCTCGCGCTCGACCCCGCCGCTTGGCCGGTTCAGGGTCAATCCAAGCAGATGCAGCGTCGTGCTGCCGCCTCCGTCCAAATTGACCGCCTCGATGCAGCCATATCGTTTCATGATCCGCGCCGTTTCATCGAGCGTGGCTCCCGCCGAAAGCGCCTGGCGTCCGTCGATCGCGACGAACCAGATCTCCCCGCTTTTCGTTCGTCCGACCGCGGTGCGGGGATGCCGATCGTTGGCGAAGCCCGGCCGAAATCCCTGAAAGTCCCAGTCGATCGCGATCTGGCCGTTTTTGATGAGAAACGGGCCGCCTCCGATGGCTTGGTCGAACCGGCTCCAGTCCAATCCGGAGGTCTCCCACTCGATCCGAATCGGGTCTCCCGACTTCAAGCTCATCAGGCGGCTCGAAGCGCCGCCCGCCGAGATCACCGCGCCACCTTCCGGCACCGGATAGCGTTCGGCTTGAACCACTTGATCGACCACGCCCTCCCACTGCGCCTTTGGACCCCAATTCCCGCTTCCTTTCAGAACGACATGGACGCCGGGGCCTTTCGTCCGGGCCCAGCCCGCCGTCGGTGTATTGAGCACGATCTTGCCGACCCCGCACTCTTCGTTCAACCCGTCCAGCGGAAACGTCCCCAAAGATCCGTTGCGGGCGCCCAGCGAAAGCGTCCCGATGCCGGCTCCCGATCCGGTCCGACCCCAGCCGAACACCGCACGATTGGGCCATGGCCCACTCACCAATTCGCCGTCGCGGACCATCAGCCCGATCGGATCGCCCGTCCAGGGGAAGAAGTCGCCATTGATCGCGGCCATCGCGCCACCCTCGCGCGCGATGGCCGAAACCGTGCGGCGGGACTTGGCAAGATCTTCGGTGAAAACCTTCCGCGTCGCCACTTCCGTCCGGGCCGAAACGGCCCGCGATTGGGGGCTGAAACGGAAGGCGTGAACGATGCGCGGGGTGGCCAAGTCCACCTCCATTCGATAGGTCAGCCCGGGAGCCAGAAACTTGTCCCAGACCTGCGCTTGCGTTAAAGCAACCGCGCCAAACCCGAAGAAAACCCAAATCGCCCGCCGCAATCCATGTCGATACGCACCTACCCCCTTCCTGCGGGCGGCTAACTCGAACATAGCGGCTCCAAATATCGCAAAGTTCCGGCTTTGGCATCCATTGTGGCGCGGATTCCAAGCCCTAACGTTAACATATTCGGCATATGCCCAAAGGGGAACCCGACCATCAAGGGGATGCCGAGGTCACCGAGGCGGTCCGCCACGATTTCCCGCCACGGCAGACCCCCGATTCCCTCGTCCACCTTTTCGTCCGTACGCGTCATCTCGCCCACGAGGATCCCCGCCGCCGTTTGAATCTGGCCCGTATTTCTGAGGTGAGTGAGCATCGCATCGACCCGATGCGGGTTTTCGTCCACGTCCTCGATCAGCAGGAGGTTGCCCTCGATCGGGACTTCGTCCGGCGTTCCGATCGTATCGGCAAGCAGGCAAAGGCACCCGCCGACGACGATACCTTCGGCCGACCCGGGCGTGACGCAGACGCCCTTGGGGGCGTCTTCCGGGATCGCCAGGTCGCCCTTGAGGGCGCGAAAAAACGAGTCGTAGACCCAATCGGCGCGGGGCGTGTTCAGCGTCAGCGGCATCGGGGCATGGAGGGTGGGCAGCCCCCGCCGATTCAGGGCCACGTGCAGCGTCGTGATATCGCTAAAGCCGGCAAAGAGCTTTCCGGAAGCGGCCATGCGGTCGAGGTCCAGACAGGGAAACAACCGCGCGCATCCATAGCCGCCCCGCGCGCAGTACACCAGGGCCACGTCCGGATCGTCGAACGCGGCCATGAGATCGGCGGCGCGATCGCGATCGCTCCCGGCCAAAAAACCGGTGGCATCCCAAACATGTTCGCCGAACTGGACAACGTACCCCTCCTGCTCCAGAAACCGGGCGGCATTCGCAGTCTTGGCCAGTTCGATCGGCGAGGCGGGGCTGACGATGCGAACGAGATCCCCGGGCGCCAAGGCCCGAGGCTTTCGTGCGGCGAGAGTGGACTCCACGAACTCGACTTTACTTCACCGACCGCAGCGTTTCGAGCGCCTTGGCCAGCACCACATCCTCGGTTTGATCCGGCTTGGGCGTCACTTCCTGGTCCGGCTGGAGCGGATTGCCTTCAAGGCGAACGCCCTTGATCGTCACATAGTCGGTCACCGGATACTGGATTTCCCAATTCAGGGCCAATCGCGCGTAGGTCGAAGCTAAGACGGCACCCGCCGTGCGCCCCCCGATGATCGGAGCGCCCGCGATTTCGCGAAGCGCGGCCGCGCAGATCTCGCTGGCGCTGGCCGAACCCCGGTTGGTCAAAACGGCGATTTTTCCTTTGAAAGGCTCGATGCGCTGTTTGGTGGTCTTCACCTTGCGAGGCGTCCATTTCGCGATCGTGAAGACGTCCTTGGGGCCCTCGGGCTTCTCCTTTTCGTAGTCCTGCATCATCCGGCGATTGACAAAAACGCCGTAATCGCTGTCGTTGGGGAGAAGAAGGCTGAGCAAGTGCTGGAGGTTGTTCGTCGCGCCACCGCCGTTCGAACGAAGGTCGAGGATCAGGTACTTGGCCTTTGCCGCCTCTTCGACCAGCTTCTCGATCTTCTCGCGCTCATAGCCACGACTGAACGTGTGGATTTTCAGAACCGCCGCGTCGTCGCCGTTCCAAGTGAGCTTGTCTTCGCGCGCTGTCGAAAACCGCTCGCGCGCCAGCTCCACCGTTACCGTCTCGCCCGTTTTTTTCTTGATCTCGAGGCTCGCTTTGGTGCCCGCCTCGCCGCCCAGCACCGCCGGACTGTCCGGCTCCTTTCCGTCGACCTTCAAAATCGTATCGCCGAGCCCCAATCCCGCCTTTTGCGCCGGGCTCGCGGGGGCGACGCCCAAAATGAGCAGGCCCGGAACCTCGCCCTTTTGGGCCTGGATGCCCAGTCCCACCGCGACCGGTCCGCTGCGACGCTGCTCGCCGGCCTGAGGGGTGCGCAGCCGAACGTGGCTCAGCCCAAATTCGCGCAGCGCTCGATTGACGGCCAGCGCGAAAGAGCGCTCGTCCGGCGCTTTGTCCAGGTTCTCTTTGTGTTTCTCAACGTTTTCGGGCCACTTCGAAAAATCGACGCCCGGAACGAACATCCGTTGGGTCACCACGTCGCCAATGCTCTTGAGGATTTCCGCCTTTTGCTCAGCGGTCAGATCGCCCGGCTTGGGGGCCGCGGCGGTTTCTTGCGCGCGCGCCAAAAGCGAGGCGGTCAGGATGGCGAAAACGAACAGCGCCCGAGGGAGCGCCCACACCCGCGACGGTCTCATAAGTAAAAGATAGGATACGGCACTTTTGCCGAAAGTTCATTCCGACGAGACGGAAATTTGAGGCTCGAACCTGCCAAAATGGAGCCGTTCCCCCTTTACGAACGGCCCGTGGCTACGCTTTACGACACCCTCGGCGTCTCCAAAACCGCCGATCCCGAATCCATCCGGCGCGCCTATCGGCGTTTGGCTCGACGCTACCATCCCGACATCAACCCGGACCCGGCGAGCCACGATGTGATGGCCCGGATCAACGACGCGTTCCAGGTTCTTTCCGATCCCCGCGACCGGATGGAATACGATGCGATGCTCGCCGGGGGCGGCGCGATCGAGGCGGGCGAGCGTCCGGCCTGGACGCCCAAAGCCAACCTGCTCGTTCGCCTCGAACGCCGCATCCGTGCCCACCTCACCCCCATCTACGGGCTTGATTTCGCCAACCATGGCGATCTCGTGACGAGCTCGTTCGACAACGAAATCTGCTGGTGGAACGTCGAGACAGGCGCCCAAACCCGCCGCGAAAAGCTTGACTCGGGGGTGGTCTCCACACTTCGTGCCGTCGAGGGCAACGGGGTGGTCACCGCCGGAGTCGCTGAGCATGTTCTGAGCATCTGTCGCATCGGCGCCCATGCGGTCGAAGCCCACCACACCGCCACCGTCGAATGGGCCTCGTGCGCGTCAGTCTCCGCCGATGGCGGCCGGCTGGCCACCGGCAGCATCCACCGCAAGCTCTTGGTGACCGATACGCGCTCCGGCGCGCCGATCTATGCGAAGAGCGACCATACCGGTTCGGTCACCGCCGTCGCATGGTCCAAGGATGGACAGTACTTGGCCACCGGATCGAGCGATTCGGCGGTCATGGTCCGCGATGCCACCACCGGCAAGTCCCGGTTCACGCTCCACGGCGTCCGGTCGACGGTGACGGCGCTGGCCTTCAGCCCGGACAACCGCTATCTGGCGACCGGCGCTGCCGACCTTTCGGTGCGAGTGTTTCGACTGGGCGATATGCAGCTTCAAAAGGTGATGTACGGGCACACGCTTCCGATTGAATCGCTGGCGTTCCACCCGAATGGCTGGCTCTTCGCCAGCGGCGGCCGGGATGGCAAGGTCGGGCTTTGGGCGGCCGCCGAAGGGATCGGGCAGCTTCAGATCGAGGCCAGTCCTCGGCCGATTTTGGCGGTGGCGTTCAATCGGGACGGGACGCTGTTGGCGACCGGCGGCCTGGATAAAACGGCGCGGCTCTGGCGGATGACGGTGCGCGAGCCGGAGGGCTAGCTCACACCGAGTGAATCGCCAACCGGCTCACCCATCATCTGCTCTACAATCTTGTTCTGATTGATCCGGTACTTCCGCGCCCTTGGCGCGATATACGACGTGTCCACCGTCTCGAAATCGAACGTCGGACCGGAAGCCGACCACCGGGCCATCGTCGATCGCAGCCAATGCGCGTCGTCCCGCGCCGGTGTGTCCATTTTGAAATGGGCCCCCCGGCTCTCGTCCCGAACGATCGCCCCGCCCACGATCGCCTTGGCCATCTCGACCATGTGCCCCAGCGCCCGGGTAAAGGGAACCGCCTGGTTGGTCCAGCCCGAACTGTCCAAAACTCGGCACTGGCGCGCCCGGGCCGCCAGTTCATCCAGTTTTTCTCGGGCGGCCAGGAGGTCCTTCTGGGTCCGCCAAATGCCGCAGCCGTTCCACATCGTCTCCGCCAGTTCATCGGCCAAGCGGTAGGGGTTCTCGTCGCCCTGCCCCGCCAAAAGCGATGCGTAGACCGAACGATGCCGGGATGCCGCGTCCGACAAGTCCGAAGCTTCCGAAAAATCCGAATCCTTGAGGTAGGCCTGCATCCCCTGCGCGGCAATCTCGCCCCCATAGAGACAGCTCAGCAGCGCATTCGCCCCCAGCCGGTTCGCGCCGTGATACTGATAGTCGCACTCGCCGGCCGCGAAAAGCCCCTCGATCGAGGTCATCTGGTTCCGCGCGGAGCCGGTCTCGATCGCCGTGTCGTGGCCCTTCTCGTAGTCGACCCAGAGCCCGCCCATCGTGTAGTGGACCGCCGGATAAATCCGCATCGGCAGTTCGATCGGGTCTTCGAGCATGAACTTCTCGTAGATCTCGAGCACCCCTTCGAGCTTGTCGTTGATGATCTCGCGCGTATAGGGCCCGCCTCGGCTTTCGTGCAGATGGGTGATGTCCAGGTAGACCTGCTGCTGGCTCGCCACGCCTTTGCCCATCCGGCATACGCAGTAGATCGCAAAGCTGACCAAGTCGCGGCTGAGCAAATTCCCGTAGACGGGGTCCAACTCTTCGCAGAAGTACCATCGATCTTTGTCGGGAATGGCCACCGGATGCCGCTTGTCGTGCGGGTCTCGCGGCGTCCAGATGCGCCCGCCTTCCCCCCGCACCGACTCGCTGATCAGCCGGCACTTGTCCTCGCCGGGGATCGCCGTGGGGTGAATCTGCACCATCTCCGGGTTGCCGTAGACCGCGCCCTCTTGGTAGCAGATGCTCACCGGGGAGCCGGTGTTGATGATCGAATTCGTCGATCGGCCGAAGATCAAGCCGTTCCCGCCCGTGCAGATGCAGACTGCATCGGCGGCAAAGCTCTGGATCTCCATGGTCCGCAGGTCTTGGGCGACCAGCCCCCGACACCGCCCCTGGGCGTCTTTGACGAGCCCCAGAAAGTCCCAGCCTTCGTACTTTTCGACCCGGTGCTCGGCTTCGAACCGGCGAACCTGTTCATCGAGGGCATAGAGAAGCTGCTGCCCGGTGGTGGCGCCCGCATAGGCGGTTCGGTGCTTGAGCGTCCCGCCGAACCGCCGAAAGCTCAATAGGCCCTCATGAGTTCGATTGAAGGGAACGCCCATGCGGTCGAGCAACGCGATGATCGAAGGGGCGCGCTCGCACATCCGCATCACCGGAGGCTGATGGTTCAGGAAGTCGCCGCCGGTGATCGTGTCTTCGAAATGCAGATACGGCGAATCCCCCTCGCCGCGCAGGTTCACGGCGCCGTTGATGCCGCCCTGGGCGCAGACGCTGTGGCTGCGTTTGACGGGCACGAGCGAAAAGAGCTGGACCTTGATGCCGGCTTCGGCGAGCTTCATGGCGGCCATCAGGCCGGCCAAGCCTCCTCCGACGACGGCGACGGTGCGAGGAGCGGACATGGAGGTCTGAAGTCTACCGGGGTTAGGTATCGGGAGCATCTTGCTCCCGCGTATCGAGGCCATCTTGGCCTCGATTTCGTGGGCCGCGCCATAATTTCAGGCTCATGCGCATCCTCATCGTCGGCTCGGGAAGGCAGGCCGCCGCGGCGGGTTACGACCTGTGCCGTTTCGTGCCAGGCGTCCGACTGACGCTGGTCGACCGCGATTTCGGACAAGCGAACCTTGCGGTTTCCCGTGTCCAGGCCGCCTTACCGGAGGCCGCGGTGGAGCCGTGGCACGATTCGGTGGACGACTTCGATGCGATGGTTTCGCTTGCCCAAAAACATGACGCTGTCCTTGCCGGCGTGCCTTACCACCTGAACCCGCTCGTGCACAAAGCTGCCGGCTTCGCCAAAGTCCCCAGCGTCGACATGGGTTCCGACCTTCCGGAACTGGAGGAAACGCTCGGCCCGAAGAACGCCTACAACCGCAACGTCGCCGTCTTTGATTCGGGATTGGCCCCCGGCCTCGGCAACCAGCTCGCCGCGATGCTCATCGAAGAGAATCCGGGCACGATGGGAGTCAAGATCCTCTGCGGAGGGCTGCCCCGAAACCCGCGAACACCGTTCAAGTACAAGCCCCGCTTCAGTCTGGAAGGGCTTGTCGGCGAGTATTCCGATCCGGCCATCGCCTTAAAGGCCGGGAAGGTCCGCGAGATGGAATCCCTCACCGAACTTGAAACGGTCGAGATCGAAGGATTGGGCATGTTTGAAGCCTTCGTTACGTCTGGAGGGAGCAGCATCGGGCCGCAACTTCACAAGAAGCATGTACGAGAGTACGCATACAAGACGCTCCGCTTTCCCGGCCACTGCCAGACCATGCGCGACTTTCGCGATCTCGGCCTTTGGAAACCGGAGAACATCCGCACCTTCTCCCGCCTCTTCGAAGCCGCGACGGAGGGCGAGGACGACGAAGATCAGGTGATCCTGGTGGTCGAGAGCCAAGGCGCGAACCCGAAGCGAATCGTCCTTCAGACCGTCTTTGACCCCGCCACCGGACTTTCCGCCATGGAGCAGCTCACCGGCTTCTCCGCTTCGATTGTGTTGCAGAAGATCTTGGAGATCAGGCCAAAACCGGGCCTCTATGCTGCCGAAGAACTGGTCTCGGGACGCACCATGCTCGAGGAGCTCGCTCGTCGAGGCCTCACCCCGCGAGCCTAGCCGCGACCGCGTACAGTTCCTCCGCCAGTTCGCTCAGAAAGTAGCGTCCCCTCCGCTTGGATTCGCCATACCAGGGGTTCATCAGCACGGAACGCAGAAGGAATACGCCTTCGCGCTCATACTCGATGGGGTCCACGCCAAGCCGGTCGAGAAACGCTTGAACCGTGCTTGGCGCATATTGGGAGGCGCTGAGCGTGGTGTGGCTAACGAAGTACTTTTGTCCGTACACCTGAGAGGAACCCGCGTCAGAGACCGTGAACCTTGCGTAGATCGCCTGGTTCAATTCGTTGATCCCGCGCAAACCGGGTTTGGATTCGGCGGGCCGAAACGCATAGCAGACGATATTCGAGCCCGGGGGACAGAGGCTTATGGCCCGAACGCCCCGCTCGCCGGCCCGATCGGGAAACGATTCGAGCAGCGCGTAAAGCTCGGCGGCATTGCGGAGCGAATCCCGCATCAGGAGGCCGTGGCCCTGGGCATCGAGCGGAATGAGTTTGTGGCTGAGCCACACCGCCGCCGCGGCGGCGCCCGGCTTGCTTCCCTCGAGGATGTAAACCCCGATCTTCGAAGACTGGCGCTCTTCCTCGACCCCCCCGGCCGCGTCTTCCAAGTAGGGCGCTTCTTGTCGGACGAGCGGTTTCACCACATCCGACCGGAAGCAGACGGCCCCTGCCGGGTAGGGAAGGTAGCCCAACTTATGGGGATCGACCGCGATCGAGTCGGCCTCCCCCAGTTTCAAAAGGGACGCGATCAAGTTCGGTTGCGGGGGGCGAATCGGAAGGTCATGCGCCACGCCACGGAGCCTCACTGGCGTCGTTTCGGGCCCAAAGTCCAATGGTGAGGGGATCGCCATCGTTCGCAAGTAGCCTCCATAGGCAGCGTCGACATGGAGCCAGAACGGGCGTTGGCCCGCCGCCTCTCGTTGCGACCGAAGGTCAAGAATCGCCTCGAGCGGATCGACCGCGCCCTCCTCGGTCGTTCCCGCCACCGCGACCACCGCGACCACCGTCTCGCCATTTCGATCGCTAGCCTCGAGCGCTTCCGCAAGTGCATCCACCCGCATGCGAAAATCACCATCGACCGGGATCCGCCGAAGAGCTTCGCGGCCCAATCCCAAGGCGTCGAGGGCCTTGACGAGGCAATAGTGGTGCGTCTCGGGGGCCAGTACGACCGGCCGCCAATCCGCTTCGCGGGCCACCGCCGCAATCCCGCGCACCGCGACATTGCTCGGCGCTTCCAAAAAGGCCCGAATAACTTGGCGGTTCGTCGATCCGGAGGCGCCAAAGGCCGCCTCCGCTTGGCGAAACACTTCGGCGAAATCCTCGAGCGGAGCTTGAGGAGCCCCATCGCTCAAGGAAAGCGAGGCGCGCATTTCCTTCACGATTCGGGGAAGAAGCGAGACGGTTCGAGCCACCCAAAGGGCTTCGAGGTTCGCCAGCGTCCCGCCGGAGGTGAGGTGCGCCCAGGCGTCATCGCCGAATCCAAGCATCGCGGCGATCATCTGGGCCGCTTCCAGCTCGAGCTGAACGGTCACCGGCGCCGACTCGGCGGTGACGTTGTTGGGGTTGTAGAGCATCGTGGCGAACCAACCCGCGATGCCCGGCAGCGTTTGCTCGGCAATCATGTGGCCCGCATAGCGCGGGCTTTGGAAGGGAAAGTCGGCCTTGAGCCGCCCGAGCAGTTCAGTGAGCCGATCCTCAAACGCGTCGAGGAACGGCTCGTTGGCCCGGCGTTGGGCCGAGTCGAGCACGACCCCATCGTCCGGAAAGTAGTTTCGCCGCCAAGCGTAGTAGTCCTGAACGATGCGGGCGATCAGAGTGGCAAAGGCCTCGCCGTTTTCTGCTTTGGGGCCGGCGAACCAGGCGGAAGGCGATGGGGAAGCGTTCATGGGCGGCTCTTTCCGATTCTAGGCCCGCCGCCTGGCCGCGAAAAGCCCTCATTGCTGACCACACAAAGGGAAAGTTGCCCGCTCGACCGAATTCGTTAAACCTAATGCGACGCATAGCGCACTTTTCATTGGCGATGCTGATTGCGGGTTGGCCGATCGCGGTCCAAGCCCAACTCGACGACCGGCCGAATCCGGAAGTGCTTCGTGCCTCCTACCAGCGCGGCGACGACCTTCAGGGCGCCCGCGAAGCGGCGCTTAAACTCAGCTTAACCCCACGTTGGATCGAGGGCAGCGCCGCGTTTTGGTATCGCAATGCGCTCGCCGATGGGAAAAAGGAGTTCTGGCGGGTCGATTCCGCGACCGGCCGGCGCGAGCGGCCCTTCGATGCCAAGCGCTTGGCTGAAGCCCTCGCAAAGGGGGCCGCCAAACCGGTGGATCCGGAAAAGCTCCCGTTCGACGAGTTCGACTATGGCGACGCCCAGAAATCAATTCGGTTTCGCTTCGACGGCAAACTTTGGGATCTAGACTTGGCTTCATATGCCCTCACCGGAGGGCCGATTCCCCCCGCCGCAACCCCTCCCCCCGGACGCAACCCCAGCCGCTCGCCCAACGGCAATTGGGTGTTTCGAATCGAGGACGGCAAGCTTCGCGTATCGGGCAATGAAGACCGTACGGTCACGGTCTACGAATGCCCGATCGAGAGTGTCGCGGCCGCCCATTGGTCGCCCGATTCGGCCAAGCTCGTGGTTTTCAAGCTGCTGCCCGGCGACCGCAAGCCGGTCTATCTGATCCGCTCGTCGCCCGCTATCGGCTCGCGAGGCGAATTGGTCCAGCGGCTTTATGATCAACCGGGCGACCGGCTCGACAGTTTTGAAACCTTTATCGCCGATCCATTCATGAAGCGGGAGATCAAATCCGATCTTCCCCCGATCTGGACCGGAGGGCAGCCGTGGGCGGGGCCTCCGGGTATTGAGTGGCTGGGCGAAGGGGAGGAGTTCGAGATCGATTACGCCGAGCGGGGCTATGGGCGGTTCTTCGTCGACGCGGTTTCGATGGCCACCGGAAAGCGCCGCTCGATCGTGGATGAGGATCCGGACACCTTTTTCGACACCACCGCCCAGCAAATGCGGATCTTGCGTCGCTCGCAGGAGATGATCTGGCGTTCCGAGCGCGATGGGTTCGGTCGGCTCTACCTCATCGACACGCGAACGGGTGCGGTCAGGAACCCGATCACGCCCGCTGGTTGGGTCGTTCGGAGCATCGAAAACCTGGACGAGACGTCGCGGCGGATCACGTTCACCGCCAACTTAACGCGAGCGGGTGAAGACCCCTATTTCATCCATGCTTTTTCGGTGGACCTCGATGGAGGAAAGCTTGTTCGCCTCACCGACGGTCCCGGAACCCATCGTCTTCAGATCTCTCCGGATCGCCGTTACGCCATCGATACCTGGTCGCGGGTCGATGCCCCGCCGGTCCACGAGCTGCGCCGGCTCGATACCGGCCAAAAGGTGGCGGAGATCGACCGGGCCGATTTGGCGGCTTGGCAAAAGTTCAAGCTGAGCATGCCGGAACCGTTTGTCGCCAAGGGTCGGGACGGCAAAACCGACATTTGGGGCCTCGTGCATCGCCCCAGCACCTTCGACCCGAAAAAGAAGTACCCGGTGGTCGAGAGCATCTACGCCGGACCCCACGATGCCCATGTGCCCAAAGGGTTCAATCCGCTCCCCGGGGTCCAGCGGCTGGCCGAGCTCGGCTTCATCGTGGTGCAGATCGACGGGATGGGCACCCGTAACCGGGGCAAAGCCTTTCACGACGTGTGCTACAAGAACATCGCCGACGCCGGCTTTCCCGACCGGATTGCTTGGATGAAGGCGCTTGCTCAAAAATATACGTACATCGACATCGAGCGTGTTGGGATCTACGGCACCTCGGCGGGCGGGCAAAGCAGCACCGGCGCCCTGCTGTTTCACCCCGACTTCTACAAGGTCGCGGTTTCGTCCTGCGGCTGCCACGACAATCGGATCGACAAGTTCTGGTGGAACGAGCAATGGATGGGGCCGATGGGGCCGCATTACGAGGCCCAGTCGAACATCACGAACGCGAAAAACCTGAAGGGAAACCTGATGCTGATCGTAGGCGAGCTTGATCGCAACGTTCCGCCCGAGTCGACCTTCCGCTTAGCCGACGCCCTCATCAAAGCGCGGAAAGAGTTCGAGCTGGTGGTGATTCCGGGGGCCGACCACACCGATGGCGGGACTTACGGCAACCGCAAACGGATGGACTTTTTCGTGCGGCATCTGCTGGGGGTCCAGACTCCTTCGTGGAATGAGGAGCCGGCGCCCAAGTCGGACGGAATTCCGCCCCTCCCTTGAGGGAGGGGTTTGGGGGTGGGTGAGCTCCGGTTTCGGATTTCGGAATGGCCCCGCCCCACGGCTAGCGGCAGACGGCTTACGGCTGTCGCCTTACGCGTCCGGGCGTCATGTACCCCCAACCCCCTCCTTCAAATGCGGGGGCTTCGCGTCACTTCTTCTTCACCAACTCCACCCGCAACGCCGAGTAACCGTCGATCTCGAAATGCTCCACCCGGATCCGGTGCTTGCCGCCCAATTTGAGCTCGGCGGCATACGGCGTCGGGCCCTGGTACTTCCAAGCATCCTTGATCACGAGCTCTCCGTCGACCCAGACGCGGCACCCGTCGTCGGTGGTGACGTTGAGAACGTAGTCGCCCTTCGGAACCTCAAATGTGCCTTCGGCGACCGTGGCGTAGCGGTCGCCCGGGACTCCGGGGACGTTGCCCGCATAGTTGATCCGATCGACTTTTTCGGTTTTGACCGGTGGACCCTCGATGAGCGATTTGAACGCGTCCCCCTTGGTGCGCGGGTCGGTGTCAGCGCTCCAGGCGAAGAACTTGACGGTCCAATCGATCGGGATGAAGAACTGGCGGAAGCCGAACGGGAACGGCTTGCCTTTGGGGGTCACAATCCCGCGGTAGTCGGTGACCGCCGCGCCGCGATATTCGAGCATGACTTTCCGCTCCAAGCTCGCTTCGGAGCCGTAGGCGACCCGGACAAAGCAAGGAACCGGCAGCTTTGCCGCGCGGCCTCCGCCCGCCGTCCAAGTGACGCCGCCGTCGGTGCTGATGGCATCGATGCGCGTGCCGACCTCGTCCACCACGGTGGCGACGCCCTTGGGACCCAAGATCTCGAACGTCTGCGTCCGGTCCTTGATCTCACTCCGCGGCCAAAGCACCGGCGACTTGAAGTCGTAGGGCCCCCACTGATCGACCAGGATGTAACGCCAGCCCCGAAGGACACCCCGGCGCAGGAAGGGGTCCTGGCCGCCTTTCATCGCATTGGCGTTGAATTGGGAATCCAGACCCGCCTTTTGAAGCCGGAGCTTCGCTTGTTTCGGATCGGAGACGACTTCGTACTGCTGGAAATAGGTGCCGTTGAAGTTGTCCAGATACTTTGCGGGCGGGCCGGAGGCAAAGGCGCCCGGATTCAGGCTCGTGAAGACGGCGTTTGGCTTTCCGGTGTGGGTCTTGTTGTCCTTTTGAACCAAGTTCGTGACGTCGGGGTTCAACCGAAGCCCTTCCGCATTGTTCTTGAATGTGTTCTTCTCGATCAGCACGTCGGAGCTTCGTCGAAGATTGATGGCGGTTCCACTCAAATCATTGAACGCATTGTCGCGAATCGTCCAGTTCCGCGACCGCGTATCGCGCGCCTTGGCGTAGCCCCAATTCGGATCCTGGGTGGGGTTGCTCCAGAGCACCAGGCCCTGGCCATCCATCCAAAAGGTGTTGTCGGCGATCACGTTGTCTTGGCCGTGCTCCCAGGCGATCGCCTCCGCGTTGTAGCCGAATTCGTTGAACATCACCTTCGATTCGAAGGAATAGCCACCCCAGATGCCGTGCCAGCACTCCAGCATCAGGTTGTAAATGAAGTGGTTGCGGCTGAACGTCGCCTCGATCCCGTTCGCCGGCGAATGGGAGAAGTCGTTCGCGTAGAGCAGGTTGTCGTTGCAGCCGCCTTTGCCGGTGTCCATCGTGCTTTGCCCGGCCCAAAGGAAGAAGCCATCCCCGCCATGGGTTGCCGAGTTGTAAGCGAAGACGTTCCGATGCGACTGCTCGTAAATGAGGATCCCGGTTGAATCCTGGCCCCGGTTGTACTTGCCGTAGCTGAAACCGCGCACGCACCAATCGAGCTTGTTGTGGAAGATCCGGTTGTCGCTGGACTGGTACATGCCCAGCCCCACCGCCGATAGGAACGAAAAGTCGTTGTTCCAGATCAGGCCCTTGTTGCAGTTCGTGATCATCAATCCGCACTGCCCGCCGACCGCACGGCAATTCTTGACCTCGAATCCGTCGCAGTCCCGCAAGTAAAACGCGGCTCCGTACCGAAGCCACTCGTCCTTCTCCTTTCGGTGGAAGCGCATCCAGTCGGCGCCGTCCTCTTTGTCGAGATCCGAGAGCAGCCGTTGCTTCCAGTTGTAGCTGGCGTCGATATTGATGAGCTTGAGTCCCGGCGCGTTTCGCGCCGCCAGCGCGATCTTGTAGCCTCGAATCTTCAGGTTCTTGAGGACGATGTTCTTACCCGTCACAAAGATCCCGGTTCCCTTGCGCTCGTTCGGCTCAACGGTGGGCAGCGTCCCTTCCAGCGTGGCGCCCTGGAAATCGATCGTGACGTTGTCGCCCTTGACATAGATCGCGGCCTTCTTCGCGTCGTCCCAATCGTTCGGGATTCGGTAGACCTTGGGGGTGATCCGAGCCGACGATTTGAGGGTCTGCTTGGCTTTCAGGAGGGTCTGTTCCATGGGGGCGGTTTTGGGACGCTGAATCGTCGCCAGGGCAAGCAGTGTGAAGGCGGAGAACATGCGGCGTGTTTACCTGCATTTCGCGGGGAAGGCGAAAGGGAATCGTGGGCGTCTCTGCGAATCGGTTAAGCGATGTCTCGAATTCGAATCGGCCTGATCGGCTGCGGCGGGATCGCCCGCCACCACCTCAGCGTGCTCACCAAAATGCCGGACGTGGAGATCGCGGCGCTATGCGATCCCGAGTTCGTTCAAATCGAAAGATGCCACGACGCCTATCCCGCCCTGCGCGACGTCCGCTGGTTCGCCGATTACCGGGAGATGCTGGAAACCGCGGAGCTTGATGCGGTCCATATCAACTCGCTTCACACCCAACACAAAGATCAGATCCTCGCCGGCTTCGCCCGGGGGCTGCATGTGCTCTGCGAAAAACCAATGGTGACGACGGTCGCCGACGGCCACCAGGTGATCGAGGCGCGCGACCGGTCCGGCAAGGTCGGCTTGCTGAGCTATCAACGCCACACCCAGGCGGAGTTCCGCTATATCAAGCGTCGCATCGACTCGGGCGATTTTGGTAAGCCGATCTACATTGCCGCGCTGCAAGGGCAGGAGTGGAAGAAAGCGACCGCCGGCTCATGGCGGCAGGTGCCCGAGCTCTCGGGGGGCGGCCAGCTCAACGATTCGGGCAGCCACATTCTCGACATCATTCTCTGGACGACCGGGCTTCGGGCTGAGAGCGTCTCGGCCTACGGAGATAACTGCGGAACCCCGGTCGACATCAATTCCTCGGTTTCGGTTCGTTTTGAGGGCGGTGCGATGGCCTCGATCGCGATCGTCGGCGATGCGCCGGCTTGGCATGAGGACATCACGATCTTCTGCGAGCGCGGGGCGTTCTTCGTGCGTGCGGGCAAGCTGACCGTCCAGGAGGCGGATGGGGCGCGGTTCGAAGCCGAGAACCTCAAAGGCGGCTCGAACCCCGACCTCAACTTCATCCGCGCGATCCAAGGCGTGGAGGAGGTCCAATCGCCATTCGAAGGCGGGCTCCGCGTGATCGAATTGACCGAGGCGGCTTGGCGGTCGATGGCAAAGGGCGGCGAGGCGGTGCGGGTTTGAGCCCCCTCGCCTTTTTGACTCCGGTCAAAAGGGAGAGGGGGTTGGAGGAGAGGGTTTCGGAGTGACCATCGAAGCCATCCTTCTCACCGGCGGCGGCAGCACGCGCATGGGGGTCGACAAAGCGAAGATCGTCGTTGGCGGCATTCCTCTTGACGAAGCCACCGCGACGGCTCTTGGCCGGGCCGTCGATCGAGTGGCCGTGCTGGGCCGCGAACCGGTCGCCGATTGGGGGTTCTTAGCCGACCAAGCGGATCAGGCAGGGCCGCTCGCGGCCCTGGCGAGGTTTTCTCCGGAGGCGGAATTCGTTTTCGTCGCCTCGTGCGATATGCCGTATTTTCATCAAAAGATCGTAGAGATTTTACAGGCAAGCATTCGAGAGGCCGATGCCGCGGTGCCGGTGAGGGCGGGTATCCGCCAACCGACCTGTGCCCTCTATCGGAAACGGGCCTGGGACGCGATTCCAAAAGTGGTCTCCGATGGAAAAAGAAGCCTGATGGCCTGGCTCGATCGGCTTGAGGTGACGCTGATCGATGAAGAGGCCCTCCGGGAAGCCAGTCTCGATCCCATCCACTTCGCCAGCTTCAACACCCCGGAAGAACTCGCCCAGATCGAAGCAGAGTGGGCCGCATTTATCGCAGCGCCGGAACCGCCGCCAGCGCCTGAAGAATGAGCTTGCCATCGCCAAGCCCCAACGCCGCCCGGGTCGCCCGTTCGGGATGCGGCATCATGCCGAGCACATTGCCCTTGGCGTTGAGCACTCCGGCAATGGCGTCGGTCGAGCCGTTCGGGTTGTGGGCCTCGCCGAGCTCGCCATTCGGTCCGACATAGCGAAACGCGATCCGGTCTTCGTCCCGCAGCCTTCGGAGCGTTTCACCGTCGCAGACGTACCTCCCTTCCCCGTGGGCGATCGGAATCTCCAAAATCCGATCCACCCCTCGGGTCCACATTGATGTTCGGTTCACCGCCTGAAGATGGACGGGCGCGCAAACGAAAAGCTGTTCCTCGTTCCGCAATAGCGCGCCGGGAAGGAGTCCGGTTTCGCAGAGGATTTGAAAGCCGTTGCAGACGCCGATCACCGGTCCGCCGCCTCGCGCAAACTCGGCCACGGCGGCCATGATCGGCGAGCGTCCGGCGATCGCTCCGCAGCGCAAATAGTCGCCATACGTGAACCCGCCGGGGACGAAAACGGCATCGTATCCATTCAGCGAGGATTCGCCGTGCCAAACGTATTCCGCCCCGATTCCGATATCTTCACGCAGGGAGAACAAGGCGTCTCGATCGCAGTTCGAACCGGGAAATTGAAGAACGCCGACCTTCACGGGGCGACCTCAAAGCGGTAATTCTCGATGACCGGATTCGCCAGCAGCTTGTCGCACATCTCCTTGATGCGTTCTTCGGAATAGTCGCTGACCTGTAGCTCGATCATCTTTCCGATGCGGGCGTCCTCAAGCTCCTTGAAGCCCAGGTTGCGAAGCGAACCGGCGACCGTGCGCCCGGCGGAATCGAGAAGCGAGGGCTTGAGCGTCACGAAGACGCGGACGGTGGGCATGAGCCCAATTGTGGCAGGTCGAGAGCTCACGAAATGGAGCGCGCGGCCTTAGCCCGCACCTCGGTCCACGGACTTCAGCCCGTGGAGACCTTACTCCTTCTCCCCGCCCAAAAACCCCGCGATTTGGTCCCCCAAACCGCCCGGGAGCTTGTCGGCCAAGCCGGAACTGGCGATCCAGCCGGGGATGCTCGAGGCGTTGTCCTTGATGAAATCGGCAACCTTTTCGGCGGTCGCGCGGTCGAGTCCCACCTTGTCGGCGAGGTTTTGAATGAGTTCTTCCATTGAGGGTTGAAGGTTACCGGATCGACTTAGAATCGGTAGCCTAGCGCCGTGAGCGCCAGCTCGATGAGAAACGCGTCATGACCTATGCCTTGTTGGCCGTCGTCGGCTTGGCCGCCGCTCTCATCGCCGCCTTTGCCGGATTCGGCATCGGCAGCCTGCTGACTCCCGCCATGGCGACCCTCGTGCCGGCCAAGCTCGCGGTGGCTGCCGTCTCCATCCCCCACGTCGTTGCGACCGCCCACCGCTTCTGGCTCATTCGCGAACATCTCGATCCCAAGCTGCTCAAGTCGTTCGGTCTGATGAGCGCGGCCGGCGGGTTGGCGGGTGCGGCGGTGAATGCCCTCGCGGGCTCAAGGGCTTTGGAAATCGTCTTGGCGGCCCTTCTCCTTTTCGTTGGAATCGGCGGGCTCACCGGTTGGACCAAGCGGCTCCGCTTCGAGGGGATCTGGGCTTGGGTTGCCGGGGCGGCATCCGGCTTCTTGGGGGGTCTCGTGGGCAACCAAGGGGGTCTGCGAGCGGGGGCCATGATGGGCATGGGCGTCTCGCGCGATGCCTTCGTGGCCACCGCCACCGCGACGGGCCTGATTGTGGACGCGGCCCGG
>CAYONY010000033.1:0-21042 GCA_964405415.1 uncultured Fimbriimonadaceae bacterium | reverse complement strand
ACCGGCGCGAATCGCGCCACGGAGGTCAGTTCAGCCACCAATGTGGTTATCGGCGGCTAGCCTTGCGTTGACCCTTTTTTCGCTCGAGACGCCCAAACAGGCGCTCTCGAGCGAAGAAATGCGTGCCTGGACCAAAGTTCGGCCCTCGGTCGTCACGCTGATCAACGGCGCAACCCCGACGGGGCTCGGCGTCTGCGTCGATCGCCGCGGCTATTTTCTGGCCCATCAATCCGCCGTTTCGTTTCCCGTCCTTTTCGGCAGGCTTGCCTCGGGGCCGCAGATCGAGTTGAAGCGGGTCGCGCTCGATGAGCCCACGCAGCTCGTTCTTCTGCAATCGTCCACGTTGAGCCCGGGCACGGTTCCGGCCGTCAATTTGGGCAGCGAGCCGGAAAAGGCAGGCGGACCGCTGCTGGCGGTTCTCGTCGGCGGTCCGGTGCGCGCCGAATTCGTCAGCGGGGAGAAGTTCGGCGTGGTCAACCCCTCCCGTCGACTGATGCCGCTGAACGAACTCCGCTTTGAAGCCCTGAGCCAACAGATCGGGGGCGGCTTCGTGTTCACGCTCGATGGCTCCCTTCTTGGCGTGCTCGGCGCGACGCTGGGCACCGGCGAAGCCCAAAATTCGCGTCCCGGCGTGGCGATGAAAAGCTCCGACTTGCTCCCTGGCTCAACCGGCCTGGGCGGCGGCGGTCCGGGGGGTCTGGCCCGGCCCGGCGTCAGCGCGCCACGGACGATCGCTCCGGTCCAGTTTGGGCCCGGCGCGCTCACGGTCGCCTATTCGGTGGCCTCTTCGGTGCTCCATCGCGTGGTCGCCGGCTTGGCCAGCCCGAGCCACCGCGTGCTCCATCCGGCGATCGGGGTGTTCTGCAAGGACGCTTCCGGCGGCGGCGCCGAGATCATCTCGATCACGCCGGGTTCACCCTCGGAAAAGGCGGGGCTGCTGATCGGCGACGTGATCACCGGGATCGGCGATGCCGCGATCAAGAACCAGTTCGATGTGGGCCGAGTCACGATGCGGCTTCGCATCGGTTCGAGCGTCGAAGTGAAACTTCGTCGCGGCGGGCAAGAGATCGTCGTCCTCGTCGCGGTCGGCGCGGGCTAATCACCCCAAACTCGACAAATCCCCGCATTTTCGAAGCGATCTGCCGGTCTTCGGCGTCGTCAAAATCGAAAGGCGAATACGTTCCGAGGCGGCTTGAGGTAGGTTAAGTAGGATGTCGAGTCCAATGGCGTTGGCAATCGATTTTTCAAAAGTGAAAAAGGGGATGCGCGCGCGGGTGACCCACATCCCGGCGGATTCGCCGGATATCAAGCGCCTTCAAGAGATGGGCTTGGTGGAGGGCACCGAGTTCCGCGTCGTCAAAGTCGCGCCGTTGGGCGATCCGGTGGAGATCGATCTGCGCGGCTACCGCCTTTGCTTGCGAAAACGGGAGACCGCAGGCATCGAAGTGGAGGTCCTGGATCGCGCTTGAATCCCGTCTCCGAAACGCCGGCCGCGCTTAAGCCTCCCCTCGTCGCCGTCGTCGGCAACCCGAATGCCGGAAAAACGACGCTCTTCAACGCGCTTACCGGCGCCTTCCAAAAGGTCGGCAACTATCCCGGGGTAACGGTCGAACGCGTCTCCGGCCACTTGCAGCTCGATGGGCGCGAGGTCGAGATCATCGACGTGCCGGGGCTCTACAGCCTTGACCCGGTTTCGGAAGACGAACGGGTCGCGGTCGATGTGCTGACCGGCGTATCTTCCGAGGGTCGGGCGCCCGATCTGCTCGTCTGCGTGCTGGATGCGGGAAATCTGGAGCGCAACCTCTATTTCTTCAGCCAACTTGCGGAGCGCGATTACCCGATTGTCGCCGCCCTGACGATGACCGACCTGCTCGAGCAGAGCGGCCGACGCATCGACGTCGCCAAACTCTCCAATCTGCTGGGCGTCGATGTCGTGCCGGTGGTGGGCCATCGCCAGCGGGGAACGCGCGAGCTTCGCGAGGCGATCGAGCGCAACTTGGAATCGCCACGCCTGGCCAATCGAGAGCTTGGCTTTCCCCATGTGCTCGAGGCCAAGGTGGCCGCGCTGCGCGAACGCCTGGCGCGGGCCGGATTCGACTTTCCAAAGGCCGATATCCGGCAGTCGCTTTTGCGCTGCAACGACGATTTCGAGCATTGCCTCGCCGATGTTCCCGAGCTTCAGGAGGCGTTCTCAACCGCGCGCAACGAACTCGAAGCGGAAGGGCTCGACCGGCCGGCGGTCGAGGTCGCGAGCCGTTACGCCTGGGCGGCGATGGTCAACCATGCCGTCATCGAGTCCTCCGGAAAACCCCGGCGCCGCTCGTTTACCGATCGGATCGACTATCTGCTCACGCATCGCGTTTTCGGGCTGATCTTCTTCGTTGGCCTCATGTATCTGGTCTTTCAGTCCATTTACAGCTTTGCGACGCCGCTGATGGATCTTATCGGCGAGGCTTTCGGTTGGATTGGAGGCAAAGTCTCGCCCTGGCTCGAGGGCGCGCCGATCGTTCAGTCGCTGGTGGTGGACGGCCTCATCGCAGGGGTGGGGAACATGTTGGTCTTCCTGCCCCAGATCGTCATTCTCTTTTTGTTTATCGCGGTCCTGGAGGGAACGGGTTACCTGGCGCGGGCCGCGTTCTTGATGGACCGTTTGCTGGGTTGGTGCGGGCTCAACGGGCGAGCGTTTATCCCGCTCTTGTCCAGCTTTGCCTGCGCGGTGCCCGGCATCATGTCCGCCCGCGTCATGCCCGACAAGAAGAGCCGGCTGGCGACGATCTTGGTGGCTCCGCTTATGAGCTGCAGCGCCCGGCTCCCCGTTTATCTGCTCCTGATCGGGGCGTTTATCGAGCCGCAATATGGGGCGGCCTGGGCGGGCTTTTCGCTCTTTGCGATGCACTTTTTGGGCCTCCTCGTTGCGATCCCGGTCGTGTTCGTTTTGAATCGAGGCATCATCAAAGGGCGGCGGCTGCCGTTCCTGCTTGAGCTGCCTCCGTACCAGTGGCCCAAGTGGCGCGACGTCTGGATCGCCATGTATTTTCGCGGCAAAGTCTTCGTGCAGACGGCCGGGACCATCATCGTCGTCCTCTCCATCCTGATTTGGGCCTTGCTCTATTTCCCGCGGTCCGATGAGGCGCGAGCCGAATATCGCTCGGACTATGTGCTGGTCCATCCGGCTGCCGATCCGGAAACGATTCAACGGGCGGTCGAGGGCCGGCAGATCGAGGATAGCTACCTCGGCCGATTTGGGAAGGCGATTGAGCCGGTTTTTGAACCGGCCGGCTTCGATTGGCGTTTGTCGACCGCGATTCTCGCCGCCTTTCCGGCGCGTGAAGTGGTCGTCAGCTCCCTCGGGATTCTTTTTAATTTGGGCGGTGATGTCGACGAGAAGTCAGGCGACTTGCGCTCAGCGATTCAGCGCGCTCGATGGCCGGATGGACGGCCCCTGCTCACCCCATGGTCGGCGGTGGCGCTAATGGTGTTTTTTGCCCTTTGCTGCCAATGTATGGCGACCTTGGCGACGGTCAAGCGGGAAACGAACTCGTGGAAGTGGGCGGCGTTCATGTTTGTTTACATGACGGGCCTTGCCTATGTCGGCGCGATCGCGGTCAATCAGCTCGGGCTTGCCGTAGCGGGCTGAAACCTATTCCTTTTTGAGCCAAATCCGGGCGCCTTGAAGGGCCTTCTGCTCGGATTCGGAGAACACCGGGACCAGCCGATGTCCGCCTTCTTCCGGTCGCAGCTTGGGGAAACGGCCTCCATTCGAAAGCGAGATCGTGACTTCGCCGTTCTCGATCGCCCACGTGCCTTCCGATTGGCCCATTGGGGCGTTGAAGCTCAGCGACTTGTCTTTGCGAATCTCGATCTTGACCCCGCTGATCATCGCCGAAGCGGCGCGAGCCTGGTCCTGGAATTCAGGGGCGACGCCGCTGATGTCGGCTTCGGCGCGGTACTTGCCGGGCAGGGCATCTTCCAAGCTTGCCCCACAACCCAAAAGCATGGCCGCCGTGGCCCAAAGCCCGGCGGCCCAAAAAACCGATCTCATCGCCGAATTATATCGGCTTTTGACCTACTTTGCGCTCTTGTTGAAGGTGACGACCGCGCCCTCGAGCTTGTCCATGCCCATCGTTTTGGGATCCGGAACCAGCGTCTTGCCCCCATCCTTGACTTCCATTTTGTCGGTCTTGCCCTTCGGGTCGGTGATCGATAGGCTGGTCCCATCGAGTTTCCAAGTGCCTTCTTCGGTCTTTCCCATGGCGGTCAGAGAGACCTTGCCGCCCTCTTTGAGCTCCATTGAAATGCCGGCGATCATCGGCTCCGCCATTTTGACCATGGCCTTCTGATCTTCCTTCATCTTGGAGGAGTCGATGCTCATCGTGAATTTTCCGATGATTTCCTTTTCAAGGTTGCCTCCACCGCAACCGAAGGTGGCCAAGGCGAGAATGGCGAATACGGCGAACGAAATTGCGCGTTGCATTCGCGCAGTATAGCGGTTACGGGGGCTCAAGAGGCGGCGAATTTGGACGGGAAATTCAACGAAAGTCGAACATTGCCTTGGTTCCCGGTTTGAGCCAGCCCAGGAAAACCGGCAGCGCGATCGGCAGCAGGATACAGGTCAGGCCGGCCGCGATGATATTGGCAAAGTGCAGCACCCAGGTCCAAGGCCGTTTGGGCAAGAAGGGAAGCACCAGGTTGCCGATGCCGAAAACGATTCCGGCGACGATGTAGAAGAGGGACGCTTCGGTCATCGAGCCCTTCGGCAACTGAAGGTTTTGAACCAGCCATTCGTCGTTGCCCAGAAGCCAAACGCCCAGGTAGATGAGGCCGACGTTGAGCGCGGCATTGGCCACGCAGAGCACGACATACCAGCCCCAGACCGATGGTTTGGACGGTTCGGGCTCGGCCGGCGGCAGGACTTCCATGGCTCTACCTACGGACGAATGACGGGAGATGGGCGATGCGGAGTGGCAGAATGAGGCCCGACGCCGCAATGAAAATCCCCTTCGACAGCCTTTGCCTGGCGGCGGCCCTCGCGGAAATGCGTTTTCTGACCGGGGGCCGGCTGCAGCGCGCGGTCCAGCCGGACGCGCGGACCCTCGTGCTGGGGGTATACGCCGAAGGCAAGGAACATTCGCTGCTCTTTTCGTGCGCACCGGAATTTGCGCGCGTCCATCTCACCGCGCAGCGTCCCCCGACCGCCGGCGAACCGCCCGAGCTGGCGGCGGCGATCCGCCGTAACCTCGACGGGGGACGCGTTTTGGCGATTCGCCAAATCGGATTCGATCGGATCCTGAGGTTTACGGTCGGCGCGGGAGGACAAGAGTTTCAACTGATCGCGGAGCTCACCGGCAAACACGCGAACCTGATCCTGGTCGGGCCGGATGGCCGCATCGTGGCGGCCGCGCATACGGTGGGGAGGACCAAGAGCGTGCGCCCGATCATTCGCGGTGGGCGCTACGAGCCGCCCCCGTTTCCGCCTCGCCGGCCGATCTACGAGGCAAGGAGCCTGGACGAATTCAAAGACGGGGAAGGGGCCTCCCCCTTCCTGCGGCGGCTCCTCTTGGCGCAGGCCGGAGAAATCCGGGATGACGAAGAGGCGGAGGATTGGGCTCGGCTCCAACCGGTCCTCGATGAGCTGCGCGCCACGGTCAACGCGTCGGCCTATGCCCCGGTGGAATCGGCCGAGGGGGTTTATCCCATCTCGCTGGATGCGCTCGGCCCGGGCGCCAAACCGATTCCGGGCTATTCGCTCGCTGCCGACCGGCACTTCGCACGCCTCGAAAACGAGTCGGGGCTCCTCGCGCAACGAACCCGGCTGCTCGGCAACCTGCGCCGCGTTTTGCTGGCTCGAGAGTTGGCGCTGCAGGAACTCGAGCAGGCCGCCGATGCCGCGCGTAACGCCCGCGAACTGCAAGAGCGTGCCGAACTGATCCTTGCCTACGCGAGCCAGATCGAGCCTGGGCAGCGCACCCTTGAAACGCCGAACTATGAAGGCCATCCGATTTCGATTTCGCTCGATCCGGAATTGGCGCCCGCGGAGAATGCGCAGCGACTCTTCGACCGGGCCAAGCATGCCAAAGCTCGGGCGGGGTTTGTGGCGGACCAGATCCGCCGGCTCTCTGAGGACCGGACGGGCTTGATTGGCGCGATTCGTAGGATCGAAGACGCGACGGATCCTTCCGTTCTCGAGGACGAGGAACGGCGGGCCAAAGATCGCCGATGGCTTCGAATCCAGGCGCCGCCGGCGGCGGCAAAAGAGGAAAGGCCCTATGAGGGTCACCGGATCCGAGAACTCCTCGGTCCGGGCGGGGTGCGCGTGCTTTACGGGGAAAACGCCACCAGCAACGACTATCTTACGCAGCGCGTCGCCAAGCCCAACGACTATTGGCTGCACGTTCGGGGGGCCTCGTCGGCTCATGTGGTGGTCCGTACGGACAATCGGCCCGAGCGTATCGGGAGGGAAGCGCTGGAGTTCGCGGCGCGGGTGGCGGTGGCCCACAGCGGCAGCAAGCATTCGGGATACGTCTCGGTGGACTACACGCTTCGCAAATACGTCCGCAAGCCGCGGGGCGCGCCGGCGGGAACGGTGACCTACACCCACGAGAAGACGCTCAGCGTCGATCGGCGATGACCTAGGAAATGCTCACCCTCGCGATTCAAACCCTGGGGGTAGGATGATTCAACGATTTATCATGAAGCTTTCGGTGACCTTGGCCATGTCGATTCTCGCCGCTTCCGCCGTTGCCTCGCTGCCGCCATTGAAGCCCAAAGGGATGCAGATGGTGGACCCGAAGGGCCGGCCGGTGGTGTTCAAAGGGGTTAACCTGGGCAACTGGCTGGTGATCGAGATGTGGATGCTGGGGCTTGCCGACCAAGCGGGCAACCCCGAAGACCAGTTCAGCCTCGAAAAGCTCTTGACGGAACGCTTCGGCGAAGCCGAGAAAAACCGGTTGATGGAGGTCTATCGGTCGAACTGGATCACGGCGAGCGACTTCAAGCAGATGCGATCCTTCGGCTTCAACGTCGTTCGGTTGCCCATGAACTATCGGCTGATGGAGGACGACCGGCGGCCCTTTCAACTTCGCGCCGGCGCGTGGAAATGGATCGATCGGGCGGTGGATTGGGCGGAGGCGAACGGGCTTTACGTCATCCTCGATATGCACGGGGCCCAGGGCGGCCAGAGCCCTTACGACCATACCGGCCATTCCAACCAGAATCGGCTGAAGGACGATGCGGAAGCCCAGAAGCGGCTGGCGTGGCTTTGGGGCCAGATCGCCAAGCGCTATCGCACGCGCGGCGCGGTGATGGCCTATGACGTGTTCAACGAGCCTTACGGAACGCCCAAGCCGATCCAAGTTAAGGTCTTTAAGATGGCCCTGACGGAAATCCGGAAAAGCGATCCCGTTAAGCTTGTCATCGCCAGCGGCAACTACGACGACTTCGACCACTACGGCGACCCCAAGGCGAACGGCTGGAAGAACGTCGGATTCCAGATGCACTACTATCCGGGGATGTTCGGCGGAGGGCCGCCGCTCGTGCCCACCCACGTCCGCCATCTCGAGTTTCTCAAGGGTCTGGCGGTTCGAACCAAGAAGCTCAACGTTCCGTTTTTGATCGGCGAAATGAACGTGGTGTTCGATTCGGCGGGCGGCGCCGAGATGATGCGCCGTTATTACGAAACCCATGCCGCCTATGGCTGGATGACGACGATGTGGTCCTGGAAAGTGATTTCCAAGGAAGGGGGAATCGGCAGCGCGTTTTGGGGCTGCGTTGCCAATCGAAAGCCGATGCGGACGGTGGATTTCACGAAGGCCTCGGCAGCCCAGGTCGAGGCCTATTTCGAGGGTTTCTCCTCCGATCCGATGGTGGTGAACTTGAAGCTGCGAAAGGCGCTGACTGCGAAAGGTCCGCTGCCGCCCCTGCCGCCGCCGCCGCCGAAGCGGACCACCGCACCCCAAGAGAGCCTTTCGGGATGGACAAGGTCGGAGATCGGGGGGTCGATGGCGGGCGGGCTGAAGGTACTTGAGGATGGCGAATTCGAACTCTACGGAGGCGGGAACGATGTGTGGGGCGCCCGCGACCAAGCGACGTTTCTCCACCGGGAAGCGGCAGGCGACTTTGAAATCGAGGTGCAGATCGACGCGGTGGAGTTCATCGACACCTATACGAAAGCGGGCCTGATGCTTCGAGTTACGAATGCGCCCGACGCGGCGTGCGTGCTGCTGACCACCTTTCCGAACGGCGAGGTCCAGCTGGCATTCCGTCCGCGGGCGGGCGCCGAGATGGAAGGCCGCCCGACCCGGCCGGTGGCGCTGGCGGGGCTGAGGCTCAAGCTCGTTCGGAAAGGCGGCGAGATCGAGGCGCACTTTTCCGAAGCGGGTAAGGCGTGGCAACGGTTGGGAAGCGTGCCCAGTCCATTTGAGAATCGGGTGCTTGCCGGGGCCCTCGCACTGAGCCACGAGCCGAGCCAATTAGCGCGGATTGTGTATCGAAACCTTAAGCTGGCGCTAAGGTCAGCATGGACCTAAAGTACGCAAGGCGCCGAGAGCAGTCCATTCATCAACCGTTCTTCGACCGTCTGGCATGCTTCTTTGACCCTCAGCCCATTCGCCGGGCTGAAGCCCGGGGGCCGGGGCGCGGGCTAAAGCCACGCGCTCCATTTCGATTGCCAATTGAATTCTGCCATTTGCCATCTTCAGTGCATCTCCCGATCCCCATACATGAGCTGCACATAGTTGAGTTGCCCGAGATGGTAGGTCAGGTTCCAATAGGGGCTCGACAAGATCTCGGCGACGCTGAGCACGAGGTCCGGCGCAAAAGGAAGCGGAATTTGGCGGTCCAGGTCGTCCTCCGGATAATCGAGAATGAACTGTCGCGTTTCCACCCATTTCGCCCGGGCCGCCTGCTCACAAGCCTCGACGGTGGTCCAGCTTTCCCGCTCGGATTGGGCGGCGGCGAACGCTTCGGACATGTCGCCGGAAAAGGCTCCTGGCTTGAGCATCGTGCGGGGCCAAGCCAAGCTTTGGGCGCACTCTTGAAGGATTTCGAGTCCGCTCCGGTTCGCTTCGGCCGGCTTCCACACCAGCTTGTCCTCCGGCATGGCGCGGGCATTGCGAAAGAGGTCGGAAAGGCTCCGATCAATCGTCCGGATCATCAGTTCTTTTGCCGTCATGGGTCCTCCCACCGCCATTCTATAATGTAGAATAACGTCTACATATCATAGCCGATCAGGACGCGCGCCGCAAGCCTTTTTTTCGATTTCTTAAGCCGAGCCCGAAAACCCCCGCCCCGAGCGCCAGCAGCGAGACAGGCTCCGGCACCGTGTTCATCCAGATCATCGACTCGGGGCAGCAGGAGCGCTGGTTCAGAACCCCCCAGCCCGGGAAGTCCTCTTTCATCGGGGTGTTGAACTCGTTGAAGCGCGAACCCCACACTTCATCCTTGCGAACCTCGGCCCATGGCGTCAGGGTGGAGACGCCGCGATCGTTGATTTTGAAGCCCCATCGGAACCCGCCGAGCACGCAAAGGCGCTGGTCTTCATGGATGCAGACCACAAGCGAAGTGAAGCTGGCTTCGAGGTCAGTTTGCCCCGCCGCAACCCGAGGCACGTCGGCCATAAAAACCCCGCTGCCGTCGATCTTGATGTTCTGGTTGTTTTGAACGTCGTTCAGGGTGGGGTAGGTGAAATCGTAGAAGGGAAGGTCGTCGCCTTTGCCGTTGGGATGGCCGGGAGCGTTTTGGTCTTTGCGAAGATCGATGATGCGGCGGTTGGGGATGGGCGAGACCCCGGGAATGCCGGGATTGGCGAAGAGGCATTGAAGCCAGCGAAGTTTTTCGCGCGGGCAGCAGGTCTGGCTGGCAAAGGCTGCGTTGGGCTCGAAGTGGGCGGTGATTTTCGCGCCGGGGCCCCGCTGGTTGCTTTCCCAGGCGGCGGTCTCGTAGCGATCGATCACGATTTTGCCGACGTTGAGCAGGTTGGCTTGGGCGCCCGCCAGCGCGCCAAGCCCCAAGAGCACGCTCGTCGTAACGCCTCGTCGATCCATCATGGTCTCCTCCCCCGCAGCCGCACCCCCTCCGAACCGGGCATCCCGGTGGAGGAGAAACGGTCTTAGGCTTCGCCATCGAGCCGGTCCGCTCCTTTTTCTTTCGGAACGGGCAGGGGAAGGCGCAAGCGGGACAGAATACGAACGTCATGTCCCACGATTTTTCGCGCCGCGACCTTCTTAAAGCCTCTGCCGTGACCGGACTTGGGCTCACGCTCGGCCCCTACGCCTTCTCTTCGGGCGGGCGCAGCACCCCCCAGAAAGTCCGCTTTGCCGCGATCGGGGTGGGAGGAAAAGGCGAGAGCGACACCGCCGACGCGGCTCGTCTGGGAGAGTTGGTGGCGATCTGCGATGCCGATCGCAATACGCTGGCCAATGCGGCCAAGAAGTATCCGAACGCAAGGACGTTTACCGATTACCGCTACATGTTCAAGGACATGAAGGGACAGATCGACGCCGTCACCGTGAGCACTCCGGACCATAACCACGGCCTTGCTTCGGCGATGGCGATGGTGCGCGGGCTCCACGTTTTCTGCCAAAAGCCGCTGACGCGGACGATTTGGGAGGCGCGCTGGCTGACCGAGCTGGCAAAAAAGCACCGGGTGGCCAGCCAGATGGGCAATCAGGGCACCGCCGGCGACGTGCTTCGCCAAGCGGCTGCTTGGGTACGGGCGGGCGCGCTCGGCACCGTCAAAGAGGTGCATGTTTGGACCGACCGGGCCGCCGGATGGTGGCCCCAGGGCGTCGGGCACCCGATGCCGGACGAGAAGCCGGCGTCGGTCGATTGGGACTCGTGGCTCGGTCCGTCGCCGGTCCGGCACTTCAGCAAGGCGTACCACCCGTTCGCGTGGCGCGGATTCTGGGACTTCGGGTCGGGGGCCCTGGGCGATATGGGCTGCCACGTGATGAATCTGCCGTTTATGGCGCTCGACCTCGTGGGGCCGACCTCGGTGCTGGCCACGACGTCCGGACATACCGACGAGACCTACCCGCTCGCCTCGACCGTGACCTATGAGATTCCCGCTCGGGGCAATCGGCCGGCCCTGACGATGATTTGGTACGACGGTGGCCGAAAGCCTCCGGTGAGCTTGGCTCCCGGCAACAACTACCCGGGCGGCGGCGTGATCATCGTGGGGGACAAGGACACGCTTTACGTTCCCAGCGAACACGGCGGCGGCGCGAAGCTGCTGAAGAATCCGGCGCCGAACACCCCGTTCGAAAAGTCGCCGGGGCACTTTGAGGAGTTCATCCTCGCGATCGAAGGCGGAAAGCACGCCGCCTCGAGCATTCCGGAGTATTCGGGTCCACTGACGGAAACCGTGCTGCTGGGGAACTTGGCGATCGCCTCGCCCGGCCGTAAGGTGGAGTGGGACTCGAAGAACCTCAAAGCGGTGGGCCGGCCGGATCTGGATGCGGTGATCAAGCCGACGTTCCGTGCCGGATGGGAATTGAGTTGACGGGACCCCCTTCCTCCTTTCAAGGAGGAAGGGGGTAGGGGGATGGAGGTCAAGCCTGTTCCAACGGTGCGATGGGGCTGAATCGGGAAGACGACCATGCGCCACCACTTGCCTCCGCATTCCCGCAACGCCAGTCGCGAATCGAGGGATTTTGCGCGAACCCTCCGGTCGGAGGGGTCTTATTCGGAACGAATCCTTTGGGCTTCGATTCGTAAGGATCAGCTAGGCGTTCGTTTTCGGCGTCAAGTTCGGGTGGGAAAGTGGATTCTCGACTTATACTGTGCAGAGGCTCTGGTCAATGTCGAAATCGACGGCGAGCAGCATGAACTGCGAAGGGAAAAGGATGCCATCCGTGACCGCGAACTTGCAGAAGTTGGAGTCTTGACCTATCGGATTCCATCTTTGGCCCTGCAGGACGGTTTTCTATACACCCATTACTTTCAGGAGATGTGCCGAATCCTGTCGGAGCGTACGGGCAAGAGGGTAGGTCGCTTCTCATAGCGGCTGCTCCTGTAGAATAAGGATTGCCTCCACCCCCTAACCCCCTCCTCTGTACATGGAAGGGGAAATCCGGAACCTCCACCCCCTTACCCCCTCCTCTGTACATGGAAGGGGAAATCCGGAACCTCCACCCCCTTACCCCCTCCTCCTTAAAAGGAGGAGGGGGATCAGCGCGCCTTCACCTTGAGCGTGTAAGCGCCGCCGGTCGGGTTGCCCGCCACGATGACGGCGACCCGGTCCGACTTGGTTGGGTCGATCGTCTCCGTGCGCGAGTAGTTTCCGTTCCAGCCGCTGAGGGTCCGCCAGTATTTTTCGACCGTCGATCCTTTATAGAACACCGCGTTGTAGCAGAACCCGGGCAAGGCGGTGATCGTGACGTCGATCTTCGTGGGTTTGCCGGTGAGCGTGAAGACGTAGTAATCCGCACCGTAGGGCGTGACGCCACCGGCCGTCGTCGAGGTCGCGCCGCCCTTTGCGATCGACTTTTTCGTCGTCACGACCGAATTCAGCGGTCCGTAGCCCCAGCCGGTCGCGGTTTCATCCTCTTCGTAGTCGAAGAGCGCGGATTTGCCGTTTAGGTCCTTGATGAAATTGGTAAAGGCCCACTCGTTGCCGAGCTGTTCGAGCGTATACGCCGCCCCGAACTTCGCCTTGACCGTATCGTTCAGGGCCGTCATCATGTTCTTCCCGTTTGAGGAATACCGGGAAAAGACCCCTTTGACAAAGCCCTTTTCGTCCTTGGCGCGCTCGCCCAGATACACCCAGAGGGCACAGGCGTCGTAGCTTCGGCTGGTGAGCGCCACGTCGGGCGTAGCCAGCGCGGTGTTGATCCGGCTCATGTAGTCGCCCAAATGGGGCTCCCGATACTTTTGGCTCCAGGCGGCGGTGCCTTCGGCGGCCCAAAGCGTGCCTTGGGTGGCCGGGCTCGTCATGCCGTACATGTATTGGACCCGGTGGAAAAGTTCATGCACGGGGGTCGTCCGGATCCGGACCACGTGATCCAAGCAAAGCGTCTTGTCAAGCTCGATATGGTTCCAGGACGAGTTCGTGCGGCCCGCCGGCGGGCCGGGAATGTCGTAGATCTCGACGTCGATCCACTTTTTTTCGTCGTGGACGTAATGTTTGGGCTCCTTGAAGTTGGCGGCGAAATCGTCCCACGTCGCGTTCAAGGTGGCGGCGACCGCCTTGACTTTAGCCAGGGTCGTGTTATGAAGCGGGTTCGGATCGATGTCGGTGTATTTGAATCGAAAGTGGCCTTCGTTGTAGGTCTTGGGGAACGTCGGCTTGGCGTCGTCAAACGAGCCGTCGAGGCCTTCGGCATCCGCATCGCCCAGATCCGGGTTTTGCATGGCGGCATGAAGTCGGTCGAGGTCGGCGGCGCCGCAATCGTCGGGGGTGGGCGGGGCGGCGCGATCGAGCATCCGTCGGGCGAGCACGCGCAGTTCCGCCAGCGTTTTGGGGACTGTGGGCTCCTTGCCAAAACGCGCCTGAAACGCCTCCCGACGGAGAACTTCGTAGCTGGCGCCAGTCCGTTTGAGCCTTCGAATGCGAACGGTTTCAGGGGGCAATTGGGGACCTTGGGTCTGGCCCGCCGAAAGCACGGCCAGGGCGACGAACGAAAGAACCATCGTGCTTCGGACGATTCGCTTTGAGGGTCGGGACGTCCTTCTGGCAACGGAGGTGTTAGGTTAGCTCCACAATCTTCGCCGCCGCTTCCTGCATCGATTTGGCGGGGACGATCGCCGAGCCGGCCAGAATCGCGCGGCCCTCTTCGGCCGCCGTCCCTTCGATGCGGGCCACGATCGGCATGGAGGCGATCCGCGAAGAACCCGGATCGGAAGAATCCGATAGGTCCTGAATCGCCGACAATATCCCTTTGGCGACTTCATCGCACCGGGTGATGCCCCCGAAAATGTTAATGAGGATCCCCTTCACGTTGGGGTCCATCAGGACCAGCTCCACGCAGCTCTTCACCCGCTCGGCCTGGGCGCCGCCGCCCACATCCAAAAAGTCGGCCGGATCGCCGCCCGCCGCCTTCACCTCGTCCATGCTGCACATCACAAGGCCGGCCCCGTTGCCGATGATCCCGATATCGCCGCCGAGCCGAACGTAAGCGATGCCTCGTCGAGCCGCCTCGGCCTCGATCGGGTCTTCGGCGCTGTCGTCGGCGGTCTCTTTGTATTCGGGGTGGCGGAAAAGCGCGTTGTCGTCGATCGCGACTTTGGCATCGGCGGCGATGACTTTGCCCTCGGGAGTTAACGCGCACGGGTTGATTTCGACCAGGTCGGCATCCGAAGCCAAGTAGGCCTTGGCCAAGTTCTTGATGAGGCCGGTCATGCCGCGATGGGCCTCCGCCGGAATCTTGGCGGCCTTCAGCCATTCCCGGATCGCGTAATCGTCGATCCCCCACGCCGGGTCGATGGGGATCCGGACGATCGCTTCCGGCTCGGTACGGGCAACCTCCTCAATATCCATGCCGCCTTTGGCGCTGAGCATGACGGTGTGGCGCTGGTTGTCCCGATCGAGCAGAACCGCCACGTAGAACTCTTTGGCGATGTCGACGATTTCCGCCACCAACACTTTTTCGACGATCATGCCGGAGGGGTTCTGAATGCTGACGAGCTTCTTACCGATCAGCTCCCTTGTGAAATCTGCCGCTTCCTGAGGCGATTCGAGCAGGCGTACGCCCCCCGCTTTGCCGCGCCCTCCCATCAGCACTTGCGCCTTGACCACGCTTTTGCCGCCAAGCGATTCGGCGATTGCCCGGGCCTCCTCCGGCGAAGAAGTAACGGAGCCGCCGGGAACCGGAACGCCGAACTGGGACAAAAGGTCTTTGGATTGGTACTCGTGGAGCTTCATGCGGAACGCCAAGGATACCGCTTGGCCGCCCTTATTCCAGACTGATCGACGTGATCTCCACCCGGTCGACGCGCAGCCGGAAGGTCCGATTGCGCCCTTCGAGGCGCGAGGCCTGGATGCGGATTTCATCGTCCGGGCCCAGATAGGGATCCGGGGTGTTCGTCGTCGAACGGTACATGCGATCGCCGCTTCCCGCGCTTCGAGTGGCGAGCGTGTCCCACCTTGCCAGGTCCCAATTCCAGAGCGCGATCTTCACCAAGCCGCCCGGCGAACTGGAGGCTTCGACGCCCACTTCGATCCCCACGCGCTGTCCGGACCAGCTGGGCGCCGCCGCTGCCCATAGCGACGCGCGCCGTCCGTTTCCGATTCGAACCGCAGCCAGATCGACGCGGTCGTCGTCATCCACCGCCAAGCTGGCCAAACTTCCGGCGATCAGGTCGCCAAACTCGACGCCGAAGTTCGTCGGCGCCTCCGTGCGACGCACTTCGTGGGGCGGGCCCAAATTGAGCAGCGCGCGCTCGACGTCGATGCGCCCCTTCTGCACCCACGCTCCCACCGGAACGCAGTTGTCTTCGATGCGGGCGCGAATCTCGAAACAGGTCACCGCCGTGCCCAATTGGGACCAGAGGAGCGCGGCCAGGCCGGCCACCATTGGGGTCGACATGGACGTCCCCGACATGTATTTGTAGCCGCCGTTTTTGTATGACGAATACACGTTGACGCCGGGGGCGGCAACGTCCACCCAGTTCCCATAGTTGCTGAAGTCGGCCCGCAGATCGGCATCGGTGGAGGCGGCCACCGCGATCGCGTGCGGGTAGGCGGCCGGATAGGTCGCCACCTGGTTGCCGCTGTTTCCGGCGGAGGCCACCACGACCGCGTTGTGCGCTTGGGCATTGAGCACCGCCGCCTGAAGCGTGGCCGAATTGGACTTGGTACCCAAGCTCAGCGAGATGACGTTGGCCCCGTTGTTGGCGGCAAAATTGAGCGCATTGGCGATGGTGGCGACGCTTCCGTTGCCATCCGAATCGAGAGCCTTGACCGGCATGATGCGGCAGGACCACCCCACCCCGGCAATGCCGGTGTCGTTGTTGGTGGCGGCGGCGGCGAGACCCGCGGTATGGGTGCCGTGGCCGTTGTCGTCGTCGGGCACCGGGTCGCCATTTTCAAAGTCGTATCCGGGCACCAGCTTGCCGCTCATATCCGGATGGTCGAGGTCGACGCCGGTATCGACGATGGCGATGACGATGCTCGAATTGCCCTGGTTCAGGTCCCAGCCCTGCTCACATCGAATGCGACGCAAATGCGATTGGCGCGGTCCGAATTCGGGATCGTTGGGCGTTGTGTCGGCTCGAACCCGATAATTCGGCTCGGCAAACTCAACCGAGGGCAGGCTCTGTAACTGGCGAATCGCCGCCCAAACCGATCGTCCGGGGGCCAACCGAATCCGATAAACGCCGATCGCGGCGAGCCTTTCGACATGCGGCGCGCCAAGCCATTGGGGGGCCGAGGCGGCGGCGAGCTCATGGCCGGGTCGAAAGCGAACAAGCACTTCGCCGGGCATTGCATCCTGAGCTCGGCTCGAAGCGACGATGAGCGCCAAGATGCCGAAGCCGGCAAGTCGAACCGCTTGGTGTTTGGCCGATCGCTTCATCCCCATGGCCCAAGACGGATTCTACCGGCGGGGACGTGCGCCGAGTTGCCGGGTAGAGTTCGAAGGACTCATGCGCGCGGTTGCCTTTGGGCTTGTGATGGTCGTGATGGCCCTTTTCGGGTTCTTGCGCGCTCAAGAGACGCCTCCGACGTTTCGCCCCGACGTGACGATTGTCGTCCGGGAGCATTCGATGGGGGCGGATATGGTCGAGGTCACGATGTCCCGTTCGGACTACCCGCAAGACCTGCTTTTGAAGCAAATGCAGGATTTGGGGGCCCGGCTGGGCTCGACGCCGCGCGGCCTCACGGTGGGGGTGGCGGTGATCGACAAAGCCAACCCGGGGCTGAATTTCATCAAAGCCAAGTTTGCGGTCGATGGATTGATCGATCGGGGAGCCGGCCAATTGCGGGTCCGGCCGTTGCTTCAGGCTTTGGCGGGAGCGCCCGAGCCCTTTACGATCGGGTCGATCCTCCTGCTCTTCGATGGCGAACGCCCCGGCCCGCGAACCGTAAAGAGCCATCGGACGGCGGCGGTGGAGGCGGAGGGCCGCGTCACCGCCGATCCTCCGATGATCGAGTATGCGATCCGCCTGAAGAACCAGAACCCCGAGACGATCGATTTCCCCGACCTGGCCCCCGAACCAAGCGCGGTCAAAAAGCCGTCCGAAAAGAGTTCCGGTACCCCCGTACTCTTTTGGTCGGCGGTCGCCGTAGCGGGTTTGGCGGCGGGGGCTTTGGTATACTTGGCGCTGCTTCGAGGGGGCGCCGGGCCGAAGGTCCGCCGCTAACTGCACTCCTGAGGATTCCGAGAGCCATGCGAGACGCTTCTTCCATCAACATGCACGAGCTCATCGAGGTCGGTTTTCACGAACGCGCCTCGGACGTCTTTGTCAAAGGCAACTGCCGCCCGATGATGCGGCAGCATGCCTTGATCAAGCCTTTGCCGGGGGAGTGGCCCGTGATCGATCCCGAGAACGCTCAGCGGATGATCAACGACCTGATGACCCCGAAGCAGCAGAAGAAATTCGACGATACGATGGAAATGGACCTCGCCTTTGCGGTCGGGGAACATTGCCGCGTCCGCGCAAACATCCACCTGCAGCGCGGAACCTGGGGCATCGTCTGCCGAATCATTCCCTTGGCGATTTTGACGATCGAAGAGCTCGGCCTGCCGCCGGTCATGAAGGAGTTCTGCAAACATCGATTGGGCCTTATCCTGGTCACCGGCCCCACCGGCTGCGGAAAAACGACCTCGCTGGCGGCGATGATCGACTTGATCAACCAGACGCGGCCTTGCCACATCGTCACCATCGAAGACCCGCTCGAATTCGTCCATCGCGATAAAAAGGCGTACTTGACCCAACGCGAGATCGGCATCGACACCGAGGACTTCCAGCCCGCGCTTCGCGCGGTCGTCCGTGAAGCGCCGGACGTGATCCTCATCGGTGAAATGCGCGACGTCATCACGATGAACGTCGCCCTCCAGGCTGGTGAAACCGGCCACCTTGTTTTCTCCACCGTTCACACGTCGAGCGCCTATGAAACCATGGACCGCGTGGTGAACATGTTCCCGCCGCATGAAAAGAACCACCTTTGTCTGCGGCTTGCCAACTCGCTCCGCGCGGTCATCGCGCAAAAGCTCGTCCCTCGGGCCGACGGCCAGGGCCGCGTGGTCGCCAACGAAATCCTCGTGGTCAATCCGACGGTGTCGAAGTTGATCGAGGACGGGCACTTCAGCGACCTCTATCATGCGATGAGCGAGGGCGAGTTCTGGGGCATGCAGACGATGAACCAAAGTTTGCTTCGCTATGTCAAAGCAGGCGTGATTACCGAAGAAACCGCAATGAACTACGCCGGCATCGCCTCTGAGTTGAAACAGCTCATGCGCCGATAACCGAATTAGCCCGATCATCGAAACTGCCCGATCACGGAAAATGCGTTGAGCCTGACGATCGACAACCTCTTACGCGATCTTGTCAGCCGGGAGGCGAGCGATCTGCACATCAAGGCGGGCCAGCCGCCGATTATGCGGATTCATGGCGAGCTCCGGCGGTCTGAGTATCCCGCGTTGAATGCGGAGGAGACGCGAAATCTCCTGATGAGCATCCTCAATGAGGATCGCCGCGCGCGCCTGTTTTCCTTTAAGGAGCTCGATCTCTCCTATCACGTGCCCGGGCTTTCGCGCTTCCGCGTCAACATGTTCTGGCAGCGCCACAACTTGGGCGCCGTTTTCCGCGTGATTCCGTTCAAGATCCGCACGATCGACGATTTGCGCATGCCGGTGATCAGCAAGCATCTGGCTCTGCTGCCTCGGGGATTGATTTTGGTCACCGGGCCCACCGGCTCCGGCAAATCGACCTCGCTGGCGGCGATGATCCATCACATCAACCTCAGTCGGCGGTGCCATGTGATGACGGTTGAAGACCCGATCGAATACGTTCACAACGACAACGTCAGCATCATCAACCAGAGAGAACTCGCCACCGACACCCACTCGTTCTCCGATGCGCTCAAGCACGTGATGCGCCAAAACCCAGATACGATCTTGGTCGGGGAAATGCGCGACCTTGAGACCATTCAACTCGCGATCACCGCCGCCGAAACTGGACACCTGGTGCTTTCCACCCTGCACACGGTGGATGCAGCCCAGACTATCGACCGCATTGTGGACGTCTTCTCGCCCGAGCAGCAAGCGCAAATCCGAACCCAGCTCAGCGTGACGCTGCAGGCCGTCATCTCGCAAACGCTGATCCCGACCAAGGACGGCAAAGGCCGGGTCGCCGCGTTCGAGGTGATGGTGGCCACGCCCGCCATCCGCACGTTGATTCGCGAAGGGAAGACGCACCAGCTCTACCTCGATATTCAAACTGGCGGCAGCCTGGGCATGCAAACCTTGGATGGGTGTCTGCTCGGCCTCCTTCGCGACGGCGTGATCGATTACGAGCACGCCCTCGCCAAATGCTCGAATCCCAGCGACTTCCAGCGGCGAGCGATCAATCAAGGCCTCGTGGAGGTGCCCAATGCTTCAAATTGAGCCCTACCTCCGCAAGGTCGTCGAGACCGACGGGTCCGACCTTCATTTCAAGACCGATACCGGCAAAGTCTATATCCGCATCCACGGCGATCTGTTCAACCTTGAAGAGGCGGAAGGCTATGATGCGGATGAATTCAAAAGCGCGCTCTTCCAGGTTCTGAGTCAAGAACAGATTAAGCGCTTTGAGAAGGACCTCGAACTGGACTTCGCCCACGAAATCAAAGGGGTTGCCCGGTTCCGCGGCAACATCTACCAGCAGCGCAACTTCATTCAGGCTGCCTTCCGCGTGATCCCCTATACCATCCAAACGATGGAAGATCTGATCCTGCCGTCCGCCTGTTACGATTTTATCGAGCGTCCTCGAGGGCTTGTGCTTGTGACCGGGCCGGCCGGGTCGGGCAAATCGACCACCCAGGCCGCAATGATCGATCGGATCAACCGTTCGCAGCCCTGCCACATCGTCACCGTCGAAGACCCGATTGAATTTGTCCATGACGACCATGTCGCGCTTATCAACCAGCGCGAACTGGATGTGGACACGAATTCCTTTGCCAATGCGCTCAAATACGTACTGCGGCAAGATCCCGACGTGATCTTGGTCGGGGAAATGCGCGACCTTGAGACCATTCACCTGGCGATCACGGCGGCGGAAACCGGGCACCTCGTTTTCGGGACCCTCCATACGGTCGACGCCGTCCAGACCGTCGATCGCATCGTCGACGTTTTTCCGATCCACCAGCAGCAGCAGGTTCGTATGCAGCTTTCGGTGAACCTGGTCGGTGTGCTCTCGCAGACCCTTGTCAAGCGCAAGGACGGCCGGGGCCGGGTGGCCGCGTTCGAAACGTTGGTCGCTACCGGCGCGGTTCGCAACCTGATCCGCGAAAACAAGACCTACCAGATCGGCTCGATGATTCAGACCGGGGCGCGCGCCAAGATGGGCACGCTGGACCAAAGCCTTTCGGTCCTGGTTGAAAAAGGGATCGTCGATAATGCGGAAGCCCGTACCCGGGCGAAAGATCCCAACGAGTTTGATCGCCTCGTGGCTCTGTCAAAAGCGGGCAAGCCCACCACCCACGCCCAAACGGTCGCTCCGCCGGAAGGCACTGGCGATGGCAACGCGTCTCCTGCCCAGTCGGCCAAGGGCGTTCGGGGCCAGCCGAACCGCCCGAGCTTCAAGCGCGAATAGATTCGCAAAAACCGGCAATCCGCCGCCTCTTTTGCGTGCCGTTCCTCCCGAAAATCAAAGGGTGAGCCCAATTGGCGCCCGGTCTGATGCTGGGCATTTTTTGGATCAAGGCAGGAGGTATTCCCCGCAATCTTGGCGGGATTGGGCGGCCCCCTTAGGGTTACCGGGTCTCGGAACGATCGGATATGGAATGCCACAAGCGAGGATACGGGGCTGGCGAACTGGAGACGCCAAACCCGATGGGCGTTAGGGGATCGGCATGTTAACGGGCGAAGTCTTTATTGCGGAGGGGCTCATTACGGATGAGCAGCTTCA
>CAYONY010000032.1:0-21049 GCA_964405415.1 uncultured Fimbriimonadaceae bacterium | reverse complement strand
GTCGATCGCGGAACGGGTCGCCGAGAACCTCCGCGCCCGCAAGGTTCGTCCTTTGCGTACCGAGGGCGATCGCAGCGGCTGGGTCCTGCTCGACTATGGCGACGTCATCTTGCATGTGATGCGCGAGGAGCAGCGGCAATTCTACGATCTGGAGAGCCTATGGAACACGATGCGGCCGGACCCCATGCTGGAGCCGACGCCGGAGGCGTAAGCGCCCCGACGATCCACCAGGAGTGGGTCGATCTTCAGAAGCTTGCCTCGAAGCATCGCGAGATCGACGATCCCACCATTGCCAAATTGGTGGAAGAGGCGATGGTCGCCAAAGCCCAGACATTGGCGCTGGCGGCCAAAGAGAAGCCGGTTTGGGTCGCCGAGTTTCCCCTTTTGGCGGCGATGTTCACCGCCATTCCCGAAGTTGAAGTCAAGCCCGAACCGTCGGATCCGTCCGACGCGGGCGAGGGATCTGCGGCCTCCGACGATCCCGAAACGGCGGATCGACTTATACGAGAGGCTCACTTGTGGTCGACCCGAGGCGACAAAGCGAAGGCCAAGGCGCTCCTCGAGGAGGCCGAACGCGCGGCCCCGAACTCGGGAGCCGTGCTGGTCGCGCTCGGCGATGCGGCCCGTGAGCGACGAAACTTGAAAGAAGCCATCCGGCTCTATGGGTTGGCGAAGGATCGCGAGCCGGGCAACATCGCCTTTGAACGAAAGCACGCGGACGCGGTTTTCGAGCAAGCCCGCGGGATGGTCTTTGACCCCGCTTCGGCGTCCGGAGTGGAGGCGGTGGCGAGCGCGAAATCAGCGGTCTTGCTTTCGGTGATGCTTCCCGGAGTGGGGCAAATCGTCACCGGGGAGCTTGGCAAAGGCATATTTTTCCTGATCACCGTGCTTGGCGGATGGAGCATCGTCGTTTTTGGGATCGGGTTCAAGGGGCTCTTTGCGATGCTCGGGATGGGACCGACCAAAGACGCCAACGGGGTCGTGCTAATCCCCCTCGTGATCGCCATTCTTTGCCATCTCGCGGCGATTCTTGATGCCTCCGCCAAGTCCAAGACGCTCGGCAAGCGTCGCATCGATCGTCCCGTGCCTCCTTCCGACCTTCCTTTCGAATAGCCGCGCATCCGATCCCGGCCTTCGGGATAAGCTTGGATGCCGAGAGTTTCCGTATGCGCAATGACCTTTCGCCGGCTCAGATCGAGGCGTATCGCGACCAAGGATTTTTGGTGGTCGAGGACTTCCTCGATCCCATGGAGCTTGACCTTTGGCGTCGCATGACCGAGGAAGGCGTGGCGGCCCGGCTCGCCGAAAGCCCCCACCTTTACAATCAAAACAACCCCGAGGATTACTACGCCCAGGTCTTCACGCAAGCGATCAAGCTCCGGGATGTGCACGAGGGGATGCGCCAGCTCATGGACGACCCGCGGCTGGGAAAGATGGCGGCCGAATTGGCCGGCGTCGAGGGCATTCGAATTTGGCACGACCAGGCCCTGATCAAACCGCCGTTCGGCAACGCGACCGCCTGGCACCTGGACAATCCTTTTTGGTCGTTTTCCTCTCCGGATGCGATTTCGATTTGGGTTGCCCTCGACGAGGCGACCCTCGCGAACGGGTGCCTCTGGTACCTGCCCGGAACCCACCGCCTAGCGAGCTTTGAGCCCACGCCAATCGGCGCGAATCAGCGTGATTTGTTCAAGATTTATCCAGAATGGCTGGAGATCGAACCGGTTGCCACGCCCTGCGCGGCCGGATCGGCGGTGTTCCACAATGGGATCGTCGCCCATGGCGCCGGCGCGAACATGACACATCGTCCCCGTCGCGCGATGACGTGCGCCTATATGCCGGATGGCTCAACGTTCAACGGTCGTCGGAACGTGCTTTCGCAGGCTTATCACGATTCCTTGAGGGTCGGCGACGTGATCGACGATCCCCGCGAAGTGCCTTTGATCTATCGGGCGGAGGCGGGCGTCCGATGAGTCCCGAAGCGCGCCGTCCAACGCATCACCGGGCCCCATTTCTGTGGCACGGCGGCGATTTCAGCCCCGAACAGTGGCCGCCGGAGCTGCTTGAGGCCGACCTCGACCTGATGGATAAGGCGCGCTGCCAGGTGTTTTCGGTCGGCATTTTTTCCTGGGCGGCTCTGGAGCCGGCGGAGGGCCAGTTCGAATTCGAGTGGCTCGATCGGGTGCTCGACGCCTTTGCCAAACGGGGCAAGTTTGCCGCGCTGGCCACCCCGAGCGCGGCGATGCCCGCCTGGATGGCCGCAAAGTATCCCGAGGTCCTCAAGACGGAGCGCGACGTGGTTCGGCGCCGATTTGGCGAGCGGGTGGCCCATTGTTGGAGCTCGCTCGAGTACCGGAAACGTTGCCGCGACATGGCGGAACGACTCGCGCGGCGGTACGGCAATCATCCGGCGGTGGTGCTTTGGCACGTCAGCAACGAATACAACGGCATGTGCTACTGCGCCCAATGCGCCGAGGCCTTTGGCGAATGGCTAAAGAGCAAATTCGAAGGCGACCTGGAGCGCTTGAACCATGAGTATTGGACGGCTTTCTGGGGCCATACCTTTACCGATTGGGACCAGGTGCCCATGCCGTGGTCGCCGCACGGCGATGAATCGATCACCGGGCTCTGCCTGGATTGGCGTCGCTTCGTTTCGGAGCAGATTCTCGACTTTTACCTAAATGAATCGGCGCCGCTGCGCGAGCTGACCGACCGCCCAATCACGACCAACCTTATGGGCACCTACCCCGGAATCGACTACTGGAAGCTGGCGCCCCATATGGATGTGATCAGTTGGGACAGCTATCCTCGGTTTACCAAGGGAGCCATGACCCTTGGCGATTGGCAGCACACCGCCTTTCGCCACGATCTCAATCGATCCTTCCATCGCAAGCCCTTTATCCTTATCGAATCCTCACCCGGCTCGTCGAACTGGTACCCGGTGATGGAGTTCAAGCGGCCGGGCGAGCATCGGATGGAAGCGATCCAAGCTCTGGCTCATGGCTCAGACGCGGTGATGTACTTCCAGTGGCGCCAGTCGCGCGGCTGCCGCGAGAAGTTCCATGGCGCGGTGGTGCAGCACGACGGGGGATCGGACACCCGGATCTTTCGCGAGGTGGCGGAAGTGGGCGAATCCCTGGCGAAGCTGAGCGGACTGGTCGGCGCCGAGACCGAAGTCCAAGCGGCCCTCATCTACGATTGGGAAAACGAATGGGCGATCGACCTGGCGGGTGGGCCCCGGCGAACCCGGATGGGATATCTCGACGAATGCCTGAAAGGGTACGGCGGTTTCTGGCGGCACGCGATTCCGGTGGATATCGTCGAGTCGATCGCCGATCTTTCAACATATCGGCTCGTGGTGGCCCCGATGCTTTATCTGATCCGGCCGGGGGTCGCGGAGAACCTCGAGCGGTTTGTGGAGGGCGGCGGGACGCTCGTGGTGACCTACTATTCCGGCTGTGTGAACGAAAACGACCTGGTGTTCCAAGGCGGCTTTCCGGGTCCGCTTCGGAAACTGACGGGGGTATGGGTCGAGGAGATCGAGGCGGTTCATGAGGGCACTTCGAACGCCGTCCTCATCTCGGATTCGAATTGCGGCCTGAAGCCCCGATATGATGCGGAGACGTTCTTCGAGCGAATCCACTTGGAGGGAGCCGAGTCGTTGGCGACCTATGAGAGCGACTTCTATGCGGGAATGCCGGCGGTGACCCGGAACGCCTTTGGCAAAGGTGAGACGTACTATTTGGCTTGCCGGACCGAAAAGGCCCTATTGGAAGATTTGGTGAGCGTTTTGGCGGATCGTCTGGGGTTGGAGCGAAGTTTTCCCGGCCCGCTTCCAGAGGGCGTATTTGCCCGAAAGCGAAAATCGGCGAAGGGGGAGTATCTCTTTCTGGTCAACTTCGGGTCCCAAGAGGCCACCGTGGACCTGTCCGGTTCGGAATATCGCGATGCCGAAGCCGGAACGCCGATCGAGGCTCGACTGGTCCTCTCGCCAAAGGGCGCAAGGGTGCTGGTCCGGGCCTAGCCGGGAAGGAAACCCCAGTCCTTCTTTCGGAGTTTGCCCTTGACGTAGATCAGCGAGTTCACGTCGGAGCTGGTCGAGCCATGATCGGTGAAGGTGATCTCACCCGTGAAGCGGCTCCGTTCCTCGGGGGTGGCTTTCCAATAATCGTACGCGCCCAGGGACTTCTTCTTGAAGTTCCCAAACTCATTGCAGACCGACTTCTCATCGGGGACGGCGAATGGGGCAAGGGGCGTCCACTCGACAACCATGCCCTTGCTCCCCGGACCGCGGGCGAGATGGCGATCCAGGTCGTTGAGATCACTGCCGTCCGGCACTTTGCTGACCAAATCATGCGGGGCGGAACCGCAGCCGGCGGCGAGAAGCAAGGCCAATAAGAAGGAAAACGCGGCTGACTTGGACACGCCTTGCAAAGATACCCCTCAACGGAATGCCCCCCTCCTTTGAAGGAGGGGGCGGGGGGTGGATGGGGCCAGCCGCCCGACTTTCTCCGAGAATTCCAGGACTCAGGCTAGCGTTCACCCACCCCAACCCCTCCCTCAAGGGAGGGGCATTTAAAATCTATCGTTTCCGGTGGTGCCCCGGAGCCGCATAATGCTCCGCCAAGGCATCGCGGCCGAAGTCGCCCTCGAAATCCCGCCAAACCGTGTGGATGTGGTTGGCGCCGTTCTGGGTGTTGTCGTATTCCACCACGAACGTCGGCCCCTGGATGCGATAGTAATGGCCCTGACCGGGCTCGAGCCCGCCCATCCAGGCAAACCTCAGCTTCTCCCAACCCGCCCGCTCGATCTTCGCAAGCCGCGCCTGGCCCTGGTCTTCGCGTTGGACCGCCGCATGCACCTGCAGGAGTTCCTTGAGCAGCGCCTTTTGGGCGGCGTCGAGTTCATCAAAAGGCAGGCCGCGGTTGCCTTCGATCGCCGCCTTTCGGGCGTTCGAAGTCACGATATCCGCCGGCGCGCCGCTGGCCAGGATCGCGATCTTCACTTGGCCTGAATCCAACGATTTCACCAGTTTTCGGCCCAACTCTTCTTCTTTGGCCAAGACCCGTTTCCCCTTGCTCGGCCCCGACCGCACCTCCGCCGGATTCGAGCCCAAGAATTGCGGGGTGGTGGAAACGATCTGTCCATCCCGGTACGTGAAATTGAGCGAAAGATGGTGGCCCTCCCACCGCCAGGCCCACGCGCCTTTCTCGCTCGGGCGGCCGTAGAAGGTGACGAAATAACGGTTCTCATCCCGCCCCGGGTTGTTTTCCATCTCCCGTAGAACGGGCTCGAGGGCCCGGATCGCTTCGATTTTTTCAAAGCCCGCCTCGCTGAGCGCGGACCTCAAGAGCGAAAAAACCGCGGCCTGCTCGGGTTTGTCCAGGTCGCCCAGGTTGAGGCCTTTGCGCGGACCGGGCGTGAAGGCCCAGACCGCTCGATCCTCGTCAAAAGGCTGGATGAGCTTGTCCTTTTTGGCTTGGGGCAGCAAGGCCATGAGGGCTTCCGCCTTGTCGAGGCTGGCGTCGCGTTCGATGGCGGTGAATCCGAGCATAGCGAAAACGATAAGCATGCCCGGAATCGGAGTCCTTCCGGTGGAACCTCCACCCCCTAACCCCCTTGATCGCGTTCTTAATAGAGAGGGGGAAAGCGACTCGGGAACCCCCACCCCCTGCCCCCTCCCCCTCTTTCTTCGAAACAAGGGGAGGGGGAAGCGGAGCCTAGAAATGAAACTTATCGATGTTCTCCTTGGTAAAGGTGGTCGTGCCGCCCAGCATCACGTTATCCCCTTTCACCTCTCGCTCGCCGAGGCGGCCCGCTTTGAGCTTTGTGGAGCCGGATTTGAGTTCGCCATCAACCAACGCCCGAGCCGCCATAACGGTGAGGTAGCCCAGGTCGACCGTGCTCCATAAAATGACCGATTTCACCACCCCTTCCTTCACATAGCTTCGCATATCGTTCGGCGTGGAGAGCCCGGTCACGAAAACTTGCCCGGTCTTGCCCGCTTGCTTGATCGCCTCCGCCGCGCCGGGAAAGGCGACTGAGCTGATGGCAAACACCCCTTTCAGATTCGGATGCGCCTTCATCAGGTCTTGGGTCACCGAAAAGGCGAGCTTTTGGTCCTCATTCGAAGGTTTGGTGGCTACGAGGTTCAGCCCCGGATACTTGGCCAACCGGACCTTCATGTGCTTGATCCACTCGTTTTGATTGGCGGCGGTGAGAGTGGCGGTGACGATCGCCACGTCGCCCGTCGCGCCGTCTCCGCCCAAATCGGCGGCCATCGCATCGACCAGCGCAAAGCCGATCTCCTCCGGCGTCGCCTGGTTCACCAGGAACTCGCGGGTGTCGGCGTCGGCGTCCGCATCCCAGGTTAGGACCTTGATCCCATTTTCGCGAGCCTTCTTCATCGCCGGACCCAACACGGCGGGATCGTTGGGCGAAACCGCGATCACGTCAACCCCTTGAGCCACCCACTGGTCCACCAGCTTGACCGCTTCGCCCGCATCGCCGCTGGTGGGGCCGTCATAGATCAACTCGACGTTGCCGAGTTCCTTTGCCGCCTCCATCGCGCCCTCGCTGCAGCTGGTGAAATAGGGCACGCCCTTCTTTTTGGGGAGGAGGGCGACTTTGATTTTCTCGCCCTTCTTGGCCGCCGCACCTCCCTCGCCGCCGGACCCCGAATCACCGCCGGAACAGCCGAGCACGGCCAAGACAACGCACGCAACGACGATTCCTCGAGGCATCCAGGAGGCTTTAAGCGGCAGCCAATTGCTCATTTCATCACTCTACTTCGACTCCGCGCCGAAAGCCCCTTCTGCACGAGAACCGAAACGATGAGAAGGGCGCCAAGGACGATCAGGTTGAGCTCGCTCTGCTTCCAATGCCAACTGACGAACTCGCGGGTCTCGTGGATGAGCAAGAGTCCCAAGACGAGCCCGAGAACGGTCCCGACGCCGCCTTCGATCGCAGCGCCGCCGAGCACGACGGCGGTGATCGCCTCGAGCTCCATGCCGGTGGCCAGGTCGGCCTTGGCGGTGTTGTTGCGGGCCACCAGGAAGGCGGCGGCCAGTCCGGCCATCGCGCCGCTGAAGAGGTAGAGGCCGAGCTTGACGCGGGCCACCGGGATCCCCGAAAAGCGGGCGGCTTTCTCGTTGACGCCGATCGCGAAGATCCAGCGGCCCCAAACCGTTCGCGTGAGCAAGAGGCCGGCGGTGATCGCAAAAACGATGAAGAACAAGCCAGGAATCGGCAGACCGGCCACCTTGCCCGAGGCGAGTTGCTGAAAGCTACCCGGATAGCCGGAAATTGGCCGTGCCAGGCTGATGCCCTCGGCGATTCCGCGGAACGCGGCAAGGCTCGCCAGCGTGACGATGAGCGGATGAACCTTAAGCTTGGCGACAAACCAGCCGTTCAGCGCGCCGGCGCCCGCCCCCGCCAAAACCCCCGCGCTCGCCGCTGCCCAAGGGTTCATCCCGCGCTCGAAAAGCAGCCCCAATGTGACCGCGCTCAGTGCAAGTATCGAGCCGACGCTGAGGTCGATGCCCCCCGAGATGACGATGAGCAGCATCGGAATCGCCACCAGCGACAACTCCCAAATGTGAGGCGCCAGAAAGCCCTGGGCCCGGGCGGAGACAAAATTCGGGTCAACGCGCCAGGCATAGACGAGCAGCCCGGCCAGCAGGACGAGCAAGGCCGGCTCGCGACGGTGCCGCCAGGCGTTCAGTTCGATCGCCTCCGGCGACTGAAATGCTCACCCAGGACGGCGACGAGGATGAGGGCGCCTTGGATCGCCCGTTCCCAATAGGTGGCCGATTCGCCAAGCCTCAAAAAGATGAGGAGGGTGCCGACGATCCCTAGCGCGATCGCCCCGATGAGCGCGCCCAAAACGGAGCCTCTACCCCCCCGGATCGACGTGCCGCCGACCACGACCGCCGCCACGACCGTGAGTTCAAACCCTTTGCCAAAACCCGATTCGATCACTTGAAGCTGCGTGGCGCCAAAGAGGGCGGCGACTCCGCAGAGCAGCCCGGAGAGGGCAAAGACGAGAAGACGGATGCGCCGGGCCGGCAGCCCGACCGCCGCCGCTGCCTCCGGATTGCTGCCTAAGGCAAAGACGCGCCGGCCAAAGGCCGTTTTTCGGCTTAGGCCGATCGCGAGGAGCCCGATCGTGGCCGCCATTAAGACCGAGTAGGGGATCGGTCCGAGCCCGCCGGTTCCAAACGCGCGAAGCCCACCCGTCAAGTTTTGAATCCACTTGCCGCCGAGCAGCAGTTCGGTAACTCCCGAAAAGAGGGTGAGGGTGGCCAAGGTGACGATGATGGAGGGGATGCGCCCGACGGCGGTGAGCAGCCCGTTGACGAGCCCTCCCGCCACTCCCACCCCCAAGCAAAGCAGAACCCCCAGCCAGGCGGGGCCGCCAACGCGGTCCGAGGAGCTGACCAGACCAAGGGTCGCTGCGCACAAGCCCATGAGCGAGCCGACCGAAATGTCGATTTCACGCGCCAGGATGACAAACGTCAGGCCACTGGCCACGATCATCGCGGGAGCGACTTTGACGAGCATGTCCCGCAGGTTCTCAAGGGCCAGAAAACTGGGATTCGCCAGCGCCGCCGTGACGAGCATGAGGCCAAGCAAGAACAGGACCCCGAATTCGCGGGGAAGGCCGCGGCGAGCCGCCACTTCCCAATCTTGCCGCTCCTCTTTCGGCAGCGCCAATTCGAGAATCGCGGATTCGTTGGCCGTTGCGCGGGAAAGTTCGCCCGCGATGCGGCCCTGTCGCATCACGACGACGCGATCAGCCAGCGCGAGAACCTCCGGCAGTTCGGAAGAAATGAGCAGGACGGCGGCGCCGCGCTCGGCCTGTTCGCGAATCAAAGTATGAATTTCTGCTTTCGCGCCGACATCGACGCCCCGCGTCGGCTCATCGAGGAGGAGCACGGTCGGCTCGCTCGCCAGCCATTTTCCAAAAAGCACCTTTTGCTGGTTACCGCCGGAGAGGCTCTGGACCGGGCTCTCCAGGGTGGGCGCCTTCACGCCGAGCCGGCTCACCTCGCGCTGGGCTTGGCGCCGCTCGGCGGCGCCTCGAATCCAGCCCGCCGATGAGAGGGAGCGTAGCGTAGTCTGGGTCAGGTTCTCCCGAACGGAAAGCGGCAAATGGAGCCCTTCATGTTGGCGGTCCTCGGGGAGGTACGCCATGCCCAGACGGATGGCGTCTGAAGGCGACCGGGGTCCCGATGAACCGTTCACCTCAAGCTCGCCATCATCCAAGGGCTGTAGGCCAAACATCGCGCGGGCGACCTCCGAACGGCCCGCGCCGATCAAACCGGCCAACGCGACGATCTCACCGGCGCGAAGGGAAAGCGACACGTCCTCGAAAGCTCCCGCCCGCCGCAGTCCCTTCGCCTGTAACCGAACTTCGCCCGTCGATCCGCCGGGTTCCTTGCCCGTAGGTTGCGGGTTCCCCTCCAGAGGAGCCCGCCCCACCATTTGGGCGACCAGGCTCTTCCGGTCCAGTTCGGCCAAGGCTTGCGTGGCGACGTGGCGGCCATCGCGCAGGATGGTCACCCGGTCGGCCAATTCGAAGATCTCTTCGAGCCGGTGGCTGACATAGAGCACCGAGGCGCCTTCACTTCGAAGTCGGCGAATGACGCGGAACAGCGCCTCGGTCTCCCGAGCCGAGAGGGACGCGGTAGGTTCATCCAAGATTAAGAGCCGACACGGTTGAGAAACCGCGCGGGCGATCGCCACCATCTGGCGCTGGGCCAGCGTGAGATGGTCGGCGGGCCAGTCCAATGCAAAGTCTTCGCCCAGCGCCGAAAGCGCCGCGCGCGTTTGCGCGAGCATCGCCGGACGATCCAGGAGAAGCCCGCCTAGGCGCGTCGGCTCGCGCATCAGGAAGAGGTTGTCGGCCGCATCGAGATCTGGGAAAGCGATGGACTCTTGGTGGACAATTCGCACGCCGTACGCCTCGGCCCCGGGAACGGACGCGGGAGCGAACGGCTGGCCCTCGAGGGTCATCGTCCCGGAGTCGGGCCGGAGCACCCCGGCGAGGATGCGGTTGAGGGTGGACTTGCCGGCCCCGTTTTCTCCAACAAGGGCATGGATTTCGCCCTTTGCGATTTCAAAGCTCACGCCTTCGAGGGCGGTGACGCCGCCAAAGCGCTTGCTCAAATCACGAAGTTGGAGGAGCGGAGGGTCCGACACGGCTTCGCCGCATTATGGAGCCGACGGGCGGCCCCGTTCTGGATGAAGCGTCCTTCGCTGTATTTTCAAATGGAGCAAGACTGTTACGCCGGGCGATCGAAGGATCGGGTATCCCCAACCCATGACCCGAAGCCAAGACATCGCCATTCGCCTTCCGCGTGAGCAGATGGAGGCCGCCGCCGCCCACTACAAAGCGGTGCTCGGCGTGACCGAGAAAGAGCGCACCCCGGATGGCATCGGCCTTCAAGGCCCCGACTTTCGGCTATGGCTCGATGCCGGGGAAGGCCCGCCGTTTGTTTTGCAGGAGTTCAGCACAAAGGATCGCGAAGCCGCCCGGGCCGCCCACCTCGCCGCCGGGTGCCGGATCTTCGACGAAGGCGAACAGGGTTTCCATGTCGAGGACCCGTACGGCATGCATTATCACGTGTGGGTGGAGAAGGGGGAGTAGCGACTTGTGGAGTGCGCGAAGCTTGCTTCGCGCTTTACGCCAGCCGAGCTTGCTCGGCGCGTGTTTCCGCTGTGGCTTTCGCCGGTGCGGAAAGCCAGATTTCCTGCGCGAAAGCGCGAAGGCGAGCTTCGCGCACGCCAAAACCGGTTCAAAACCGGCGCGCTTTGCCTCTACCTGTCCTCCACCTTTCCAAGTCCTCTCCTCTCTCTTAAACCGGCACCCCCAGCTTCGCCTCAAACGTGTACTCGCCCGAGCCCACCTCGAACACTGAGGACGACGGGTTCACCTGGGAAGGCTTGAGCCCCTGCAAGGAGCGGGGCTCCCCGCCCGGGACCACGATCTCACCCTTGACGTTGGGCGGAACCACCACGCGCATCTTCAGTTTTCCGCCCTCGATCTTCCACTCGGAGACGATCTTGCCGCGGATTGAATCGTAGCTCGACTTGACCCACTTCAGCTTCGTATCGATTTCCGGCGCAATGCGCACTTCGGCAAATCCAGGAGCCGAGTTGTCGATGCCGGCCAACTGGTCGTACATCCACCCCACCACTGCGCCAAAGGCGTAGTGGGCGAACGAATTCATGCCCGGATCTTGGAAGCCCTTCTCGGGCGTCCAGCCATCCCAGCGCTCCCAAATGCTCGTCGCGCCGTTCTTGATGGTGAAGCCCCAACTGGGAAAGGCGGTGCTGTGAAGCAGTTTGTAGGCGACTTCGTTGCGCCCGATTCTGCTGAGGGCGTTCATGATGTCCCGCGTCCCCACAAAGCCAGTGGAAAGGCCCCCGCGTTTTTCAATGTCGGCGACAAGTCGCTCACCGGCGATCCGGGTCAGCTCGGGGGTCAAGAGGTCGAAGGCGATCGCCATGACATACACGCATTGGGTGTCGCCTTTGATCACCCCTTCCGGCGAAACAAATGCTTTGTTGAATGATTCGCGGATCTTTCTAAACAAAGCCCGATGCTGGACCGCCTCTTCTTTGAGGCCCAAATGGTCGGCCGCCCGCGCCAGCAGCGACGCGCTATAGGCGAAATACGCCACATAGATGACGTCGGTCGGGGTGTTGGCGTTGATGCTCACCCAGTCGCCAAAACAGTGGAATTGGGGCGGCGGCAGCATCTCCGGCGTCGACCGCTTCACCATGAAATCGATGAACTTCTTCATCGAGGGATACCACCGCGTCAAGAGTCGTTTGTCGCCGTAGGCATCGTATACGGCCCACGGGCAGATGATGCCCGCATCGGCCCACGCCGGCCCTCCATCGTCGCCCGCCACTTTGACCGGCGCGACCATCGGAAACTGGCCGTCGGCCCGCTGCGCGTCTTCTAGCGTGATCAGCCACTTGGTGAAGAAGGCCTGGACGTCGCTGGTCATGATCGCGGTGCGGATGTAGGCCTGAGCATCGCCGGTCCACCCCAGCCGCTCGTCCCGTTGCGGACAGTCGGTGGGGATGTCGATGAAGTTCATTTGCTGGGTCCACTTGGCGTTGGAAACCAGCTTGTTCAGCATCGGGTCGCTGGTTTGGAGCGATCCCGCATCGGGGGTCGCGCTGGTCACCGCCACCCCGACAATCTCGTCAGGCGAGGGTTTGCGGCCCAACCCGGAGACTTCGATGTATTGGAACCCATGGAAGGTGAATTTGGGCTCCCAAACCGCGACCCCGTCTTTGGCGAACGTGTAGGTGTCGATCGTCCGCGCTCCGCGCAGGTTGGTCGTGTAGACGGTCCCGTCGGGATTGAGCCGCTCGGCAAAACGCAGGGTCACCTTTTGGCCCGCTTTGCCGCGCAACTTGAGGCGCGCAAATCCCGCGATGTTCTGCCCTAAATCCAAGACATAAGCGTCTCTCGGCTCGGGCTGAGTGATGGCTTTGGCTTTAAGCACGGCGTAAGCCCGCACCGGATCGCCCGGAAACGCTTCGACCTTGCCTTTGGCAAGCGTCCCCACATCCACGGCTCTCCACCGTCTTTCGTCGGCGAAGCCGAACTGATCCCACCCCGGCACTTCCGCCCTTGCGTCGTACGATTCGCCCATCAAAAAGTCGGATTCGAGGATCGGACCGGTCCCGGCCCGCCAATCGGGGCCGGAGGCGATGGTCTCCGACGTCCCATCCCGATATTCGATCTCCAATTGGACAAGTGCCCGAGTTTTGTCGCCGTAATGCTCCCGCCGTCCGCCATAGCCCACATAACCGGCATACCAGCCGTCACCGAGCACGACGCCGACCGCGTTGCTGCCCCCCTTGACCTGCTTGGTCACATCGTACGTCCGGTAGTAGATGCGCTTTTCGTAGTCGGTCCAGCCCGGCATGAAGTACTCGTCGCCGACCTTTTTGCCGTTGAGATGAAAGTCGGCGATGCCGAGCGCCGAGCCGTAGAGGGTGGCCCGACGGATCGGCTTGACCGCCACAAATTCACGGCGCAAATAGCGCGGCGGCGGAAGGAAGAGGGAGACCTTTTCGATCCAGCCCCATGGCCCATCGCCGTAGTTGAAGAGCTCGCGGGCAAGCTTGGTCTCGCCGCCTTCGGTTGCCGAAGACTTCCAATCTCCTCTTGACGTGATGTGCGTCCAGGTTCCATCGCTTTTTTGGAGAGAGAGCTTGACGATGAGCCCCGCCGCGCCGCCATTGCCCGTGTTTTCCGCCCGAACGCTCAGGCGGTTCGCGCCCGGATTCAGGTTGGCGAGGACGTTTTTGGAGACTGGCCGACGCCACGCGTCGGTTTTTCCATCGCTTTTGGCAACCTCCTGGCCATTGATCGAAAGCGCGAACTGATCGTCGGCCGAGGCCATCAAATCGGCTTGACGCACGCCTTCGGGAACCGTGAACTCGGTGGAGAAAAAGCGCGCGCCGGCGGGCGCCTTCAAATACTCGTCATCGGGGTGCCAAAGCCACTTGGCCCCCCGGAAATTGGGGCCGTCCACCTTCTTGGCCAAAGGACGGTCGTCGCCGATCCACTGGGCCTTCCAATCGCCCTTTTCCAGCAATCCCATCGACCATTTGCCCGCCGGGCTCCAGCCCGAAGGATTGCCCTCCTGATCCCAAACTTGGACCTTCCACCAGTACGGTCGGTTGGTCTGGAGAGCTTTGCCATCGAACTCGATGTGGTTGGTGTCGGACGAGGCGGTTCGGCCGGTATCCCAGACATCGCCATCGTCTTTGGCGAGCTTGGCGAGATCGGAAGCCACGACGATCCGATAGGCGGTCTGGCTCAGGTTGCGCAGGCCCTTTTGGGCGGGGTCGAGCTTCCAGCTGAAGCGGGGCTTGCGTTCATCGATGCCGAGCGGATCGACGAGATTCTCGATGCGAAGGTGGACGGGGAGCAGGGTTCCGGAAGTTTGGGCGGCCATGGCGATCAGGACGGCGAGCGTCATGGAGGGGAGTATAGCGGGAAGGCGGGTTCAGTGGATCGTGATCTGTGGTTTGGGGTTTGTGGCCTAAAGGGTGCCAGCCGACATCCATGGCCTGCTGATGGGAGCCTCGGCCTCACTTAGGGACCGTTGGACTTATCCGACTTTTCTTGTCCGCGCGCGGAAACTTCTCGCCTTGCTTCGCGAGGTAGAACGGAGCGACCGCCATGCTTGGAATTCTCGTCGCCCTTACGCTTTCCGGCCCGGAACTTGGCCCCGCCACCCTCGAGCTTCGAGCGCTCAAGGCCGCCGACCAGGCGGTTCGGCAATTCTCGGGCGTCCCCACGATGGCAGAGATTCACCGGATGGAGGCGGGCGACCACGCGCGGGAAGAGCGCGTGCGCCAATTGCTTCGCCAAGACCTGGCTCGCACCGGCGAAGACTTGGACAACGCCGCGCTGATCCTCCAACACGGCGGCGATCCGGACGATTACGAATTGGCCCGCGAGCTTTCGATTCTCGCCTTTGCCAAAGGCAAGCGGGGGACCCTCCAGACGGCAGCCGAAGATCGTTTTCTGCTCAGTATCAGGCGAAGCCAGCGGTTTGGCAACCAGTTCAGTTTTCGCTCGGGCGGCAAGTTGGAGTTTCAGAAGCTCGACGAGGCGGCCCCAGCGGCGGTGAGCGAAACGCTGCGGGCGGAGTTTCTGCTCGCGCCGGTCGCCAAGATCCGAGAAAAAGGCTTGAAGGCGATTGGGGAAGAGATCCCAAGGTTGGTCGAACAATGGAAGAAACGTACGGCTCCCGAATGGATTGCGGAGCAGGACCGGCGTCCGGTCAGCCTCGAGTTAAGCCGGCTCGCCGCACGTTCGGCGGGCAAAGACTTCGACTACCGAACGGTTTCGCGTGTTTTTGAGATCTACCGACAAGACCAGTTGGCTACGCCGCGCAATTTCCACCACGCCGCCGTGGTCTTGGCGACATCGTCGGAAGATCGAACGCTCTTACTTGCCAACGAACTGGCGGCCTTGGCCGTCTCCCGAGGCCGCGCCGATGCGCGACGGACGTTCGTCGAGACGTGGGACAAGTTTCTCGTCGTGATCGGGAAACCGGATCGATACGGGACGATTTCGGGCGTCCACCGCGTGAGCCCGATCGTTGCCCGGGAGTTCAGTCTCAACTCCATTCGAACTTCCAACATAACTCCCAAGCCGGTCCACTCGGGCAGTCGCCATAAATAGGAAAAGAAACTCCGTTCAATTCGGAGTTCGTTGGGATCGCCGCTTTTCCACCCCTAACCCCCTCCTCCTTGAAAGGAGGAGGGGGAATGAGGCTCAGTTGCAGCGCTCGAAGCGATAGAACTTCTGACCGCCTTGGTAGACGGTGTGCCGCTCGTAGCGGTTGCCGTCCCGATAGAAGTACGGCTGGTCGAAGTAGTAAGCCCGAGCCCGGGCAATCCGGTCCTGGCTCCGACGATCTTCGTCGTAGCGGTACGCGGCGTACAGCGAGCCGACTTGCCCGGCGAAGACGAGCGTGCGATCGCGGTCGAGCATGCCGAGCAGGCTGAGGAAGCCGGCGGCTTTTCCGATGTTGCGCCATTCCTGCTTCGTCTCTTCCCGTCGCCAATACTCGTCGCGTCCGTCGTTGCGCCAGCGGTCGTCGTTTCGGTAGCGATCGTCGTTCCGCCAGCGGTCGTCGTTACGATAACGGTCATCGTCGCGCCAGCGATCGTTGTCGCGGCGGTCGTCCCAACGGCCGTTCTGAACCCGGATATCCACTTGCCAGCAGTCGCAGTCATGCTTCTTGTGCTTGGCGAACTTCGGGTTGTGGCCCTTGTGCTTGCCTTGATCGGCGAAGCTAAAGGCGGAAACCGACATCAAAGCGGCGATTGCGAACGCCAACGTCAGTCCTTTGCGTTTCATTGTTCTCTCCATTTGCGGTCTTTGCCGCATGGGCGATGCGACGTAGAACGGAACGCCGGATATCGGTTCGACCCATTCCCGTCGATGCGCGGTATCGCGCAAAAATCGGACGTAACGGACCGACTTTCGGTTCGGCGAATTCGCCGCACGGGAGCTCTCAGCGCACGAGGTTGGGAATGACCGAGCCAAAAACGTCCGTCAACCGGAAGTCTCGTCCTTGGTATTGGAAGGTCAGCCGCTCGTGGTCGATGCCAAGCAAATGCAGCATCGTGGCGTGAAGATCGTGGACGCTGACCGGGTTTTCCGCGATGTTGTAGGAGTAATCGTCGGTTTTCCCATAGGTCTGGCCGCCCTTCACGCCGCCGCCCGCCATCCAGATCGAATAGCACTTGGGATGGTGGTCGCGCCCATAGTCGTCAACTTTCATTTCGCCCTGCGAATAAACCGTCCGTCCGAATTCGCCGCCCCAAACCACCAGCGTCTCATCGAGCATTCCGCGCTGTTTCAGGTCCTTGATCAGCGCGGCCGAGGGTTGATCGATGTCCTTGGCTTGGCCACGCACCGCGTTCGGCAAGTTGAAATGGTGGTCCCATCCCATGTGGAAGAGCTGGACGAAGCGCACCCCGCGCTCGGCCATGCGCCGCGCCAGCAGGCAGTTGTACGCGTAGCTCCCCTTCCGCTTCACGTCGGGGCCGTACATTTCCAAAATCGCCGCCGGTTCGCCCGAGATATCGAGCAGTTCGGGCACTGAGGTCTGCATCCGGAAGGCGAGTTCATATTGGCTGATGCGGGTGTCGATTTCGGGGTCGCCGGTCTCGCTTCGCTTGATCTTGTTGAGGCCCATCAGCTCGTCGAGCATTTCGCGGCGGGTCTGGCGGTCGATCCCGTGTGGATCGGAAAGGAAGAGCACCGGGTCGCCGGTGTTGCGGAACTTGACGCCTTGATGATGGGTGGGCAGAAACCCGGAGCCCCAGAGGCGATCGTAGAGCGGTTGGTCGTCGCTGCGGCCGCTGCCGATGCTGGTGAGCACGACATAGGCGGGCAGGTCGTTGTTCAGCGTGCCCAGGCCATAGCTGAGCCACGAGCCGATGCTGGGGCGGCCCGCGATCTGGAATCCGGTTTGAAGGAAGGTGACGGCGGGATCGTGGTTGATCGCCTCGGTGTAGAGCGACCGGATCAGGCAGATCTCGTCGGAAACGCTTCCGATATGGGGCAAGAGCTCGGAAAGCTCCATGCCCGATTGGCCGTGCTTGTTGAATTTGAAAAAGGACGGCGCGACCGGAAACGTCTTTTGGCCACTGGTCATGCCGGTCAGGCGCTGGCCCATCCGCACCGAATCGGGCAGGTTTTCGGCGCGCCGCTTTTCCAATTGCGGCTTGGGATCGTAGAGCTCCATCTGGCTGGGCGCGCCGCTCTGGAAGAGATAGATGACGCGTTTGGCTTTGGGGGCGAAATGAGGTACGCCGGAGAGGCCGCCAAACCTTTCGTTGGCTTTGGGTCCTTGTGGGCTGGTGGCAAGAAGTTGCTGGGCAAGCCCCTCGTTTTGCAGGATGCCGACAAGGGCGGCCACCCCCACGCCTCCGCATCCTTTGAGAAAGGTCCGACGGTTGAAGTGGTCTTGGAGATAGAGGGGGTTGTCGTTCATTCCCGCGTCACCGTCTCGTCAAGGTTCAAGATCGTGCTCGCCGCGACCGTATACGCCGCGACCTCGGCCGGATCCAGCGATCGCTCGCGAGGCCAAATCCCCACCTCGAGCAGCTTCGCCCCCGCCTTTGGATCCCGCCGGAAGCTGGCGAGCCGTTTCTCAAAGCCGCCGCGAAGAAACTTCATTTCGTCGGCCGTCGGCGCTCGCGAAAGCAGGCACTTCATGCCGTAGGTCAGGCGGCTCTCCAGAGTGGCGCCCCCCTCGCGCATCATGCGCTGGGCCAGAGCACGTGCGGCCTCCACATAGGTCTCATCGTTGAGCAGCGTCAACGCCTGAAGCGGCGTATCGGTGCGCGAACGGCGGACCCGGCATGCCTCCCGCGAAGGCACGTCGAAGAGAAGCATGTTCGGCGGCGCGGCCGTCCGCTTCCAGATCGTGTAAAGACTCCGGCGCCAACGGTCGGTGGTCTTCGCCGCTTGATAATTCCGCAAATTGCCGTAAAAGTTCGTCTCATCCCAAACTCCCTCCGGCATCACCGGCCGGACCGAAGGGCCCCCGATCCGATCGTTCAGCATGCCCCCGGCGAAGAGCGCCTGGTCACGGATGGTCTCGCCGGGCAGCCGGAGCCGAGGGCTTCGTGAAAGGAGCCGGTTCGTGGGGTCTTTCGCCACTTTGGCCGGATCGATGCGCGAGGCTTGACGGTACGTTGCGCTCGTGACCAGCGTTCGAATCAGCGCTTTTTGGTCCCATTTCAGCCGGACGAACTCGGTGGCCAGCCAATCGAGCAGCTCCGGGTGGCTGGGGTATTCGGCGCGCGTCCCAAAGTCCTCCACTGTGTCGCACAGGCCATGCCCGAAGAACCGCTCCCAGAGCCGGTTGACGGTGACCCGCGCGGTCAACGGGTTCTCGGGCGAGACGATCCACTGGGCGAGGCCGAGCCGATTCTTGGGGAGCTCCCGGGCCGGGCCGGGCAAAAAGCCCGGGAGCCTGGCTTCCACTTTGTCCCCGCGCTTATCGTATTGCCCGCGGATGAGGATAAAGCAGTCGCGCGGCTTGGGCATCTCCTCCATAACCATCACCGCGGGAATGGAAGCGTCGAGGTCCGCTTTTGACTTCTGCGCGGCTTTCAACTGCGTATCGCTTTCGCGGTAGGAAGGGTCGTGGTCGAGCGACCAAAGCCGAGCCAGCGCGCGGGCCTCGTCGGCGGTGCGTTTGGCTTTCGGAATGGAGAGCAGAGGCGTCGCCGGGTGGGTGGCCGCCAGCCGAGCCACTTCTTCGGCTCCCACGACGCGTCGGAAAAGGACAAAGTCGTCCACCGCGCCATTGAAGATTTCTGACGTGGTCCGCCTTCCGATTTTGGTGCTGACCCCGGTCTTGATCGTGTCTTTCAGCGAGTCGTTCTCGACGTTGACTTCGGCGAGCTTGCCGTTGACATAGAGTTTCATACCCGCGGCCTTTGACGAGCCGTCGTAACTGACGAAAACATGCGTCCATTCGCCGTTTGGAATCGGCTGCTTGGCCGCGATTTTGGCCCCGTTCGAAGGCCAATTGTTGATCAAATGCGCTTGGGGGCGATTATTGAAGACGGAGAGTTCCCATCCGCGGTGGCCGTTGTTGGTCTCCATTCGAGAAACCGGGGAGCCGCCGTTTGGCCCGGGCCGGATCCACGCGCCGTAGCTAAAGGGCTGGTCCCGCTCAAAATCGCCGAGTGACCCGAGGTCGAGAAAACCCTTGTCGGAGGTGACGACGGCGCCCGTCGCGCGGCCGGACTCAAACTTGACTTCGCCCTCGACCTTGAAGACGCCAAGCTCACTTGGGCGGCCGGTCCCGATCCGAGCGCTCAGGCCATAGCTCGTTGGCGCTTCACGGCCAGACGTCTCCGCGCTGCGAGGCTGGAATCCGTATCGGGCGACCAACCCGTCGTCGATTTCCGCGATCGGCGTCGCCAGGCTCCATTCGGCCGATTTCGATGCGTTAGCCTGAGCGCGGGCGTCCAGCCAGGCTTCGAGCCGCGACGTCTCGGCGGTGAGCCGCGCCATCTCGGCGGTTTCCTCGGCGTTTGGGGTTTTCAAGGTCGGCGGGTGATTGATCGGCCGCTCTTCGCCGCTGCCGCTTTCGGGGACGTTGTTGAAATAGGCGAAGAGTCGATAGAAGTCCTTCTGCTTGAGCGGGTCGTATTTGTGGTCGTGGCACCGCGCGCACCCGGCGGTAAGGCCCAGCCAAACGGCGGTCGTCGTTTCCACCCGGTCGACGACGTTTTCCACCCGCCACTCTTCGGCGATGACGCCGCCCTCTGTGTTGATCCGGTGGTTTCGGTTGAAGGCGGTGGCGAGCTTTTGATCCGTCGTCGCATTGGGCAAAAGGTCGCCCGCGATCTGCTCCACGGTGAACCGGTCGTAGGGCATGTTGGAGTTGAAAGCCCGGATGACCCAATCCCGCCATCGCGATTGGAATCGTTCGTAATCGGCCTGATAGCCGTTGCTGTCGGCATAGCGGCTGTAGTCCATCCAGTCCATCGCCATCCGCTCGCCATACCTTGGGCTGGCGAGCAGCCGGTCGACCGCCTTTTCATATGCGTTCGCGGTTCGGTCGGCAAGAAACGCATCCACCTCTTCGGGAGTCGGCGGCAGCCCGGTCAGGTCGAGGCTGACGCGGCGCAGCAGCGTTGAGCGGCTGGCCTCGCCTTCGGGAGCCAGGCCGTGGCTCTCCAGGCGGGCAAGAATGAAGCGGTCGATCGGGTTGCGCACCCAGCGCCCATTTCGTACCGCGGGGGGCGCCGGGCGGACCGGAGTGACGAACGCCCAGTGCTCTTTGTATTCGGCGCCCTGGCGAATCCAATTCTCCAAGAGCTGTTTTTCTTCGGCGGATAAAGACTTGTGCGATTCGGGCGGCGGCATGAGCACGGCGGGGTCGCTCGACGTGATGCGGCGAACCACCTCGGAGGCCGCAGGATCGCCGGGCACGATGGCGGTCTTGCCGTCTTTCAATTTGAGGATCGCGGTTTCGCGCTTGTCGAGCCGAAGGCCTCCGGCGCCTTCACCGCTGTCCGGCCCGTGGCAGAGCATACACTTGGAGAGGATCGGGCGGATATCTCGATTGAATTCGATCTTGGCCGGCTTGACGGCTTGGCGGCTCGGGACGAGCGCAAACAAGGCGATGGGGAGGCAAGCCAGGGCCAGCGGAAACATCCGGCGCATCACGAGACTATTGTAGTTCGCATTTAGGGGCAATGAGTAATCGGCGTCTTCCGACGATTCCCCGTAGACCCCTTCGGTGTCGGAGGAAGTGTTCCAGATTTCGAGTTTCAGTGGAGGGCGCGCCGAGCATGCTCGGCGGATGGAAAGCGAGAAGCAAGCTTCGCGCACTCCAAAGCCAGGCCGCGAATCTCTAGCGCAGCGATTCTTTGCGAACGTGGCGTGCCATTGAAAGCGCGACTTCGTCGCGCACTCCAAAGCCAGGCCGCGAATCTCTAGCGCAGCGATTCTTTGCGAACG
>CAYONY010000031.1:0-21651 GCA_964405415.1 uncultured Fimbriimonadaceae bacterium | reverse complement strand
TTCCGTTTCTTGTGCTTGCGTTTGAACCAGATGATGGCGGCGATCTCGTGCCTCGTGAGCTCGGTCGCCGCGGGCGTCGTGGGTTCGTTGCGACTGAGATGCTTCAAACGCTCGATGCGGGCGGCCACGGCGGCGAGGATGGTAGCCCACTTTTCTAGGCGCTCGGCGGTATGGAGTCGTGAGCCTTCTACGTTGCATGCTCCGGTCTTCCACGCGCGGTGAAAGTCCTCGATGCGCCATCGGAGCACGTAGGTGTCCACAACCGCGATCGCCTGCGCAAGTTCGCTCACACTGACGTTCGTAAGGAGCATCCAGTCGAGCGACTCCTCGTTCGCTGGCGTCGTGCCGACCTCGCGAGCGTGGACGACATTGACGTTGAGCAGGGCATCCTTCCGCGCATATCGGTCGTGGATCACGAGTTGGACCACATCATGCACCGCGATACACTGTCGATGGCGATCGTCGCCAGCATCGCCGGCGCGATCATGTTCCTTTCGATGTTTGCGCGGTTCGCGGCGATCTTCGCGCCGCGCGGGGACAATGGTGACGGCGAGCATCCGCTGGTGCTGCTCTTGGTCGCGATTTTCGCGCCAATTGCCGCGATGTTGGTCCAAATGGGCATTTCACGAGCGCGGGAGTATGAAGCTGACCGCATGGGGGCCGAGATCGCGGGTTCGCCCCATGGACTGGCGAATGCCTTGGCTAAGCTGGATCGAACAATCGCCCAGATTCCGGGCCATACGCCGCCCGAAGCCGCGCATTTGATGATCGCGAGTCCCTTCAAGGGTCTTGGCGGGATCGCGACCCTCTTTTCGACCCACCCGCCGGCCGAGGAGCGGATCCGGCGGCTGAGGGCGATGGGATAGTTCGTGACGCAAAATGACCCCGAGAGTATATAGGACTTACAGGTCTTATAAGACTTATCCGACCTCTTGATTTCACGCCCGGATCAGCCCCAACAGCTCCTCCGTTTTTTCGCGGAGGAGCTCTTTGTCGCCGCGCGTCTCCACATTTAAGCGGATCACCGGTTCGGTGTTGGAGCCCCGCAGATTAAATCGCCAGTCCGCGAATTCGACGCTCAAGCCGTCCAGTTTATCGATCGAGCCGCTCGAATAGGCCGCCTCCACGCGCGCCAGCACGTCCGGCACGCTCGCCACCTGCGAATTGATCTCGCCGGAACAGGGGTAGTTCGCCATCATCTCGCCGACCAGCTCGCCCAGGCTCTTGCCGCTCTGCGAAACCAGTTGGGCGATCAAGAGAAAGGGGATCATGCCGCTATCGCAATACCAATGGTCGCGGAAGTAGTGGTGGGCGCTCATTTCGCCGCCGTAAACCGCGTCTTCGGCTCGCATCTTCTCCTTGATGAAGGCGTGGCCGCTCTTGCAGACCACCGCGCGCCCGCCCAAGCGCTTCACGATGTCGAGCGTGTTCCAGGTTAGCCGGGGATCGTAGATGATCGATTGGCTCGGGTCTTGGCTGAGGAGGGCTTGGGCAAGGACGCCAACGATGTAGTAGCCCTCGATGAAGTTGCCCTGGCCGTCGAGGAAGAAGCAGCGGTCGTAGTCGCCGTCCCAAGCAACCGCGAAGTCGAAACTGCCCTCGGTCCCTTGATCCCATGGTCCCTTGAGCCTTTCCTCCACCGGCTTGCGCGCCTCTTCCAGAATCGGATTCGGAACTCCGTTCGGAAACTTGCCATCCGGCTCCCATCGCATGCGCTCGACTTTGAACGGATAGTGCGGGAGCAGCGCTTCGAGCGCGATGCCGGCGGCGCCGTTGCCCGGGTCGAGCAGCACACGAAGCGGCTTCACGGTTGCCGGATCGACCAGGCTCACCAAGTGCTTGACAAAGTCTCCGTAGCTTCCCTTCTCCACGATGCGGCCGGCGCCCGAGCGTTCCCACTTGGCGTCGTACGCGCGCTGCTCGATGCGGTCCAATCCGGTGTCGCCGCTGATCGGCCGGCTCTCGGCCCGCACCATCTTCATGCCGTTGTATTGGGGCGGGTTGTGGCTGGCGGTGATCATCACCCCGCCGTCGTAGCCGTAGAAAGCGGTCGCGAAGTAGACCATCTCGGTCCCGACCATGCCGAGGTGGACCACGTCGACCCCGGCCTCGTTGAGCCCTTTGGCTAAGGATTGGTAAAGATCGGGGCCGGAGAGCCGGATGTCGTAGCCGATGCAGACCTTTTTGGCTCCGGTCTCGTCGGCGTAGGCGCGGCCGATCGCGTAGGCGACCTCGGGGTTGAGTTCGTCGGGCACCACTCCCCGAACGTCGTAGGCTTTGAAACAAGGGAGGAGTCGGCCCATTGGCTTCGGAGTTTAGCCGAAGCCACAGTTGCGACACAAATCCTGTCACCAGGATTCGGCCGACCTCGCTTAAGGTCGTCTATGTGGTATTATCTGGTCATGATTCAGGTCAGTATAAGTGAGGCAAAAGCTCATTTTAGTGGTCTTCTGGCAAAGGTTGAAGATGGTCACGAGATCGTGATTTGTAGCCGGGGGAGTCCAGTGGCAAAGCTCATTCCGGCTGCGCCGAAGCCAAAGAAACGCGTCCTTGGCAAGGGCTTGCTGGGCCTCAAGGAGATCCCTGAATCTTTTTTTGAACCGATGACGGAAGAGGAACTGGCCGAATGGGAACGGCCGATCGAATTGTGAAGGTCCTGCTCGATACAGCTGTGGCCATCTGGCTTGACGCCAATCCGCGTCGGATTTCAGTAGCGGCCCGCCAACTTATTGAAGACGACCACGTCACTTGCTACGTGAGCGTCATCTCGATTTGGGAATTGGAAGTCAAAGCCCTGCTGAAGAAACTTCCTCTTAAGGTTTCCGTACGAGAAGCGATCGATACGCTCGTGGACAACTATCATGTGGAGCTGCTCGACCTGGGACGAGAAGCTTGCCACCAGCAAATGCGGCTGCCGTTTCACCACCGAGATCCATTTGACCGGTTGATCATGTGCCAGGGCATCGCCGAGTCCCTTCCAATCGTCTCTCCCGATCCCATTTTTAACCAGTATCCAGTTCGGGTTATCTGGTAGCCAGCCTGTTGCCCGCAGAGCTCCCTTCCTGCAATCGGCAGTCCACAATATTTTCATATATAATTGAACATTCAGAAAGTTATGACCTATAATTGGGCCGTGAGTGGCCACCGAATGCTTGTTCACCCCGGCTGGGTCGCGTTCTGGAAGGTCTTTTTGGCTCTATCATTCGTTGGCTGGATTGGGCTTGCCCTTGCGGGAGCGCAGGCCTGGACGCCCTGGCAACGGCTCGGTTGGTCCACCTTTGCCTTGCTCGCGATCGTGAAGCTCGCGTCGGTCGTTTGGGTTGGACTGAAGCGTCCCCACCGCACGCGCCTCGAGGCTTTCCTTGCCTATTGGCTGGTCTGGCCTGGAGTCGACTCCCGACCTTTCCAGGACGCGCGCGCCGAAACCGGCGAAACCGGGCGCGGCTTTGCCCGGGGTTTGACGTTTTTCGCGGCCGGCGCCGTCGCCGTGCTGACGCTGAGCCTGTTCCATCAAACGATTCCGACTTCTTGGCTCGGCGCACTGGGGATCGCCGCGCTCCTCACGGCCATCCACTTCGGGATCGGGACCATGCTGCCGGTCCTTTTGCGCGCCCACGGCTGGCCGGTCGGCGACCTGTTCGATCGCCCCCTGGCCTCGAAAAGGCTCGATGACTTTTGGTCGCGCCGTTGGAATTTGGCGTTCGTGGAGATGAACCGCCTCCTCGGCGTCCCCCTTTTCCGAAAATGGCTCTCCCCGAGGTCTTCGCACTATGCCGCGTTTTTGGCGTCCGGACTCTTGCACGAAGCCGCGATCAGCTATCCCGCTGGAGGTGGCTACGGTTTGCCCATGGCCTACTTTGCCCTCCAAGCGGGGGGACTCGCCCTTGAACACCGCTTGCGCATCCGCTCGCGGCTCTTCACCTGGGCCGTTATTCTGATCCCGCTTCCCCTTCTCTTCCACGGACCGTTTCGCGCAACCTGCGTCGAACCGCTGTTCCCGCTTCTCGGAGGACTGGTCCATCGCCAATCCTCAGACCAGTGGCTCTCCCACGGCATCTGGATTCTCGGCAGCCTTCAGCTTCTTGTTCTCACCGCGAGCTTCCAGGTCCCCGCGCGGCTGAACTGGAAGGAAGAGCTTCCCCGCCTCTCCAACCTCAACCGCAAGCTCGTCTGGACGTACGGCGTGTTCATCGCCTTGACGATCCTTGCTTTCGGCGTCCTGACCTTTTGGCTCCACGACGAGCTTGCCGCCGGCACTCGCGCGGCCCGGGGCTTTGCCGGCTTTATCGCGCTCTTTTGGGTTCTGCGCCTGGCCTTTGATGCCTTCTGGCTCAAGCATGAGGATTGGCCCCCCGGCGCCGGCATCGCGATCGGCCACGCGCTGCTGACCACGCTGTTTACTGCTCTCGCTCTCGGTTACGGCTTCCTGGCTCTCCATTAATGCGCATTGGATTAAGCGTTGCTTCATTTTCGACTGAACCGAATGCCTCTGAGGCGTCTCTGAACCCTTGAAGATGGCCATTTGGAAAATCAAAGGGCGCCAACACAAGCTCTTGGAAGGGGACACGGAAGCCTTCGAGGTCTTTGCCGGCGAGCATTATCCGGGGGTTTTGGCCCTTCTTGGGCACCTGACCGGTTCCCGAGACGAAGCCGCCGATCTCACTCAACAGACCTTTGTGAGCGCCAGGCGCCATTTGGGTTCGCTTCGCAACGAAAGCTCGCTCAAAGGGTGGCTCTATCGAATCGCCTACCGCGAGTTTCTCCATTGGCTCCGCGAAGCCCGGACCGACAACGGGCCCATCCCTGAGGACTATCCCTCGGCAAGTGAAGTGGGACCGGATGCGATGGTTCTCGCCGGTGCGATCCGGAGTCTGCCGGAAGAACAGCGCGCCGCGTTTGTTCTGCGCTTTGTGCACGAGCTTTCCGTGTTCGAGGTGGCGGCCGTTCTGGATATCCCCATCGGGACAGTCAAATCGCGCTGCCATTTGGCCCGCCAACGGCTGCGCTTCGTCCTCGGCCCGGCCTGGGGATACCCCGCCGGAGTGGAAACCAAGGAGATAGAGAATGGGATTTGATCGACGACTTTCGAAGGCTTGCCGCGACCTCCGCAGATTGGCCCGACCCCGGCCACCGGCCCACTTAAGGACGCGGATCCTCTATCCTGTCGGCGCCGTATCGGTCGTCGGCGTTGGCATTGCGGTCGGCCTTTCACTTCTTAGCTCGCCGGTCCGAGCGTTTGGGTGGGCTGATCTCACGGCAACTTATGGCAAAGTTCCGGCGGCGTACATTCGCACCCTTGATTCTCGGGGCCAGATCAGCCGCGAAGAGTGGCATAAAGGCAAGAAGCGGCGCTATCAAGACCAGATGCGCATGTCCGCCGGATTCGACGGCGAGCACTGGTGGCAGATCGATCCCTGGTTGGGAATCGCCCGAAAGTCCCTCTCGAGCCCGTTCTTAGAAGGCAACGACGAACCTTCGATCGACCGGATCCTCGCCGAGCAGCGCGAACGGTCGAAGTCCTTCCATGTCAGCCAAGAGCCCACGGAGTTTGAGGGTCGAAAGCTCATTGCGTTCGAGGTTGTTTCGACGCCGAAATGGGCTTACGGCGAGCCATTTCGGATGCGGATACTGGCCGATCCGACCACACGACTTCCGGTGCGGATCGAGGGTTTTCGGAAGCGTACGGCGAAAGATGCGAACTGGGCGCGCTATTCCGTCAAGCAGTATTTCTATCCCAAGGAGCTTCCCGACGCCCACTTTGCGTTTCAGCCTAAAGGGCTGGTGGTCTACGATGAGGCCGCGATGGCCGCTTCGATGCGGGCCGCCGCCAAAGCGCCCGGCCAAACCGTCGGCGGGGTGGAAGTCCGGTTGCTCGGCGCCTTTCAAGAGGAATCCGGCGAGGTGCACATCCTTTGGACCGGAGGGGCGACACCGAACGTCGATATGGAAGCGGCGGCATTGGACGAAAAGGGCGTTGGCTATGGCGTCGCGCTCGAAGTGGAGGAAGACGACCGAAACCGGCCCCGCAACCAAGGCGCCGCGCCCAAGCCGAAGACTCCCAAGCTTTCGAGACTCGGCTTCGATCGGCCCTATCGTCTGCGCCCCTATTGCTGGCTCGACGGCGTGCCGGTATACAGCCTGCGCGCCACCACGGAATACCGCTGGCCCAACGTTTCGAGAGAGCTCAAAGTCCGGATTCCGGTCTGTGCGCCCGGGCCCGATCGTGTGTTCGAAGACAAATATGGCTTTCAACGGATTTCGAATGGGGTCTTCGTCGGCTTGGCCGAGTTCGACATCGCGACGACCCCTTGCGGGTTCTTCCCGTTCTTCGTTCGGCAATTCGATCCGAAGAAAATGCCTTCCATTGCCCACCATCCGCTTCGGTCGATGCACTTTGATGCCGAGCGCCACAAGTTGCTGGAACGCACGGGGACCGATCGATGGATGGCTCGGCAAAGCGAGGTGAACGCCAAGCGATGGACGGGCGTGAAGTAAAGCGACGAGTCTAGGGCTTGGCCGGCGGCTTGGGCTTGGAGGCAACCGGCTTGGCCTTCACGACCGGCTTGGGTTTGGCCACCTTCTTGACCTTCTTCTTGACGATCTTCTTCTCGACTTTGGGAGGAGCCGGCGGCTTCCATGGCTTGCCGTCGGGACCGGTCGGCGCGACGATCCCGGTGGTCGGCACCGGCGTGCCTTGAACTTGACGAGGGATCGCATTTTTTCCCAAGATCTGCTGCATTTTGCCGGACCGTTTGGGTACCGCCACGTCGCCCTGTTCGGCCGGTTTGGCAGGGGGCTGTTGGAAGCCGAAAAGGCTCAGCGCCGCCGAAACTGCAAACGCCAATCGAGCCCAAAGGCCCAGGCGACGCGGACGCCGATCTCTCGTGATTACGTTTCCAAGTGAATCTTTAACGTATCGTACACAAAGTCGCTCGGTTCGGTTGGCCAGGAGTGCCTCCGCCTCGGCGGCGGTCATTTCAGATAGATTGTGAACGTGGTGCCGGCACTGCCCGCAATAGCGCTTGGAGGCATCGCCGTCCATCGCATCCCAATTCGCGGGGCACGGCCTTTGAACGTTGACTTGGTGAAGCAATTCGTCTTTTCGGATCATCGGAACTCCTGAAGTTGATTATTGGATGGGTGCCGCTCGGTTCGGTTTCGGTTCACTCGATTCCGAAAATCCTGGTACGAACCTTCCCTCCTCCTCACCCCCACACCCGCTCACCTACACCCGCTCACCTCTAACATTTCCCCTATCCCCTATCCCCTGTCCCCTATCCCATTTCAGGTGTAGACTCCGCCTCATGCCCGCTCAACTCCTTGGCGCCCACATGCCCGCGCCGGGAGGCATCCACAATGCGATCCTCGGCGGCCATGCCATCGGCTGCACCGCCGTTCAAGTGTTCACCTCGAGCCCCCAAATGTGGAAAGCAGCACCGGTGACCCCCGAGAAGATTGACGCGTTCCGATCGGCTCAACGCGAGACCGAAATCAACGTCGTCGTGAGCCATGACAGCTACCTGGTCAATCTCTGCGCTCCGAATCCCGAAATTCGGGCCAAAAGCCTCGAGGGGCTCAAAGGCGAACTCAACCGCTGCCACGCTTACGGGATCCATTGGGCGGTCAGCCATATCGGCGCCTCGATGGGCGAAGACCGCGACGCCGCCAAAACCAAAGCCGCCGAAGGAATCCGGGAGGTCCTCGCGGAAACGCCGGACGACGTCATGCTTCTCATGGAGACGACAGCCGGCCAGGGCTCGGCGCTCAATTACACTTTCGAGGAGCTCGCCTTTTTCCTCGACGCGCTCAAGGGCCACCCCCGACTCGGCATCTGTCTGGACACCTGCCACATTTTCGTTGCCGGCTACGACATCCGCACGCCCGAGACGTACGACGCCACCTTCAAGGAATTCGAAACTAAAGTTGGCTTCTCCAACCTGAAGGCCGTTCACGCCAACGACAGCAAAAAAGGGCTCGGCTCGAAGGTCGACCGCCATGCCCCCATCGGAGAAGGCGAAATCGGACCCGAAGCCTTCCAACTCATGGTGAACGATCCTCGTTTCGAGTGGATTCCCATCCTTTTGGAAACCCCGGAGGCCGAGACCATGCATGCGGAGAACTTGAAGCGGCTTCAGGACTTCCGAACATCGGCTTCGAGCCGTTCGCCGGGTCCACGAAAGTCTCGCCAGATAAACGCCGCCCAACAGACCTCCACAATTACGAGCAGTCCGTATGCGAGGAAAAGAGTCCAATCGAAGTAATCGTGCCGCGCCGCGATCCGATAGAAAAGCCAGCCGAAAGGAATCACCAATCCCAGCCCGGCCAGCCTCAACCAGGTCGGAAATATGCGGCATCCGAGCATCATCACGAACGCCGGCACCATGGGGACGATCATATTGGCATTGGTCTCGGCGTTCACGGACGTCAGTCCGGCGGCGCTCGCCGAAACTCCGTGGACGATGCCCAGCATTCCGAAGCCGACCGCGGCCGTTTGGAGCCCACGGTTTCCCACATAGCGGCTTGCGGCAAGACATCCCATCAGAGCCGCGGTGTCGCCAATGCGAAAGGACACCAGTTGGGCAAGGCTGTTGCGCTCAAAAAAACATGCGGCCCATGAAAGCGCGTTCAGAGCAAAGCCGATTAGAACGATCTGGACCAAGAGCCGAGTCTCTCGTTCGGCGGCGTTTGGGGGCTCGGCAGGCTTGTCGGTTCGGGATTCCATCGGCCCAGTCGGCGTTTCCAATTGCCGATTATGTCCAAAGCAAACAGCCGACGCGGCGGTGGGAAGGGACTCGGGACAGTAAACTCCTCTCAACTTGGCTCTTCTGCGCAATCTCCAAGTCGTGTTGACCGCCCTCTGCGGACTGTTTCTCGTCCTCAGTTTCTTCGGTCTACACCCCGTCATCCCCTATCTCAGCGTCCTCTTCGGTTCGTACTTTGCTTTGGGCGCCGCCTACCGCAGCCTCCGGGATCGCGAGCTCGACGTCAACTTCCTCATGGTCTTTGCCGCCGCCGGGGCGGTCGCGGTGGGCCATCCCGCCGAAGCCGCCGTTCTGCTCTTTCTCTTCAGCCTGAGCAGCACCCTCGAATCGCTGACGTTGTCGCGCACCAAGTCCGCCATCGAAGGGCTCATCAAGCTTCGCCCCGAGACCGCAATCCGCATCGGAGCGGATGGCGATGAAACGGTGCCGGTGGAGACGCTCAAGGCCGGCGACCACGTGCGCGTTCCGCCCTATCAAGCGGTTCCCGCCGATGGGATCGTCCGCCAGGGCCAAACCAGTGTCGACCAAAGCGCGATGACCGGCGAATCCGCCGCGGTGGAGCGGGTCGAAGGCGACCGGCTGCTGGCGGGAACCCAAAACCTCGACCGCATGGTCGTGATGGAAGTCACCCATGCCGTGGGCGACACGACCCTGGAAAAGATCGTCGACCTCGTCCGCGACGCCCAGGAGAACAAAGCCAGCGGCGAACGGATCTCGGCTTGGTTCGGCCAGCGCTACACCGTTTTCGTGATCCTGGCGTTTGGGATCTCGTTGCTTATTCGCTTCCTGCTCAATCAGCCAGGCCCGGACGCCCTCTACGGCGCGCTCACCCTGCTCGTCGCGCTCAGCCCGTGCGCGGTCGTGATCAGCACCCCCGCCAGCACCCTCTCCGCCCTCGCGTGGTGTGCGCGCAACGGCATGCTGGTACGCGGTGGCGAATTCATCGAGTCGGCGGGACGCGTCGATACGATCCTGCTCGACAAGACCGGAACCCTGACCGCGGGGAAACCGAAACTGGTCGAGATTTGCGTCTGCACCGGGGTGCCGGAGACGGTTCCCGCCGGGGGAAGCCTTTGTGTCGAAGAACACGCTTGCTGGAGCCGCGGTCGCGAGATGTCGCCGGAGGCCCGGCAGATTCTGCGCGTCGCCGCGGCGGCCGAGCAATACAGCACGCACCCGATCGCCGAAGCGATTGTCCATGCCGCCCGCGAGCATGGCATCGAGGTTCCGGAAGCGGCGGAGCAGCGGGCCGTCGCCGGAATGGGCGTCACCGCCACCGTCGATGGCGTCGCGGTCCGGATCGGCCAGCGCCGCTTTTTCGAGAGCGGCATCCCCGAGGATTTTCGAATCCACGCCGAAGAGCAGCAGGCCAAGGGCATGACGGTGGCGGTTCTTGAGTTCGACGGGCATTGGGCCGCGTTGGGTGTTCGGGATGAGCCTCGTTCCGAAGCGGCCGAGTTTCTTGCCGAACTGCGAAGCCTTGGCCTTCGCGAGCCGGTCATGCTCACCGGCGATACCGAAGAAACCGCCCAGGCGATTGCCGAAGAGCTGGGAATCTCCCGAATCCACGCCGGATTGTTGCCCGACGACAAAGAGCGTTTAGCCGCTCAAGAGGTCGAGTTGGGGCGAACGGTCATGATGGTCGGAGACGGCATTAACGATGCGCCCAGCCTGGCCCGCGCGACCGTTGGCGTGGCGATGGGCGGCCTGGGCAGCGATGTGGCCCTCAACGCAGCGGATGTCGTGATCATGCAGGACCGTCTTTCGCGCATCCCGCAGCTCATCCGCTTTGGACGACGGACCAACGCCGTCATTCGCGCAAATCTTGTGTTCGCAACCGGCGTCATCACCGTGCTGACCTTTGGTTCGATGCTCTTCGACCAGTTTTGGCCGGATTACCGGAATCTGCTTCTGCCGATCGCGGTGGTCGGGCATGAAGGCTCGACCGTCTTGGTGATTCTCAATGGGTTACGGCTGCTGCGAGGACCGTAGCCCTCGCAACGTTGCCTTGAAAAAGGGAGAGGGGTGAGGGTTGCCTCAATCGAACTCCGTCCACCGCCGCATTCGCCACCAGACGAAAATACAGAACACGACCAGGAGGGCTTTGAGCCCCACGCTGACCGGGTCCAAGGAAGAGAGTTTCTCGATGAGCCCCAGAGATTCCATGCGCCTCTCCTCCTAACGACGGGTTCAACCCTGCCAAATGACCGTACAAAAGTTGCAGCGGGACGAATTCAAGAGCCAGTGCGAGCGGCCTGCCCCATTGACCCTCCGTCCTTCAACCTTCGTCCTTTTCCCCCCGCCTCACCTATAATAGGGGCATGACCCCCGCCGCCGCTTCCAAGCTCGACGAACTCATCGCCATGCTTGCGCATGCCGTCGAGACCAGCGACCCCAATCGCTGTTGCCACAAAGTCAAAAACGTCCTTGAGCACATTTGCGCGAGCGGCGAGGATTTTATCGACGATCGCTTTCTCCAGCCGGCGACGGACCGCTATGCGCGGCGGCTGGTTTACAAAGATCCCAACGAACGCTTTACCCTCCTGGCCATGGTCTGGGGCCCCGGCCAGGGCACACCCCTGCACGATCACGCCGGGCTCTGGTGCTGCGAATGCGTCTATCGGGGCGTGATCAACGTCGTCAGTTACGACCTTCATAACGATGAAGAGGACGAGGTGCTCCACTTCACCCCGGAGCGTGAAATCCAAGCCGGAGTCGGCAAAGCGGGGGCGCTGATCCCTCCCTTCGATTACCACACGATTGAGAATGCCGAGACCGATCGGGCCGCCGTCACCCTCCATGTTTACGGAGGGGAGCTGACCTGGTGCCACGCGTTTCTTCCCGGCGAGGGCGGCTACCGGAAGGTTCGAAAAGGGCTCAGCTACACGCCCTGAGCTTCGGCGGCCGAACTCCGCAAAGGTTTGCCCTGGGCGTAGTAGCGAACCCAATCGCGGCGGGCCTCGGCGCCAAACAGGCGCTCGGCCGTTTGCCGAGCCGCCGAGCCCAGCTTCGCGCGCCGTTGCGAATCCGTCCTCAAGGATTCGACGAGGGCCAGGGCCTCAGCCGTCGATTCGAACACGAGCGCATCGACTCCCGGGCTCAAGGCCTCCACCATTCCCACCCGGCGATCGACGACGACCGGCAGTCCACAGGCCATCGCTTCGGCAACCACCCGTCCCCAGGCTTCGTTCCAGTTCTCCGAAGTTCGGTAGACGAATGCGTCGATCCCATGCAGAAAGCCCTCGGATGAGAACGTTCCGGCCGGCAGCAGTTCGATTCGAGGCGAACCGTTCACCGCGTCCTTCAACAGGGTTCCCCCCATGATCCGGACGACCGCCTTTTCGGCGATCGCCTGAAAGAGCTTGCCGTCCTCCGAGTGGAACTTGTCGCCGACGTCGCGGCTATGCCGTCCGACCGTGAAGGGTCGGGCGGCGTTCATCGGCGCCGGTTGAAACCGGGTGAGGTCGATCCAGGATGGCTCGACACCCGCCACCTGGCATCCGAGCTCGGCCGCCTGTTTGGCCAGCGCTTTGCTTGCCGCCACGACTTCCACGTTGCGATGGCCATAGGCTTGCAGCACGTAGGCGGCATGGTGAAGCTGAGAGACGTGGGGAATGTTGTAGACCAGAATCACCCGTTCCGGCCGCATCACCGAGACCCACGCCGGAATTTCGAAATAGCAGCCCACCACCACCAGCGTGCCCTCGCGAGGGAAACGCAGCTTCGAGACGTCGACCGGGGTCGCCGGGGTTTTCGAGTGCAGGCGAGGATCGGCCGCGCCAAAGCTCCAAATGCGAACCTTGGCGTGGCCCTGTAGCAGGTCGGCCAGCGCCAGCGTGCGGCGTTCGCTGCCCCCAAACGCGTTCGCCATCGGATTCAACAGGTGGATCTCGCGCATCGCCCTCCCAACTCGATGCCGCCCAAATTGACGGCGGCGGATGCCCTCCCGATCCGCCCATCCTTAGGATGACACCATGACGGATGAGTTTGGAACCTTTGCCGCCACCCCGCTCGCCGAAGCGGAGGACATCCTTGCCAAACTCGAATGCGTGCACCCGACGGGATCGATCAAGGATCGCATCGTCCGCTTTATCCTGCAGTCGGCTCGCCGCAAGGGTTCCTTGCGCCCCGGCATGCGCCTGGTCGAAGCCACGAGCGGCAACACCGGCATCGCCCTGGCCTATTACGGCCGGGAATTCGGGCATCCGGTAACAATCGTCATGCCCGAACACATGACGGAAGAACGCAAAGCGCTCATTCGCGGGCTGGGCGCCGAGCTCGTTCTCGTCTCCGAGGCCGGCAGTTTCGCGGAGGCGGTGGAGGTTCGCGACCGGCTCGCCCAATCGTCCGACGTGTTCTGCCTCGACCAATTCGCGAACCCGCTCAACCCCGAATGCCATGCCCAAACGACCGGGAGAGAGATTCTGGAGGCGCTCGGCGAACGTCCGGTCGACGTGTTCGTCGCCGGCGTGGGCACCGGGGGCACCCTCATCGGCGTTGGCCAAGCTCTCCGAAAACGGTGGCCAAACGTCAGAATCGTTGCCGTCGAGCCCGCCGAAGCCGCCGTCATGAGCGGTGGTCCCAACGGCCCCCACCGCATCTTCGGGATTGGCGATGGCTTCATCCCGCCCCTTGTCCAAGGGCCAAACGGCGGGCTACATCCGATGATCGATGCGGTCGAAGTCGTCGCGGACGCCGAAGCGATCGAGGGCGCCCATGCGCTGCGGGAACGGCACCGGCTGTGCTGCGGCATTTCTAGCGGGGCCAATTGGATCGCCGCCAAACGCTGGCGGAGCGGCCGCCCAACCGTCGTCACCGTCTTTGCCGACGGGCACTCCAAGTACGCCTCCCACGGCCTTTCCGTCTGTCCTGGGGGCCGGTGCCCGTTCCACGAACGGTGTCCAGAGCCCATTCCCGCCGGTCAGGGCATCCCTTTGCTCCAACCCCCAATATAAGAAAACTCGAAGAAGGCCGCGTTTTCCCCAGCGATCCACGTTCAATCGGCGGCGAGGCGGTGGATAACCGGTCTAAAACTCCGTAAAAAGTGAAGCCATCTCTCGGCTTTTGCCCTTCAAATCCCTAAAGCATCCTGCGAGGGTTTCCGATCATTGGAGTGTGATGTTTGGTGATTGCAATTCGGACCAGGATCGAACGGAGAGGCGGACCCCGGAACCCGCAAGACTGCCGGGGGTGTGGGGAGCGGTCTCGGCTCACGCCGAAAAGACCTCGCAGGCCGTGGCCGAACGGGTTAGCCGGACGGAAGCGATGGGCGAGCGTTGGCTCGACCTGCGGGATGCACTTGCCGCAACGGCGGTGGACCGAATGCACCGGTTTCAGGCGAAATTTCCTCGGGCGGCCCAGCTTGGGCTGCGCCTTCGCCGCATCGTCCAAGGCTATGCGGTCCGCGCCGCACGCGCCTATACGTCGATGTCGTGGGCGCGCGTCGCGGTGCTCACCGTCCTGCTGCTCTCTTTGTTGTTCGCGGTCGACTCGATGACCGGACACCTCTCCGCTTTCACCATCATCTACATGCTGCCAATCTGGCTGGCAGCGCGGCTGGCGGGAGGCGCGGCCGGCTGCTTTGCGATGGTGCTCGTGGGAACGCTCATGAGCCTCACCGATGCGGGCGGCGTTCCGATGACCCAGGATGAGGCGGTGCTGACCTTCGCCATCCGCTGGATCGGCCTGGGCGGCTTTCTCATTTCGATTCTCCACATCGAAAACGCGCTCAAAACCGCCCGCCAACAGGCCTCTCACGACCCGCTCACCGGGCTGGTGAACCGAACCTCGATCGAGGCAGCCGCCAATGCGGCCATCGCCCGCTGCGGCGGCGACGGGCGCATTCACGTCGGCGTACTGGACTGCGACGACTTCAAAGCGCTTAACGATACCAACGGCCACGCATTCGGCGATCACGCGCTCCGCGTGTTGGCCCGACGGCTCGAATCGGTGGTCAAAGATAAGGGCCAAATCGGCCGGATGGGCGGGGACGAATTCGTCGTCCTCTTTCAAAACATCAGCGCCAAGGACGCGCGCCACCTTCTTGAGAAGGCGCATTCCGGCTATCGCCGAATTCTGGCCAGCCTCGGCTGCTCGGCGGGGATCAGCTATGGCCTCGCGACGTGCGGCAAGGATGGAGACTCGTTCGAACGGCTCACCCGAGTGGCGGACGAGCGAATGTACGCGCGCAAGCGCGCGGCCACCGCCAAAGCAGTGGTCGCGGTCGAAGCGTCGGCGGCCGCGAACGTTTCAGTGGCTTGAGCCCTTGAAGCCCGGCTAAACTGGGCCTTCGATGAAAATCGCGACCTTCAACGCGAACTCCATCCGGGCCCGGCTTGAAATCGTGCTCGATTGGCTCCAGACCCATCAGCCCGACGTGTTGGCGATCCAGGAGACCAAAGTCGTCGATGCGGAGTTCCCCGCCGCTGCCTTCGAAGCCGCGGGCTACCAGGTCGCCTTTCATGGGCAAAAGAGCTACAACGGGGTGGCGATCGCCTCAAAAGCGCCGCTGGAAGAGGTCCGTTTTGGATTTCAGGATGCGCTTTGGTGGGATGATTGCCGCATCCTCTCGGCCCGGGTGAACGGGGTCACGGTCGTCAATACGTACGTGCCGAACGGAACCCAAGTGGGAACCGACAAGTTCGACTATAAGCTGCGCTGGCTTGAGCGCTTCGGCCGCATGCTCGCCGAGCGCCACGCCGCCAGCGATCCGGTCGTGTGGCTGGGCGACATCAACATCGCGCCCACCGACGACGACGTCTTTGATCCGGCCAAGATGCGCGGGAGCGTCTGCTTTCATCCGGAAGAGCAGAAGCGGCTGGCCCAGATCGTTGAGTGGGGCCTCACCGACACGTTTCGAAAGTTCACCTCGGGACCCGGGCATTTCTCCTACTGGGAGTTTTTCATCCAGCAAGCTTTCGCGAAGAATTTGGGGTGGCGGATCGACCACATCTACGCGACCGCGCCGCTCGCCGCGACGTGCACTTCCTGTGTGATCGACAAGGTTCCCCGTGGCCTCGAAAAGCCGAGCGACCATACGTTCGTCGTGGCGGAGTTCAATTAGTTCCCCTCCTCCTTTGAAGGAGGAGGGGTTAGGGGTGGAGGTCCGGTAACCTCAGGGCCAAGGCGGTTCGACGTATTTTGGCCCGAGCATTTTGATCCATTTCGCCCTCTGCTCCGGACTCAAAACGCGGCGATGCTCTTCCGCTTCCTGATCCCGGTCACGGGCTTGGGCCGTATTCATGTTTTGGAATGAACGGAGACTTGCGGCATTGCGCCGGCGACGAAACTCGGCGGCAGGCCAACGGCCCGAAAACTCCACGACGAAGGCTCTTTGCTCCAGCCCAAGTCTCCGAAAGAGATCGCTTTGAATCTGTCGATGCCGGCGATTGATCGCGGCGATCTTAATGAGTTGTGAGTGCGTTAATCCCAGGGCGCGCACAAAGTCGAGGTGGCTCGCCGCAAAGCCGAGCCCGCGACGCTGGAGTTGAAGCTGAAACAACCGCTTCTTCTGGCTTTCGCTAAGCAGCGCCAAAATCTTTGGCGAGTAAGAGAGTTGGTCTTTCAACAGCCGCTGAAGTTCTTCTCTCGGGCGGCCCTTTTGAACGGCGTCCATTCGCCGGGCATAGGCTTGGTGCTCCAGGTTTTGAAGTCGATCCGCTTCCGTACTTTGCTGGGATGTCATCTTCAGTTCGCCTCTCCAGGGCGGACTTCCCAATCCCGAGTCCACCTTGAGCGGAGCATCGACCAAGTTGTAATCAGGCTCTCCGCCCTCTTTCCCTGGAGGAGCTAAGTTCTGGTAGGGCCTCGTTCCGACTTCCGACAGCCCCCCGCCGCTTTCCCTGGTAGGCGCGGATGCGCACCCCAGCACGATGAGGCTCGTTGCCAAAATCGCCCCCCAAACCCTTCTCACAGCCGCAGCACCACCTTTCGCCGCATCAGCCACGCCGCCAGCCAGGTGATCCCCACCGCAAAGCCGATCGCCCGCGCCAGCCCACCGGCAAACGTGTCGCCCCACCCCCAATAGGGGTTCGCGATCCCGACCGCGCCCAATCCCAAATCCAAGAGGAGATAGGCCACCGGGGCCAAGATGTAGGCCAGAAGCGCGTTCTGCCCCGCCATCGAAAGCCAACCGCACCCACGCCGGTACATCTTCACATCGGTCAGCCAAGCCGTAATCGCCCAGATCCAGGTGGTGTAGGCCGCCGACAGGAGGCACCATGCGGGCGTCGCGGCGATCTTGTTATAGCGGAACATCGGATGGAGGTCGGCCGCCGCATGCAGCAGCCACGCGGCAAGCGCCATTCCGATTCCAAACCCGAACGCTTGGCGCACCGCGACCGTCAGATCTCCTGCCGCCGAGGCGCGTCGGATCATCACCCCCAGCACGGCGCCCGAGAGCGTGAGCGCCGCGTGGGAGCCGAGCGCGCCGCCCAAGTCGATCCACGGAACGACTTCGTTGAATCCGGCGAACGCCCCGCCCTGGTTGGCGGCATACATCAGATAGAGGAGGCACGTGAGGCCCAGGAGGGGGGCGAGGCGCTCCCGCGCCAGGAGGAAGGCGGCCGCCGCCACCAGGTAGGCCCAGCCGATGAGTCCAAGTATTCCCCACCATTGCGGCCGAAGCTGAACGAGCGTGTCCACCTCGTTGCCCCGGTAAAGAAAGGCGAGCCCAACGATTCCGGCCCCACCCAAGCCGCGCAGCCAGGCCACGCGGGACGGCCAGGGCAGCCACACCAGAGCCACACCGACATACATCAAGAGCGACCAAACCGGCTTGCTGAGCGGACCGCCTTCCGCCATCGTTTCCGTATTGACCATAAGCACACCGATCGCGATGAGGCTCACGGCGCGAAGCAAGACGTGCCCCCATGCGCTGCCGCCTTCGCGTCGCTTCGCGAGCGCGAAGGGAATCGACATGCCGACGATGAACAGAAACGCCGGAAACACCACGTCCACAAACGTCATGCCGTCCGCATCCGGCGGCTGCACATGTTTCATCCACCGGGGCGCGTCCTTGACCCCCGCGAGGTCGTTGACGAACATCATGACGAGGATCGTCAGGCCCCTCACGACGTCAATCGATCGGATCCGGCTCGGGCTCGGCTCGATCGGGCAGGCGGCCATCAGAGCCGCAAGATCCCTGCCGCGATCGCGTTCCCGCCCAGTGCGAGCAACACAATCAGCCACTTGTCATCGTGCTCGAAGTCGAAAAGCGCGTAATAGAGGAAGTAGAGGCCGCAAAGCAGCCCCAGAATTCCCTTCCAAATCTCATCCTTGAACGCTTCGATGAGAATGAGGATCCACCCGATGAGCCCGGCCAAAAGGAAAACGACGGCGAGGATGAGCTTGAGGATGTCCATGGCTTTGCCCCCATTCTAAGGCAATTCGACGACGCCTGCAAGAGCGACCACCGGATCTCCCTCCCCAACCCCTCCCTCAGTTTCGCCTTCCGCGAAACTGAGGGAGGGGCTACCGAACCTGAACCCCACGCGTGGCTAAATACACTTGCCCGAACATGTCGGTCGTCCGCACGTGGATCGGCTGCATCCCACGATTCAGCCCGGCCGGGAGCTTTCCGGCCCACATGTGGGGCGAATCGATCGGGTCAGGAAGGGGCCGGAACGGCGCCTTAAGTTCCTTGTCCTTGACGCTCGCGGCGGCAAACACCGGGTCTTTTCGTATCACCTTGTCAAGAACCACCCACGGACCATCGCCGACGCGCATCTCGACTTTCGACTTGACCGAGCCGCCAAACACGTTGACCAGCACCTCGGTGGAAGCCAGATCGGCCCGATCGACGAACTCGGGCGCGTGAATGTCCATCTGGTAGGTTTCCGGCCGGCGCGCGGCCCGGAACGTGATTTTGTATTGGTTGCCATCGAAGCGGAAGATCGAATAGCCGTTGGGCGCCCCGTCGCGCATCGTCGCATGGGGAATCCCGTATTCGTCAGGTGAGCCCTGCCACCAGCTGCCGCACGTCGTCACGTTCACCACGTGATGGTGGGCGTGGTCCGCCTTCCACCCGTGCTTCGTGCTGAGCATGATGTGCTCCTGATAGTGCGTGTGCGCGGAGACCGACAGCGCGTAGGGCCGCTTTTCGATCAGGGCGAAGAACGCTTCCCGATCGACCGTCTCCACGATCGGGATATGCATCATGAAGACCACAAGCTGGTGGTTGGGAACCATCGCCAAGTCTTTCGCGACCCAGGCCAGTTGTTTTTGCCCCAAGCCGCCCCGATAACGCCCCCGCTCCCCTTCCTTGATCCATTCGACATTGTCGAGAACGACGAAGTGGACGGGACCGTGGTCAAAGGAATAGTAGTTCGGACCGAAATAGCGTTCGAACGTCTCGTCTGACTGGTCATCGGTCTCGGCGTCGTAATTGATGTCGTGGTTGCCCAGCACGTTGTACCAGGGCAATTCGAGCAGGGCAACCGTCTTGATCAGCGGGTCGAAGACGCTTAGATCGTCGAAGGCGATATCGCCAAGCGTGACGCCGAAATGCGCGCGCGTCTTGCCGATCAGAGGCTCCACGATGTCGTGCCGGATGTAATCCACTTCGCGCACATCTCGCGGCTGGGTATCCCCGAAAAACAGCGCTTCAAAGGCGTTCGGCTCCGACCGCTCATACAGCGGAAAGTCGATGGAGGAAGGCAGCGGTCCGGTGGGCTCCACCCCCGGAAAACGCTGTTTGGGCGAGCCCTTGGGCTTGTGGATGTAATAGAACTTCGGCAAGTGGTTTTCATCCGTCGGCGTCATGTAGCCGCGCGGTTTGACCACAAAGTAAGTCGTGTCTTCGTCCGGCTCGAGCGGCATCTCCCACCGCCCGTTCCGATCGGTTTTCACGATCTGGCTCTGATTCGAGACCCGGATGCCGCTCAAACCGCGTTCGCCGATATCCTTGATCCGATTGCGATTGGTGTCGACAAAGACATAGCCGGAAGCCATCGGCGCCTGCGGCTTCGGGGCCGGCGCCACGGGGTCGTCGGAGATGGCCCACGTCACCACGCCTCCGATCAAGACGGCAACCAAGACTCCAAGCCCGACGGATCGCTGCATGCCGGTAACTATACGATGAAGGGGTCCCGCTTGCCAAGCTGTTCTTGGCGCGTTAACCGGAAGCGCCCTCAGGTCGTCGCCGCTTCGACCCGATCGAATTCCGCGGCCCGCCCATTGGGAGGGCCCACCAGCTCTTCATCGCGCAGGGCCACCCGCCCCCGAACCACCGTATGCATCGGCCATCCGAAAAGCCGCTCCCCGACGTACGGGCTCCACGTGCATTTGGACCGCAGCCAATTCGCCGTGAGCTGCCGGTTGAGGTTGATGTCGACAATCGCCAAGTCGGCATCGTAGCCGGGGGCGATCGTCCCCTTTTTTGAAAGGCCGAACATTTGGGCCGGATTGCGCCCCATCCATGCCGCGATCGATTCGATGGGAAACACTTCGTCGCGCACCGCGAGCGTCACGAGCAGCGGCAGCGTCGTCTGGATCCCGACAATGCCGCTCGGGCTGCCCGGGTAGGGCCGCATCTTTTCGGCATAGGTGTGGGGGGCATGGTCGCTGCCGATGGTATCGAACGCCCCTTCGGCAAGCGCCCGGCGCAGCGATTGCTGATGCCAGCTTGTTCGGATCGGCGGGTTCACCTGGACCAGTGAGCCATGCTTTTGGTAGGCGTCGGGCGCCGCCAAATAGAGGTGGTGCGGGGTGACTTCGGCGGTAACCGGATAGCCATTGGCCTTGGCGCGTTCGATCTGGGGGATCTCTTCATCGGAGGAGACGTGGAGAATGTGGACGCGCCGCCACGTCTCCAGCGAGAGCTGCACGATCCGCTCCACCGCGATTTGCGCGCATCCTTCATCGCGGATGAAGGAATGCTCTTTCACCGAAGGGTGCGGGCTCATCAGCGACTTCCGATTGCGCAGCCTTGCCTCGTCTTCCGCATGCACCGCAACGGGAAGGCGGCCCGACTGCAGCACCCGGCGCTGGGTCTCTTCGTCTTCGATCAGAAGCGAACCAGTCGAGCTGCCCATGAACATCTTGATGCCGGCGACATGGGGGTTCTTCTCGAGCTCCGGAAGCTGCTCGATGTTCTCGGCGGTGGCGCCCACCCAGAACCCAACGTCGCACCATACGCGATCTTTGAGCCGCGCAACTTTGTCGAGAAGTGCCGCCTCATCGGTGGTCGTCGGGGTTGTATTGGGCATATCGAAGACGGTGGTGACCCCCCCGGCGACCGCCGCCCGCGTACCCGATTCGAAGTCCTCCTTTTGGGGCGCCCCCGGCTCGCGCAGGTGGGTATGCGAATCGATAAGCCCGGGAAAGATGGTGAGCCCGCGGACATCGAGCACGTCGGCGGCGTCGGCCTGGGCCAAGTCGCCAATCTCTCGAATGGTCTCTCCCACAATGCCGATATCGGCCTGCTGCATGCCCTCGGGAGAGACGATCCGCCCGCCTTTGACCAGGAGGTCGAAGTGCACGAGGCGATTCTACTCTTAAGCTAGGACGGGCTTAGAGTTCGGCGGGAAGAAGTCGGCCGTTCGGCGGACGGTTCGAAAAATGTTGGCGCGCTCGAGAGGACTCGAACCTCCGACCTACAGGTCCGCAACCTGTTGCTCTATCCACTGAGCTACGAGCGCGCGGGAAGGAGAAGAGGATACCTGGTTTGGAAGTCAGGCAAAAGAAGCACGCGGCTCCCGGAAAAGGAGCGCGCGGCTTTAGCCCGCGCCCCGGCCTCCGGGCTTCAGCCCGGAAAGAACGCAAAAGGCAGAGAGCAGCCGAAATGGAGCGCGCGGCTTTAGCCCGCGCCCCGGCCTCCGGGCTTCAGCCCGGCAGGAACGCAAAAGGCAGAGAGCAGCCGAAATGGAGCGCGCGGCTTTAGCCCGCGCCC